>JAITVZ010000022.1 GCA_031285505.1 Propionibacteriaceae bacterium
GATGATGGGTCGTTCGTGGTTGATACTCCTGAGGGCATGCCTTCTGGTGATATCACTGTTGTGGCTACTGATCCGGCTGGTAATGATTCGGATCCGGGTAAGGCTCGTTTGGATACGGATGCGCCGAAGGCTCCGGTGGTGAATGATTCGAATGGTTCGCAACTGGATGGTAAGGGTGAGCCGGGTGACACGATCACGGTTAAGGATCCGGATGGTAATCCGGTTCCGGGTTGTGATGATGTGTTGGTTGGTGCGACTGGTGATTGGTCTTGCACTCCGGATTCTCCGTTGCAGCCTGGTGACCAGGTGAGTGTGGTTGAGACTGATCCGGCTGGTAATGAGTCTGAGCCGACCGAGGTGACGATTGGTGCTTTGAGTATTTCGGTGAAGTATCCGCAGCGTCGTCTTGGTGAGACTCAGGAGGTTACTGGTAGTAATTTCAACCCGGGTGAGAAGGTGTGTTTGGCTGTGTTCTCGCAGGTGTTGCAGGCGGGTTGTGGCACGGCTGATCAGTCTGGCCAGGTTGTGATTTCGTTTGAGGTGCCGGGCTCGTTTGAGGCGGGTACTCATACGGTTGAGTTGACTGGTGAGCAGTCGGGGAAGATTTCGACCTCGTTTGTGGTGACGGCTGCGCCGGCGGTTCAGACTGGTGGTGTGGTTGACCAGCAGGTGTTGAATCTGCGTGGGTTGGCTGTTGGGGCGATTGTGGCTGGCGCTGGTGTGCTGGTTGTTAGCAAGCGCCGCCGGGCCCACCGTGGGTAACCCACACAACTGACCCGAACAATTGAGCGGGGGGAGCCACCTTGTAAGGTGACTCCCCCCGCTGCTTTACTCGCACACAACCACAGGCAAGACAAAACAGCCGCAGGGTAGAAGTTTGGATCAGCGGCGGGGTGGTTTGGCCAGCAGCGGCAGCTGGATTGGGGAGTTCTCCCCATCGTTGCTATTACCCCAAATGGCTAGGCTATAAACTAATAGTGTTCCCAACAAACTAGATGGCATTATGCTTGGTTGTTTGGCGGTGATTGTGGGCGAGGGGGATGGGCATGCGGAGACCGCATTGGCAACAGGGGCTGTCTGTTGGCGTTGGTGTGGCTTTGGCCGCTGGCTTGGTGGTCGGCGCGGTCATCCATCCCGGGATGACCATCCAACAGGTCGACCTCAACGATTCCGGTGTCTGGGTGAGCAACCTGGCCCGCCATGTCATCGGTCGGATCAACCATCAAGCCGGTCAGATCGATGGCGTCGCTTACCCCAGCGCCAGCAACTTCGATCTGCTCCAAGATCAGGAGTCAATCCTGGTCACCGCTGATGGCGGCTCAGCCGCTGAGCTGGTCGATCCGTCCCTGTTGACCATCGATCCGGCGGTGACAATCGGCGCTGGCGCTCAATTGTTGGCCAGCGATGATCGGGCTGTCATCTTGGCGCCCAACGGCGCCAGCTCCTCATTGTGGTTGCTGGCTCCGGCAGCGGTGGCAGCCTTCGCGCCTGACGCCCAGGCGACACCGCCCTTGATCAATGACCTGCCGGCCAATGCCGAGGTGGCCTTGGGCGCAGACGACACTGTCTACCTGCTGAACCCGGCCGATGCCTCTTTGACCACCATCCCAGCCAGCCAACCATTGGCAGCCAGCGTCAGCAATGAGCAGTCGGCCAGCTTCGCCAGCGATCAACTCGACGATGTTGATCCGGATGGCGCCTACTCGATGACCGTGGTCGGCGACACTCCGGTGATCTTCAGCGCTGATTCCGGCATGCTCTGGCTGGGCTCGGATCGGAGCATCCCGGCCGAGGCCAGCGCCGACCAATGGGCGTCATTGACTCTGCAACAACCGTCGGCGCAGGCTTTCAACGGCGCGGTCATCTACACCACCAGCAGCGACGCTGTCGCCCAGCCACTCGATGGCAGCAGCCCAATCATCCACCAGATCGCCGCCGACCCGGACGATTCCGTGGCTCGCCCGACCGCCTCGGCAGTGGTCGGCGGGTGCGCTTACTCGGTGTGGGCGGGCACTGGCGATTTCTGGCGCGATTGCGCCGGTGATGACGCTGACTCGACCGGGCCGGTGACCAGCCGTGACGGTCAGGCCAACGGGGAGTTGCGCCTGCGGGTCAACCGCGATTTGGTGGTGCTCAACCAGATCGATGATGGCGCCGTTTGGCTGGTCTCCGATGAGATCATTCAGGTCGACAATTGGGATGACGCCATGGCCAGCCAGGAGGGTGATTCCCAAGACGACTCTGACGAGCAGACCACCGAAAACACGCCACCGGATCGCTCGGCCGACAACCAGCCGCCGACAGCCGTCGACGATGCTTACGGCCTGCGCCTCGGAGCGACCGCCTTGTTGCCGGTGGTCGAGAACGATCTTGACCCGGATGGTGACCTGCTGACGGTCGCGCCGATCAGCGGCCTGCCCGATGGTGTCAGCGCCTCCTTGGTTTATGCCGGGTCGATCATCCAATTGCAGATCGACCCGACCTTCGCCGCCCAAAGCCTGGCTTTCGATTACACCATCGACGACGGCCGGGGTGGCACCGATTCAGCCCGGGTGACGATCGATGTTCAGCCAACCGATCAGACCCTGGCCAATCGAGCGCCGCAACCGATCAGCGGTCGGACAGCCAACGCCCACCAGGTGGCTGCCGGCGAGTCGATCTCCTTCAATCTACTGACCGATTGGCGCGATCCGGATGGCGATCCGATCTTCCTGTTCAAGGCCGGTGACCCCGCTGCCGTGGCCGCTGGCGATTATCGGATCAGTCTGCTGCCGGATGGCAGCTTGACCTATTCCGATTCCGGCAAGACCATTGGGCCCAAATCGATTCCGGTGACCATCTCCGATGGCCTGGCCTACACTGAGGGCACGGTCGACATCACAGTCCTGGCTGGTGGATCCCATCCGCCGCTGGCGGTCAGTGATCTGCTGACCGGGCCGATCAATCAAGACCTGCTGATCGAGCCCTTGGCCAACGACTCCGACACTGATGGCGACTCCTTGCGTCTGGCCGGTGTCAGCCAGACCAGTGGCCCCAGTTGCCAAACAGTCGTCGCCTCGGCGGAGGATGGCACGGTCACCCTCAACTGCTCGCAGGCCGGCACCGTCTATCTGCTTTACACCATCTCGGACGGCCCGAATTCGGCGGATGGCCTGATCCGGGTCGAGATCATCGACCCCGATGACCAGTTGGCGCCGCCGCTGGTGGTGCCCGATCAGGCTTTTCTGCTGACCGGTCAGGATGTGGTGGTGCCGGTGTTGGACAACGACGTCAACCCGCTGGGCTACCCCTTGGTGGTCACCGGTGTGACGACTGATTCGCCGGCGGTGTCAGTGTCGGTGATCAACCATGTCTCGGTCAAAATCACCTATGCCCAGTCCTTCGCCGCGCCAATCACCGTCCACTACACCGCCTCCAATGGACCCTTGGCGGCCAGCAGCATCATCACGGTCATCCCGGTGCTGGTGCCAGAGTCCCCGGAGCCACCAGATGGCGTCGATGACACAGTGACGGTCCGAGCCGGTGACATCGCCACGGTGGCGGTGCTGGCCAACGACACCCAGGCCAATGGTCTGCCCCTGCGCCTCTTGCCCGAGTTGGCTGGCGATCAGCCTGATCAAGACAGTCAAGCCCTGGTCTTCGTCGCTGGCAACAAGATTCGCGTTCATGCCCGGGCGGCCGGCAACTACGCTGTGCTCTACCAAGTGGCCAACGCCTCCGGCACGGCCTCGCCTGACACCGCTCAATTGACCATCCACGTTGTTCCGGCCGACGGCTCGAATCGGGCGCCGCTGCCCGGTCTGGTCGAAGCCCGAGCCCTGGCGGGCAGCCCGGTCGAGATCACAGTGCCAGTCGACGGCATCGACCCGGACGGCGACTTCGTCGAATTGATCGGCTTGGCGTCGACGCCGCAAGCTGGGGTGGTCACCGCCATCAAGGGCAATGTCATCAGCTATGACCCGGGTGAGACCACACTTGGCTCAGCCCAGTTCAATTACCGGGTCCGCGACCGGCTGGGGGCCATCGGCGAGGGAACGATCCGCGTCGGCATCGCCCCAGCCAACAGCGACAACCACCCACCGTTGGCGGTCAGCGATCAGGTCGAGGTCCGGCCTGGAGTGAGTTTCGCGGCGACGGTGCTCGACAACGACTCCGACCCGGAAGGCGACCCGATCAACTTGATCGGCCTGGGTGAAGCCGATTTCCCGGCGGAGATCGACAATCAGCAAGTGGCGCTGACAGCGCCGACCGATCCGGGCGATTATGTGCTGACTTACACCATCGACGACGGGGCCGCCCAAGCCACCGGTATCCTGGCGATCAAGGTCGCCCCCGAGGTCGAGCTGATCAAACCGGCGCCCCAAGATGACGTCGTCACCGCTGCCGAGGTGTTAGCCGCCGACACCGTCACCGTCGATGTCTTGGCCAATGACGTCGACCCTGACGGCGACCTTGATGAAGCCGAGTTGACGGTCGATTTGCTTGAAGCTCAGGTCGGCGTCGACGGGGTGACGTTACCGGTGACTGATGAGCTTCAGATCATCGATTACTACCTGACTGACAGCGATGGGCTGGTCGGCCACGCCTTCATCACCATTCCGGGCCGCGCCAGCATCCCGCCCCAGCTCAACGCCGCCGCCTTGGACACCCTGGCTTTGACAGTCAAGGCCGGCGAGTCGGTCGGGGTCGATTTGGCCGATTATGTTCTGGTGCGCCCCGATCATCAGCCGCTGTTGACCACCGCTGAATCGCTGAGCGCCTGGCATGGCACGGTCAGTGCTGACTCTGGCTCACGACTGACCTTCACTGCGCCGGTCGATTATGCCGGCCCGGCTGGCATCAGCCTGGAAGTGACCGATGGCGCTTCGGTCGACGATCCCGATGGTTTGACGGCTTTCCTGACCATCCCAGTGACTGTCACCGCCGCTGATGGATCGGACTCGATGCCGCCGACCCTGAGCGATTCGACACTCAATGTCGAGGTCGGCGAGTCGGCTGATCTGGCCCTGGATCGCCTGGCCAAGAATCAAGAGCCAGATGAGGCGCTGAGCTTCGCCCTGGTCACCAAGCCGGCTCAATCAGGGCTGAACGCCGCCGTGTCGGGCTCGACCTTGACAGTGTCCTCCGCCAACGACCTGCCCAAGGGCTCGGTCGATCAGCTGGTCGTCTCAGTCAGCGATGGCGCCAACACGCCGGTGGAGGCGACGATCACGGTGACGGTGGTGGCCTCGACCAGGCCCTTGCCTGACGCCGTCGATGATCAGGTGGCCGAGGCCGTCCAAGGCCAAGCCGTCTGCCTTGACGTCACCGCCAACGACTTCAACCCCTATCCCGAAGAGGCACTGACCATCGTCTCAGCGCAGGTCAGCGGTGGTCAGGGCACGGTCGACATCGGCTGCGCTGGCTCCGATCAGTCAGTCAACATCACCCCCGCCGGTGACTTCTCCGGGCAGTTGTTGATCCGCTATGCCATCCTCGACGCCACCCATGACGTCGACCGCCAAGCGGAGGGTTTGGTGACACTGACGGTCAAGGGCCGCCCAGCCGCGCCCAGCGGCCTGCAACTGCATGAGGTCGGCGACCGTTCGGTGTCGCTGAGCTGGGACCCGCCGAACGACCACGGTGCGACGATCACCGCTTACACAGTCATTGATTCGGCTGGCGGCCGCCATGATTGCGGCACCGCCACCATCTGCACGGTTGATGGCCTGAGCAATGGCGTCAGCTACACCTTCACCGTGGTCGCCAGTAATCAGGTCGGCGATTCCGATCCATCAGCGCCATCAGCCGAGGCGGTGCCCGACGCCATCCCGTCGATGATGACTGCTCCAGGTGTCAAATTCGCCGACAAAGCGCTTGACATCAGCTGGGTCGCCCCGGAGAACCACGGCACGCCGATCGATCATTATCAATTGGTCATCACCGGCCAGGTCGCCTCCGGCAAGACGATGATCGAGGTGGCCGCCCCGGCGACATCGACCACCTGGACCGGCTTGACCAACGGCGAGCCCTATCAGGTGCAGATTCGGGCTTGCAACCAGGCGGTCGGCGCTTGCCAGGATCCGAGCCAGTATTCACCACTGTCGGTCGAGCAGACCCCGGCCGGCCAACCGGCCACCCCATCGACCCCCGAGGTTCATCGTCTTGACCCGGTGGGCAATCAGTCGCAAGCTTCGGTCTGCTGGCCAGTGGCCGATGGCAACGGCGACCCTGTCAGCTCCTACACCCTGCGCGGCGGGCCCGATGGCGACCGGACGATCACTGATGCGCCCCAGAACGGCCAAGTTTGCGCGGTGGTCTCCTCGGGGAAGACGGGCAGTCAGTCGCAATTCAGCGTCATCGCCCACAACAAGACAACCACGCCTTCCGACCCCTCCGGCCAATCGCAACCCTTCCGTTTCGCCCTGCCGCCGGGCCAGGTGACCCCCAGCGCCAGCGATGGCGATGGCGTCTGCCATGTCAGTTGGCCGACGCCGAACCTCAATGGCGGCGATCAGGTCACCTATTATTACCAAGTCCAAGGCAATTCTGGGGCGACCGGTTCGGTCAACGGCAATCAAGCCGATGTGGCGGTGTTCAACTCCAACGATCCGGTGACCATCGAAGTCTGGGCGCAGACCAAGGCCGCCAGTGGCAATCAGGGGTTGACCACCATCGGCAATGGTCCGCGGGGCAGCACCACCTGTCGGCCCTTTGGCGATCCCAACCCACCAAGCGCCAAGTATGGCTTGGCCAGCGGCGAGGCCAACAGTGCGGCGGTCATTTTCTTCTATGACTGGCCGGCCACCAACGGCCGGCCGATTGACCGGGTCGAATGCAATGTCAACGGCGAGGGTTGGCAGAATCCCTGCCCGGCCACTGGCTTCCAGGTTGACCGGGGCTGGGGCGCTACAATCTCGGTCGAATATAAGGCTTTCGATTCTGATGGTCGGCCCAGCGCGTCGGTCTTTGTCAGTGGCAGGCCTCACGATGAGCCGAAGCCTTGGATCAGCATCTCCAACCGGGACGCCAGCAGCTTCAACATGAGTTGGGGCAACATGGCCGAGGGTACCTTCAAGGTGATCATGTGCCGCACGCCAGCTGATGGCAACAACATCAACGGCTGCGCTGATTTCGGTGGCCGCTGGTTCGACAATCAGTGGGGCAGCGATAACGGCGCTCTGACCAATTGCAATGGTGGCGGGACTGGTAATCCCAACGGCACCTGCTGGGTGCCACGACAAGGATCGGGCATCGTCACTTCGATGAGCGCAATGGGCAACTATCAGCAACTCTTCGTGGTGATCAATGGCGTCAAGTCCAATGTCATCGATTGGCCGTATTAGTGGTATCAGTGAACCGGTCAGACCCGCATGGCGTTCGCGCCAACTCGATCAGCCAGAGGGCTGGCCAGAGCCGGGGACTGGGTAGAGCGGGCACCCGGGGCTCAAACAGGGAATAGACAAGTGAAGGGGTAAAACAAATGCCAATGTCTCATGACAATGCGGTCTGGTTCGAGGGGGCCTTCGGCCAGATCGTCAACGCCGTCGGCCAGGCGGTGCTCGGCAAGACCCAGGTGATCCGGCTGACCGTGGCGGCGCTGCTGGCTGAGGGGCACATCCTGCTGGAGGACGCCCCTGGCACCGGCAAGACGATGCTGGCCCGGTCGCTGGCGGCGGCGGTCGACGGCAAGCATGCCCGCATCCAGTTCACGCCGGACCTGTTACCGACCGATGTCACCGGTGTCGAGGTGATCAACCAGCAGACCAACGAATATGAGTTCCACCCCGGTCCGGTCTTCGCCTCAATCGTCTTGGCCGATGAGATCAACCGGGCCTCGCCCAAGACCCAGTCGGCCCTGCTGGAGGTGATGGAGGAGGGCACGGTCACCGTCGGGGTCAACACCCGCCGGGTCGGGCGGCCCTTCATGGTCATCGCCACCCAGAATCCGATCGATCAGGCCGGCACCTACCGCTTGCCGGAGGCTCAGCTCGACCGATTCTTGATGAAGACCTCGATCGGCTATCCCGACCTCGACTCAACCGTCGAGATCTTCTCCGGGGCGGCCACCAAGAATCGCTCGGCCCAGGTCAGCCCGGTGATCGACACCGCCCACGTCGCCCAGATGGCCGACCTGGCCACCACCGTCTTCGTCGCCGATCCGATCCTGCGCTACATCGCCACCTTGGCTGAGGCCACCCGCCTGTCGGGCGACACCAAGATTGGCGTGTCGATCCGCGGTGGCTTGGCGATGACCAGGGTGGCCAAGGTTTGGGCGGCCGCTCAGGGGCGGGAATACGTCACCGCCGATGATGTCAAGACCCTGGCG
Source organism: Propionibacteriaceae bacterium (assembly GCA_031285505.1). GTDB lineage: Bacteria > Actinomycetota > Actinomycetes > Propionibacteriales > Propionibacteriaceae > WQYJ01. The sequence continues at coordinate 8,309 of JAITVZ010000022.1, forward strand.
CCAGTGGTCTGGACCCACCGGCTGGTCATCGACCCAGAGGCCGAGTTCGCCGGGGCCAGTGCCGAGAAAGTGATCGCCCAGGCGCTGAGCGACATCGCGGTGCCGATGGACCGGGCATGAGTGAAACCGTCGCCACCGCCTGGCGACCGGAGCTGGTGGGGGAGCCCGGCACTGTCAGCCCAACCTCGACCGATCAACCGACGCCGGCTGACCTGCGCCGATGGTTACCTGCCCACACTGCCCGACTGACCAATCGCCTGGCCCCCCTATGGGCCAAGGCCAAGCCAGGCTTAGCGATCGTTAGGCCGCTGGGCTGGGGAGCCTTGCTGGTTTGCGTTGTCGCCGCTGGCCTAGCACTGCGCTTCGGTTGGCTGGAGCTGCTGGTGCTGGCGGTCTTCCTCGGCGTCCTCTTGCTGGCGGCGATCGTCTTCGTGGTGGGCCGATCGACCTATGCCGTCGATGTCCGCTTGGCCCGGCTGCGCCTGCGGATCGGCGAGATGGCTTTCGGTGGTCTCCAGGTGACCAACAGCGGTGAGCGGGCCTTGTGGCCGGCCACTTTCGTCCTGACCGTCGGCCAGGGTGAGGCATCGTTCGCGCTGCCGCGCCTGAGCCCAGGCCAACTGGTCGATCAGTCTTTCCGTATCCCGACCAACCGCCGCCAGGTCATCAAAGTCGGCCCAGTCCGGGCCAGCCGGGGCGATCCCCTGGGCTTGCTGCGTCGCGACGTCTCCTGGGCGGCGGTCCAGGAGTTGTTCGTCCACCCCGACACTGTGGTCTTGGGGTCGGCCGCCACCGGTTTCATCCGTGATCTTGAAGGCGTGCCAACCGACACCTTGTCATCGTCGGACATCGCCTTCCACGCCCTGCGCGAATATGTCATGGGCGACGATCTGCGCCACATCCACTGGAAGACCACCGCCCGGGTCGGCAAATACATGGTCCGCCAATTCGAAGAGACTCGCCGCTCCCACCTGGTGGTCTGCTTGAGCACCGATCCGGCCGATTATGCCAGCGCCGACGACTTCGAGTTGGCGGTGTCGGTGGCGGCCTCACTGGCCCAGCAGACCCTGGCTGACGAACGGGATCTGACGGTGCTGGTGCCGGTGCGCCGGCTCAACGTCTTGACCATCGGCCGGCTGCTCGACGATTGCTCACGCTTGGAGTTGGATGAGCGCTCCGGTTCCATCGAGCAGACCGCCATCGAAGGGGCCAAGGTCGCTCCGGACGCTTCAGCGGCAGTGTTCATCGCCGGTTCGGCGCTGAGTCCCGCCCGGCTGCACCGAGCCGCCGCCCGGTTCAGCCTTGATGTCTCATCGATCGCCGTCATCGTTGATCAGACCGCCAACCTGTCGCGGCGAATGATTGGCACCACCGCGGTGATCAACCTGGGCTTGTTGTCCGACCTGCCGCGAGCCCTGCGATCGATTGGAGCTTGACATGGCAGCTTTCAATTCAGCTGATCGCCCCGATTTCGCAGCGCCGAGCCAGACGGGCCAGGCCCACGCAGGCCAGCAGCAGTCCACCTTTGCCCAGCCCAACTCGGCGCCGCCCAACTCAGCCCAACCCCAGTCCAATCTGGGTCAAGCAAATCGCGGCCAATCTCAGCCCGCTCGGGGCCGCTTCGATCCAGATCAGACCGCGACAGCCACGCCTGCCCGGCGCGGCCAGGCGATCAGCGATCAGACCGGCAGCGGCACTGCCAGCCGCTCGCGCCTGACCCGCACTCTGACCGCCCGACGATCAGTGGCGGCGCCCCGCTGTGTTCGCCTGGTCGCTTTGGGTGACTTGGCCGCACTGGCGCTGATGCTGGCGGCGGCCCTGGCCGGTTTCTGGCCGGTCTTCGGTGGTCCAGCTTTCATCCGTCCGGCCGCCATCGGCTTGATCGTCGGCTTGGTCTTGGCCTGGCTCGGCGCCCGTTTTCGCTTGCCCACCGGGGTGTTGGCCCTCGGTGTGGTCGTCTTCTTTGGCTTGTTCGGCACGGCGGCGGCCTTCCCCGGCCGAGCCATCGCCCAGTTTGTGCCCAATGTCGATTGCCTGCGCTTGCTGATTGAGGGCTCCGTCGGCGTTTGGAAGCCGTTCATCACCGCCAGCACCCCGCTGGCCAGCTTCACAGGTATGGGCCTGGTGCCCTTCATCATCGCTCTGATCGGCGCCACCACCGCTGGCAGCGCCGCTTGGCGGGCCGTCCGCCCGGCCTGGGTCTTGTTGCCGATCGGCTTGACCGCCATCGCCGTCATCGCCTTGGGCACCGGCCTGGCCTGGCATCCGCTGGTTCAAGCGCTGGTCATGATTTTGGTCGCTTGGGTCTGGTTGGTCTGGCGGGCCGAGGAGCAGCTGGGTGCGGGCGTCGGCGGGCATCGCGGCATCGATCCCGGCGGCTCGCCTGGCGATGCCGGGCGGCATCAATCGCTCTGGCTGCTGGTCAGCGTTCTGTTGCTGGCGGCGGCCCTGCTGGCCAGTGGCGTCGCTTGGCTGGCCGCCCCCAACTTGCAACGCGATGTGGTCCGCGCCCATGTCGACCCGCCGCTCGACCTGCGTGATCTACCGAGCCCGTTGGCGTCTTTCCGCTCATTGGTGGTGGCTGCCTCCGAGGAGGACAGCCCCGACCCCTTGTTCAGCATCGACGACTGGGACTCGACTTACCGGCTGCGCTTGGCGGTGATGGACGATTATGACGGGCTGGTCTACAACATCGCTGATACCGACAACGCCAGTTACCGCCGTGTCGGCCCGGCTCTGGGTGCGGGCGACACGGTCGATGGGTCATTGAGCCTGACGGTGACAGTCGGAGCCTATGACGACGTTTGGGTGCCGGGTCTGGCCGGTGTCGAGCAGGCAGTCTTCAGCGGTGACCGGGCTGACAGCTTGACTGACAACCTCTATTACAACGGCGAAGCCGAAGCCTTGATCGACACGGCCCACCTGCAGGGCGGCGACCAGTTGACCTTGACCGTCGATCCGCCGAGTGCCCAACCGGACGATTCAACAGCGGTGGCCATCAGTGATCAAGACGAATTGCCCGATGTCGTGCCGGCCGCGGTCGGCGCCTTGGCCAGCAAATGGGCCGGTAATGACCCATCGGCCTTCAAGCGGGTCTCGGCCTTGATTGACGCCCTGTCGACACAGGGCTTCTTCTCCCATGGCTTGACCGACGGCCTGGGCATCGAGTCACTGCCGGGGCATTCCTCCGCTCGGATCGCCTCGTTGTTGGAGCGCCCGGAGATGATGGTCGGCGACGACGAGCAGTATGCCGTGGCAGCCGCCCTGATGCTGCGCTCCTTGGGGATGCCGGCCCGGGTGGTGATGGGTTTCTACACCGACGAGCAGTCCGATTTGGCTGCCGGTCTGTGGCAGGTCAGCGCCGCCGACGTCCATGCCTGGGTCGAGGTCGACTTCGACGGGGTGGGTTGGTATCCCTTCTATCCGACTCCGGATGAGGATCAGACCCCGCAGGCCCAGGTCAAACAGAAGGAATATCAGCCCCTGCCGCAGGTCTTGCAACCGCCGCCGACCATCAGCAAGACCGACGATTCCGCACCGCAAGCCAGCCTGCCTGATCGGGATGAGCCCGACCCGGAAGCCGAGATCGACTGGGGTTTGATCATCACTTTGACCCTGGCCATCGGCTTGCCCTTGCTCGTCATCGTCGGCCCAATAGTCGCCATCGTTTGGCTGAAGCGGCGGCGGCGCTCGCGCCGATCCGACGCCAGCGATCCGGACGCGGCGGTGATCGGCGGTTGGCAGGAGTTGATCGATGTGGCGGCTGATCGGGGCCTGGTGCCACCAGCTTCGGCCACCCGCGCCGAGATCAGCCAAAGCCTGAGTGGGCAGTGGCAGGTCGATGGCCTGACTGATTTGTCGGCGCGGGCTGATCGGGCTGCTTATGCGGCTGATCCTGCAGACCGCAGTGACGCCGAATCCTACTGGGCCGATCTGCGCACCAGTCTTGGTCAACTGCGTCAGCAAAGCTCTGTCTGGCAACGGCTGCGAGCTACAATGTCAGTAGCTTCATTGCGGCCTCGTCGACGACCGACCCTGCCGCTGGCGGTGGGAGGGGAAGACAAATCATGAGTTCAGCGGTTCTGGTCTGCCCGGCCTGTGCCAGCCCGGTGCCGCCGGGTTTCGATTCCTGCCCGACCTGTGGCGCAGCGGTGCCACCCGCCCCAGCCAAGCCGTTGTTGATCAGCAATGTGCCCGGTGTCGGCGCGCCAGTGGTCCCGCCGACCGCCGCCGATTGGCGCGGTGTCAATCAAGTCAGTGACCAGTCTGGTAGCCAAGTCAACAACCAATCATCCAGTCCGACCGCCAACTTGATCGTCAGCCAATCTGGTGGCCAAGCCGCAGCGTCAGTCGCTGCTCCGCCGGGCGTTGTGTCACCCAGCCAGGCTGAGGCGCCAGCACCGGTGACACCGCCAGCCTCACCTCGGCGTCTGACCATTGAGTTACTCTTCGACACTGGCGCGAAGGTGCTGGTGACTGGCTTGACTTTGATCGGCCGGGCGCCGAGCGGCGGAGGCGCCGCCCTGGTGGCCTTGGACGATCCAGACATGTCGGTCTCGAAGACCCATCTGGAGTGCGGCCTGGATCAGGGCGGTTTCTGGGTGATGGATCGTGGTTCGACCAATGGCACTGCCTTGTGGCGCGGCGGCCAGCATGTCGTCTTGGCCCCGCGGGTCAGCACCCGAGTCCTGCCGGGGGATCGCTTAGCCTTGGGGCAGCGACGGGCTGAAGTCCGGGTGGTGGCATGAGCCATCTGAAATGGGACAACCTGAAACTGGATGTGGCCAGTGATTCGTTGGCTGGGCCGCATCGGCGCACCAATGAGGATTCGGTCTTGGCTAAAGCGCCGGTCTTCATCGTCGCCGACGGCATGGGTGGTCATGACGCCGGCGACCTGGCCTCAGCTCTGGTCGTCGAGCAGCTGGCCAAGCTGCCCACTGATCCGACCATCGAAGGGGTCCAAGAGGTCTTCCACCAGACGCGCTCACTGATCGACGCCCTGCCCGGTCGTCGTGGTCAATACGCCGCTGGCACGACCGTCTCGGGGGTGATCCTGATCGATCAGGGCGGGCAGCCCTATTGGCTGGTGATCAATCTCGGTGATTCCCGAACCTATCGACTGACTGATGGCCAGGTCACCCAGGTGTCGGTCGATCATTCCGAGGTGCAGGCGATGATCGACGCTGGTCAACTGACCCCGGAGGGGGCCAGATCGCATCAGCGGCGCAACGTCGTCACCCGCATCCTCGGGGCCGGCACTGACGAGGTGCCTGATTATTGGCTGATCCCAGTGGCCGCCAAGGAGCGGTGGATGGTCTGCTCCGATGGCGTGACGGCCGAATTGCCCCAAACGGTCATCGAATCGATTGTCGCTGCCGGCGATTCACCGACCAACACGGTGACCGCCTTGGTGACCTCGGCGTTGGCGGCCGGTGGGCACGACAACATCTCGGTGATCGTGCTCGACAGTCGCCGCGAGGATGAGGAGATCACCGCGCCGACCTGGGAAGCGTCCGCGCCGAGCTGGTCGCAAACTGTCTAAAGGGATGGGGGAGTGACGATGCGCTTGCGTTATTGGGCCGGGGGCGGCTGGCTGATCCGACGGGGCTCACTGACACTACTGCTCGGGGCGACAGTGCCACTGGCCAGCGTCGAGGCCTTATGGCAGTCGCCCAGCGATGACAGTGACTTCTCAAGCGCCCTGCAGGAACTGCTATCGGCGATCGGCGCCAACTGGGCCGACCTGCCACCCTTCGCCCTGCTGCTGGCCGATGGCCGGATGGTTCATCTGGCGGTGCGAGCCGGAGCGAGCGTTCAGCTAGAGACCGTCGCAGGCACCAGGCTGGTCAGGGGTGATGGGGTGGTCACTTGGCGCGAGGAGTCGTTGGACCAGGTCATCTCCTGGTCGGCTCGCTTGGCGCCGGCCCCTGACGCCCCCGATCTGTCACCGCTGGCTGGTGTGCCACTGGATGGTTTGCCATTGATCGCTGGGGTGGTCCGGGCTGGCCGGGTCAGTTGGGCCGAAGGCACAACCGAAGCGCCATCGGAAATACCAGCGGTTGAAGACAAGGAATTAGCCCCAGCAACCGTCAACCAGCCCAAGGCTGATGCTGAATCAGTGCTGCCTGCGCCTGTGGGCCGGATCACTCAAGTGGAGCAAATGGACTCGCAGATCGATAGCGCCCCGGGTGAGTTGACCAGACTTGGAGGCTTCGCCGCGACTGAAAGCTCGGCGACGGAGGTCGCCGATGACGTTCCCGATCCGGGCCTCAGGCGGACCGACCCCGCCGATCCGGTCGATGGTGACATCCACCCGACAACCTTCTACAAGCAGCTTTGGGGCGGGGGATTGACCGTCACCGATGTCCCCAAGGCTGCGGCGTCGGACGATCCCGCCGCTGACTGTGATGACCCGGGCGTCGGCATCCCCACTGGTGCCAATGGCGGCCCCGGGACGCCTGCGATGCCTGCGACACCTGCGCCAGGCGCACCAACGGGAGTCACCATGGCGTCGATCAGTGCTCCCGCTGCCCTCAACGCCGGATGGGCCAGCCCTGCCCCTGATGACCCAGACAAGCTGGACGACGATCACGACGGGCATACCCGCTTCGGCCCCACCAGTCGCCCGCCAGCCGACCCGACTCTGATCAGCCCGCCGGGCACAGCTGATCAGTCACAGGCTTGGGCCGGAGTGTTCGGTGGCGGGCCGAGCGAACCGGTGGGCCCGACTGGACTGGCAAGTGGCCTCAGCGCCGCAGAGGCGGCGGGCGCTCCTGTGTCCGCCAGGATGATCGGCTCGCCAGCCGATGTCGACGACGATCACGATGGCAACACTCGCTTGGGCCCGACGTCGCCACTGTCGGCGCCCACCCCGATCGGCCAAGCCGCAGACCAGGCGCAATCCAACTCAGTTGCTCCGGCGACTTCCTCGATCCAAGCGGGCGCCCCAGCTTGCCAACCAGCGGATGACCCGCAGCCACCTTTCAATCAAGCCGATGCCCCCAGGGTGCTGGCCCGGCGTTGTGGCGGCTGCGGCGTGCTCAATCCAACCCGGCGGGTGGCCTGCCGGGCCTGTGATCTGCCTTTGACTGGTGATCCGCAATCCTTCCCCAGGCCGGTCTTGGGCCGTCTGCGCCTGCCCAACGGCCAAATGGTCGATCTTGACCATCCTCTGGTCATCGGTCGTCGCCCTGCTGCCGCTCGTTTCTCGCGCAGCGAGCAGCCCCAATTGGTGATGATCAACGACCAGCACATCTCCGGCACCCATCTGAAGATCGATCTGGAGGATTGGACGGTGCTGGTGACCAATCTCGGGCGCAATGGCACTCTGCTGCGGCGAATCGGGCAGGCCGACCGGCGGATCGGTCATGGTGAGCAGATCCTGGCGGAGGTCGGTGACCGCCTCGATCTGAGTGACCAACAGATCGTCGAGATTGTTGAGCTCAGCTGATGGCCCGCCGAATCGCCCCACACCCGGATTTGCCCGGATGGGTTTGGGTGCGGGATCTGGGCAGTGGCGGCTTCGCCGATGTCTACCTCTACAAGCAGGCCGACATCGATCTGGAAGTGGCTGTCAAGGTGCTCGACGCCGCCATGGCTGGATCGCAAGCCGAGCAACGCTTGCGCAAAGAGGCCCAGGCGATGGTCAAGAACGGCCTGTCGCGCCACACTAATATCGTCTCGGTGCTGCAGACCGGCATGTCGGCCGACCATCGGGCCTGGATGATGATGGAGTATTACAGCGGCAAAGCCCTCAACCACAAGTTGTCGACCAATCGCCGCTCCCTGTCTGAAATCTTGATGATCGCCGTCCAACTGGCCGGGGCGGTCGAATCGGCCCACCGGGTCGGCGTGCTGCATCGCGACATCAAACCGGCCAACATTCTGACTGACCGCCAGGGTAGGCCGATGCTCGGCGATTTCGGCATCGCCGCCACCGCCGAAGATGTCGCTCGCGGCCAGGCCCTGGGTCTGTCGCCCTACTGGAGCCCGCCGGAGTCGTTCGATCCGCAACCACTGTCATCGCCTCAATCTGACATCTGGTCATTGGGGGCGACCATCTACGCTTTGATCAGTGGGCACGCCCCCTTCTACATTCCCGGCGGCGACAACTCCGACCCGGCGATCGAGGACCGGATCTGCCATGCCCCCTATCGACCGACTGGCCGGGCCGATGTGCCTGGTGAGCTGGAACAGGTGCTGGCCACGGCCTTGGCCAAAGCTCCGTTCAGTCGCTACCTGTCGATGCAGTCGTTCGGCCGGGCTTTGCAAGAGATCCAGCAGTTGTGTGGCTTACCAGTCACGCCAATGGAGATCACCGATCTGGGCGATGGTGACGGCCATGAGGAGGCTTCGGGAACCCAGCTGGCCCCGCCCCAGTTGATTGATCCTTCGGGGGCCCCGGCCACCTCGCGGCCATCGCGTGGCCATTACCGCGCCTCCGCCAACCAACCCTGGGCCAGCGATGGCTCTTCATCGATCAGCGGCGGTCAGTCGAGTTGGGGCAGCCCCGTCGCCGCGTCGACGCAAGCACCGCCTACCCCAGGTTGGAGAGCTTCGGCGCGTCAGCCGGACCCGGCCCCAGCGCGTCAGCCGGACCCGGCTTGGTCGTCGCCGCGGACGCCGTCGCCCCAGGCAGCGCCCCAGCCGGCTGAAAACGGCTCGCCCGTCGCCGCTTGGAGGACCAGCGACACGCCTGCCAGCTCGGAGATTGACCCGACCCAATTCCGTCGGCCGCCCCAGCCAGCGTCAGCCGATCAGCTGAACATGCCCCAGTCCGGCAGCGACGACGCCAGCGGTGCCGCTTGGCGGGCGGCGGTCGATCCGCCGATCAACGCCACTGGCCCCGTCGAACCGCTGCCACCGGTCCCGCCCAGCGCCCGGCGGTGGCTGTTGCCGCTGGTCATCGCCCTGGTGGTCGCCTTGCTGGCTGGCGTCTTGGTCTGGCTGTTGGTCTTCAACCGTTCCGACACGCCCAGCCCGATTGGCGGCGACTCCTCTTTGGTCAGCGCCGAGCCGACGGCCAGCAGCCAACCGCAGGACATCATCGGGGCGGATCGGCCACCGGCGCCGGCCGATCTGGCCTGCACCCTCAATGACCCGCCGACCGCCGCCCATTGCAGTTGGGCCGATCCGGTCGGCTTCACCAGCGGCGACAGCTATGTCTATCAGGTGACCAACGGCCCTGACCCGAGCGCCTTGATTCCGGTGAACGGCAACTCCTTGGATCTGCCGCTGCCGGAAGGCCAGGCCACGGTCTGTATGGCACTGTTCACCAGGCGATCGGGCCAGTTGTCGACCGATCTACCTGAGATTCGGGTGTGCGCCGCATGAGGATGGTCTCAGTGTCGATGCCGTGGCAGTTGATCCGAAGGCGGGAAGTTAGAGCGGGAGAGCGATGAAAACGAAGTTGACCTGGCGTCGCGATGGTCAGACGGCCACCGATGTGACCATCACCTGTGACGTCGAAACCACCGTCGGCGATCTGGCTGATTACCTCCAAGCTGTCGCCAACAACGCGCCGACTGCCCCGGTGTGGGCGGCCAGCGCCGCCCTGCCAGCGCCGGTCGAGCACCGGGCCATGACCATCGCCATCCTCGACCAGGGCGAGCACCGCTTGCCGGAGACCATGACCCTGGCTGACGCTGGTTTGCACTCGGGCCACGTCATCACCTTGGCGGAGCATTCGCCTTTCGATGCCCAAGCCCACAACGAAGCGGCCACCTTGACGATTGTGGCGGGCCCCGAGGCCGGCCGCCAGGTGATGCTGTCCTTTGGCGCCAACCTGATCGGTCGGGCCGGTGACGCCGCCGTGCGCCTGTCGGATCTGCTGGTCTCGCGCCATCATGCCCAGTTGAACATCGCCGACGTCGCCGAGATCATCGATCTGGGATCGGCCAATGGCCTGACCGTCAACGGCGAGCCGACCGCCCGTCAGGTGCTCCATCCCGGCGACTTGGTCGAAGTCGGCGACACCAGCTTCACCGTCCAACTGCTAGCCGTAGCCCCGGGGCGGCGTCCGGCAAGCGGGGGCGACGCCGGTTTCATCCGATCACCGCGCTTGGTCAGGCCCTATGACGGCCGCCAGTTCCCGGTGCCGGAAGCGCCGAAGCCACCGGCCAAACAGCGTTTCCAGGTGGCGATGCTGTTGTCGCCGATCGCCATGGCCGCCGCCATGTATTTCATGACCAAGAACTGGATGAGCGTCATCTTCATGGCGATGATGCCGCTGATGTTCATCGCCACCTATATCGACAACTTGATCGCCGGTCGGGCCACCCTCAAACGCCAACTCAAGCAATGGCGGGCCGATCTCGATGAGCTGGTCTCGGAGGTCGGCGATGAGGTGGTGGTCGAGCGGGCCGCCCGCCTGATCGAGCATCCGGCGACCAGCGAGTGTCTCGACGCCGTGATGGCCCGCAGCAGCCTGATGTGGACCAGGCGGCTCGACGCCCCCGGTTTCGCCCAGTTGCGCTTGGGCTTGGGCGCCTTGCCCAGCCGGATCAGCTTCGACATCCCCGACGCCAAGCAGGAGCCCCGGGTCTTTCACAAGGAGATGCTGGGGCGTTTGGCCCCCTTCACCCGGATCGATGGGGTGCCGGTGGTCGCCGAATTGACCAAGCAAGGCGGCTTGGGGGTGGCCGGGCCGGGCTTGCTGGCCGGCGATGTCGTCCGGGCGCTGGTCGCTCAGGCGATCAGTCTCCATTCGCCGGCTGATCTCCGGCTGGCGATCATCAGCTCGCCCGATGCGGCGCCGGCTTGGCAATGGGCCAAATGGCTGCCCCACACTGACAGCAGCTCGGTGCTGACTCACACCTTGGCCGCTTCCCCCAGCGACGCTGCCGCCTTGATCGGCGAGCTGTCCGAGCTGATCGCCAGTCGCGCCGATCAAGGCGGGCAGGACATCAACGCCGCGACCCCGACACCGGTGGTTTTGCTGGTGGTCGAGCACGACGCGCCGGTCGAGTTCGGCCGCCTGGTCGAGCTGACTGAAGCCGGTTGGCGCCAAGGCGTCTTTGTCATCTGGTCGGCGCCGACCATGGCCGGTCTGCCGGCGGCTTGCCAGGTGTTCGTCGATCTCGGCCCCGAAGCTGGAGCGGTCGGCTATCTCCACGACGGTGAGTTGGTCACGCCGGTCTATGCCGAGACACTGGCCACACCGATCGCCGAGCGTCTGGCCCGGATGATCGCTCCGGTGACCGATCTGGCGACGGCCAGCGACGAGTCGAGCGACATTCCGCGCACCGTCATGTACACCTCGATCGTGCCGCCGGCCATTCTCGATGAGACAGCGGTGGTGATCGAGCGTTGGCGTGAGAACAGCTCGATCTTGACCGGGCCATTCGCGCCGGAACGCATCACCGGGCGCAAGACCAACCTGCGGGCGGCCATCGGCTCGTCGGCCCAAGGCATCCACAGTCTCGACCTGCGGGCCGATGGGCCCCACGCCTTCATCGGTGGCACGACTGGCTCCGGCAAATCCGAGTTGCTTCAGACCTGGGTGCTGGCCATGGCCGTCAACCATTCACCACAGAACCTCAACTTCCTGCTGGTCGATTACAAGGGCGGCTCAGCCTTCGCCGACTGTGCCCGCCTGCCCCACACCGTCGGTCTGGTGACCGATTTGGACGGCGGCGGGGTCCAACGGGCTTTGACCTCGCTCAAAGCCGAATTGACCTACCGCGAGCATTTCCTCGGCCAACACGGCGTCAAGGATCTGATCGCCATGCAGAAAGCCTCGCCGACCGAAGCTCCGCCCAGCTTGGTGATCGTCGTCGATGAGTTGGCGGCCTTGCTCGACGAGGTGCCCCAATTCGTCGATGGCCTGATCAACGTCGCCCAGCGGGGCCGCTCCCTCGGCCTGCATCTGATCATGGCCACCCAGCAGCCGGCTGGCGTCATTCGCGGCAAGCTGCGCGCCAACACCAACCTGCGGGTCGCCCTGCGGGTGGCCGACATCGACGACTCGAACGACATTCTCGGCTCGCCGATCGCCGCTGAGTTCGACAATCCGGGCCGGGCCGTCTCCAAGACCGGGCCGGGTCGGCTCCACACCTTTCAGGCGGCCTTCGTCGGTGGCCACACCAGCCAGGTCGAGCAAGCCCCTGACATCACCGTCGAGACCCTCGGCTTCGGCGCGCCGACCCGATTGGAGCCACCTGAGGCCGACACGCCAGTGCTGGTGACCAATGCCGAGACTGACCTGCAACGAATCGTCGACACCATCGGCCGGGCCAACCTCGAAGCCGAGTTGCCGGCGCCGCGTCGACCCTGGCTCGACGATCTGGCCGCCTATTACAATCTGGGCGACCCGCGTCAGGTCAAGCTCGGCGTCAGCGACGAGCGTTTGGTCTTCGCCGTGGCCGACGATCCGGAGCATCAGGCCCAACCGTTGGTGGCCTTCTACCCCGATTCGGTCGGCAACATGGCGATCTATGGGGCTGGCGGCACCGGTAAATCAACCCTGCTGCGCACCCTGGCCATAGTGGCGGGCATCAGCAACCAGACCGGGCCGACCCATGTCTATGGCTTGGATTTCTCATCGCGTGGCCTGGCGATGCTCGACGGGCTGCCCCATGTCGGCGCGATCATCGATGGCGGCGATGATGAGCGAGTCCAACGGCTGGTGACTTGGTTGCGGGCCAGCATCGATGAGCGGGCCGAGCGTTATTCGAGCGTCAACGCCGCGTCGATCAGCGAGTATCGCCGGATCGCCGCTCACCCAGACGAAGCGCGCCTGCTGGTGCTGGTCGATGGGGCCCCAGCCTTCCGGCAGGCCTATGAATCCGGGCTGGGTTACCGGCTGTGGGATCAATTCGTGTCGATCGCCGCCGATGGGCGGGCTGTCGGGGTCCACGTGGTCATGACCTCGGACCAGATCAACGGCCTGCCAGGCAATCTGGCTGCCACTGTCCAGCAGCGGGTGGTGATGCGCCTGAGCTCCGAGGATGACTATGGCTTCTTCAATCTGCCTCGTGATCTGATCAGCCCGAAGGCACCCCCGGGACGCTGTGCCGTCGATGGCCTGGCCGCTCAGGTGGTCTTGCTCGGCGACGATCCGAAGAAGGAGGACGCCGAGCGCAAGGCCATCGACGAGGCCAAGAAGCGCAGCGGTGACGTCGGCGACGTTTGGGTGCCACCGACCGATGCCCGCTCGCAAGCCAGCCACATCGCCGCCATCGCCGCCACCATGGCCAAGATGGGGGTGCGCCCGGCCCCGCCGATCAAGCGCCTGGCCGAGCAGATCGCCTGGTCGTCGTTGACGGCGGCCACTGGCGCCATCGCCTTGGGGGTGCGCTCGGACGACTTCTCGACCCTGTCGCTGACGCCGACTGGCTCCTTGCTGGTGGCCGGCCCTCCAGGATCGGGCATCTCCACCACCTTGAACACGATTGTCCGCGCCCTCAAGGCCCGCGGTGGTTTCCAAGCCATCCGGGTGCTGAGCGACCGGGAGACGACCGTCGGACGGGGCATGGCCGATGCGGTGGTGGTCGGCGCTGACGCGGTGTTGAGCGCCGTTGAGGCTTTGACGGCCGAGATGGCGCAGGCGGAGGCGGCTGGCAAGCGGTTGGCGGTGATCATCGAGGGTTTGCCTGATTTCGTCGGCTCAGCGGCTGAATATCCCCTGGGCGCCTTGATTGGCTCTTTGATCAAGGGCGGCCACTTCGTGGTCGGGTCGGGCGATCCGACCACACTGGTCAGTGCCTATAGTTTGGTCAATCCGTTCAAGGCGGGTCGCCGGGCGTTGCTGTTGCAATTCGACTCGTCGGCTCCCGAGCTGGTCCAGGCTTCATACCCCAGGGCCCGTTCGACCGATTTCCCCGTCGGGCGAGGGCTGTGGGTCGAGCGCGGCAGTGCCAGCGTGGTTCAGGTGGCGATGTAGTTTGGGGTGGTGGCCCTGTCGACCAAGGTTGACGGCTTGTGCTGGCGCGGTGGTGATGCTGTCCGCCCGATTGGTCTCGGCGGATCGCTCTAGAACTCGAACATCCGCATCAGCCACCAATCCTGGTTGGGGCGCCAGCCATAGGCCCGCAAGATGGTGAAGATGGGGATCTTGGCCTGGCCGGCTTGGAGGACCAACTCTTGCATCGGCTGGCCAGGGGCCCAGATCCGGGTCATGCCGAAAGCGTTCATGGTCTTGCCGATAAAGATTGAGCCGGACAGGGCGAATCGCCAGCTGGTCAGGCTGGCATCGGCCCGCAGGGTGCCAGTGGTCTCGGTGAAGCCATAGCGGCCCCTGGGCTTGAGCTTTAATTTCATCACCCAGGTGCGCCGCACCAAACCAGCGCCGAACAAGTTGCCCCAGCGGGCTTCTTCCGCTCGCCAGCGCACCAAGGCGATGACCTGGCCATGGCGGCCGTAAGTGAAATCAAGGCGGCAAGGTAGCCCTCGGTCATTGAGCTGGTTGAGCGCGGCGACTACCTGATCAATTGGCGCGGGGCTATCGAGTTGAGGCAGGGGACCGGTCACAGCCAGGGTGCCAGGCAGGGTCTGCTTGGCCAGGGCCATCCCTTGGCGGCCCCAGATGATCATGCCAGTGATGGTCGCAATGGACAGCGGTGTGAAGACGATGGCCGACACCAGGTCATCTCGGGCATGATCGGTGCCTACTGCCAGATTCCACCACATGCCGACAGCGATAAACGTGACAATGAACCCGACAATGAGGCAAGCCAAGGCGCCGATGAAACGAATACCGGCCCCCTGGAGTGGCATTGTGCTGGGGGTTGGCTGCTCAGCAGGGCTGGACATGGCCTCAGGCCTGAATGATCAGGCTGTCTTGGATGGCTCGGATCACTTCCAAGGTGTCCGGCACTTGAGCGGCGGTCAGGCTGGCGGTGATCTGGACCAGGTCTTCGACCGGGCCGCGATCGACCACCGCGAAACGGATGGCTTGGACCAGGGTGCCAGCCTCGGGGTGGATGAAGGAGCCCTCGATCCGGCAGCCAGGGTAACCGGCGATTACACGGTCTTCCTCGCCAATCGGCTTGTAATCGGTCAAAGTGGCGGCCCGCTGGTGCAGCTCCTGTTTGGCCAACTCGAAAGCGCTGCCCAGCCGCATCCGACGCACGGTGACGATGACATTGGGCCGGAAATCACCCTCGGGCACCAGCTTGCTGATGGCGACGAATTGGGCGACATCTGGCAGCGGCACCCAGCCCTCGGGCGCTTCAATGCTGACGCCGACCAGGGCCGGAAACTCAACACTCGGGTAAGCAACATTGGTCATGAAATCCTCCTAAACAACAAGTTTGTCACTGGTGATCACTAGAAGGGCCACCATTCAGCGATCTGGTCGACGATCTTCTCCGGGCTGAAATCGATGTTGATCTTGATGCCGGCGCCGATGCCGATGGCTGCGCCAAGATCGACATCGACACTGACATTGTCCCAACCGAAGTCGGCGTCAACGTTGGCTTTCACCCCTACGCCAGCATAGACCGATCCGCCGACACCGACCGACGCCTCTTCCGTGCCGACACTGACGTCAGCCGAGGCTGACACCCCAGCCATGGCCTCACCACCGACCTTGGCGTGCAGGCCGTCGGTGCCGATGCCGATTGAGGCGTCGCCCGAGACCCAAGCGCCGGCTGTGGCCTCACCGCTGCCCTTGGCGATGACCTCACCCCATTGGATTTGGCCGGAAGCCTCGCCGTGAGCGCCGACGCCGATCATGCCCGAAGCTTCGGCCTGCAATTGACCGTCGGCGAAACCGGCCGAGGTGGAATACTCACCATGGGCGCCGTACCAGCCGCTGGCCTGGCCGCTGGCCTGACCACCGAGCACTTCGCCGTGCTGTTCGCCGGTGCTGCCTGAGCGAGAGTCGAGAATACCTTCGATATCCCAGTCCACTGAGTCGCTCGGCCCCTCCCAGATCTCGCCACTGACAGAGACGGGCCGCTTTTTGTGGCCGGAGGAGTCCGCTGGTTCGTAGCCATGCGTGTCGGTTTGTGGCTGGTCGGCTTGGGGCCGATCATGCCAGCCACCCCATCGGCCATCTTCGTAGCCGTCAACTTCCCAAGCGTCATTGCGGATCGGGTGGCCGGCGGTGAACTCGTTATTCTTACTGCCCCAGTTGTGGTATTTCCCGTCCAGCTTGTCGGGGCCGTGGGTATAGCCGCCGCCTAAGTATTCCCCGGTATTGCCGACATCGGTCTTGACCCGGGCGTCGTCGACTTCATATTCATGATTGCCAGACTGGTCGTCAGCTTGGCCGCCGGTGTCAGCAAAGGCTCCGCCGCCTCCGCCGCCTCCACCGCCTGCGGAGAAGCCCCCTCCGCTCGCGGCCCAGGGTCCGGTGCCGTTGCCGATGCCGCCGCCCGGGGCGTCACCAGAGGTGGCTCGTTGGGCCGCCGCCTGGTTGCGCAATTGGCTGGACAAGGCGACGATGTGGTTGATGACCGCTTGGATCTGGCCGCGATATTGCCCCTGCCAACTACTGTCGAAGCGGCGCAGGTCGGCCCCTTGCCAGTGATAGGTGGCCTCGCGGACCAAGGAGTTGACACGGTCGCGGACAGTATTGAGCCTGGTGATCTGGCCTTCCAACCGGGCGACGGCTGAGTCGATTTCGGTTGGTGTCATGCCTTCGAAACTCATGACCCCTCATTCCCCTTGTTTCATCTAGAACTAATGATGTGAATCTGTTGGTGGCTGGCGGTCAGGCACCAATCAGTCAATCTGTCAGGCAGTCAGCAGACACGGCTGATGGTCTGGCGACGTCGCTTGACCGGTGATGGCGAACCCGTCGTTTGGCCGATCGGTTCAACCAGCAGCGGCCAAACCCCCAGACTCTGACTATTCGCCAGAGGTCAGACGCTGGGCCCTGGCCTCAGATCGGGCCTGGCGGGCCAACGCGTCCAGGGCGCTGCTCAAACCGGCGAGGTTGCCGCGATCGCCTTGCCAATCACTGGCGAAGCGCCGGGCGTCATCACCAGACCAGGCCTCCTGAGTGCGGGCGACAATAGCGTCCACCTGATTCGACACGTCGCCGAGTTGGTTTCCGCAACGAATGAGGTCGCTGGCCACCCGATCGATGATGGCGGCGTTCATGCCTGAATAACCCATGTTCCCTCCAGTTCCTTAAAGCCAGCTTAACTATGGTGGTTGATGCCGTCTATGGGTAGATCTCCCCATTGACGCGCTTGCTGAAGCGTCGTAGTTTCGATGTGTGGAGATTTTCCACATTGTGGAGATTTTCCACGTTATGGGTTACAAGGGAACTTAGGAGAAACATCATGGCACAACTGACTCATGGTATGGATGTCGCAGCTGTTCAGAGCTCAATGGGCAAGATCGATCAATTCGCCAGTCAGATCGACCAGTTGAAGGGCCAGCTCGACACAGAGGTCAACAACCTGCTCAACATCTGGTCTGGAACCGACGCCAACCAGTTCGTCAGCGCGACCTGGCCGCCGTTCAAGCAGCAACTGACCACCATCGTCACCTCGCTGCAGCAGCTGTCGACCAGCGGCAAGAATCAGGCCCAGGCGCAGGTGGCCACTTCAGCCAGCTGATCGGCCAAGTGATCAAGCCGGCTGGCGCGACGCTCAGGGGGGCGCGCCAGCCGGCTTTGTATGCTCTGGCGCGGAGTCGCCGTGGGGGCATCCGCTCAAGGGCCATCCATGTCGCTGCCGTGGTTCATTTTCGTACACTCGTGCACCCAGCATCGGTCAAACCCCCCGCCGAATACATGAAGAAGCACAGGCCATCCACCCCGGCGGTCACCTGGATAACCCATACCCACCAAGCATCACCGCTTTCACGGGCAACCCCCACGTGAGGCACCGAACGGGTTCGCGGGCACTTCTGGTTAGATCACGGGTCCGCTTTGCGCGACAGGGCGTGGGTTTATACTGACCAGATGCTGATTGTCACCACACCCGATATCCCCGGTTATGCCATCGACGCTGTGCTCGGTGAGGTCATGGGCATCACTGTTCGCTCAGCCAACATCGGCGCCAACTTCCTGGCGGGTCTGAAATCGCTGGGTGGCGGTGAGGTCTCGGAATACACCAACTTGGTCTACGAATCACGCTCACAGGTGATGCAGCGGATGTGGGATCAGTGCGTCCAGCGCGGCGGCAACGCCGTGGTCAACATGCGCTATGACACCGGCGATATCGCTCAATCCTTCTCGGAGGTCTGCGCCTACGGCACAGCGGTGGTGGTCCGGCCGATCGCCACGGCGGCCGAGGGCGGCACGCCCCAATCGATCGCTGACGCGGCAGCGCGCCCGCAGTGAACCGCAAAGCGCTATCATTAATGCCTGTTGCTGAACTGACGCGCTGCCCCCGTTGGTTGCTTGTATTGCGGATTGGGATCGAGTGTGGTGGATCGCCTGGCAGATGAGGCGGCGATCGTGGACCTACTGCGATCCACCCGTCAACGCAAGTAGGCGCCGCCGCTGGCCCTACTTCAACAACGAACTGACGGCGGGCGCTGGACACTAGGAGGCTGGTCTGATGCTTTCTCAAGCCCTTGACGCCCTGCTTATCGGCGTTGTCATCGGCGTCGTCGCCTTCGTGCCCTACGTCCTCTACCAATACCGCCGCTATGGCCGCTTCACCGGGGCGCGCTTGGCTTGGTCAGCCGCCTTGCTGGTCTATGGCGTCGCCTTGATCACCTACACCCTCTTTCCTTTGCCGAGCGCTGACCAGTGCCGACGATCGACTGGGGTGTTGGTCCTTGATCCGACGATATATTGGCGTGACGTTTGGTCGATGCATCAAGCCGGTGCGTCCCTATGGAGCATCGCTAGTTCGTGGACGGTACTCCAGGTGGTGCTCAACATCGCCTTGTTTGTGCCCCTCGGCCTGATTATGCGTCACCTTTGGGAAGCTGGCATCGTCAAGGCCACTTTGACGGGTCTCTGCCTGTCGGTGTTGATCGAGGCGACCCAATTCACCGGTGATTGGTGGTTGGCGCCCTGCCCCTATCGGGTGGCCGATGTCAATGACCTGATCGCCAACACCGCGGGGGCAGTCTTCGGCTGGCTGTTGGCTGGTTTGATTCCTGATTTCACGCCGGATGTCGACGATCTGGTGGCCGATCGCCGCTTGCCCCGGCCGGTCCATCGCCGCCGCCACTGGTTGGCCATGGCTTTTGACGCCTTGGTCTTGGTTCTGATCGAGGGGGCTGGGTTGCTGGTCTTCTTCTTGGCGGTCCAATTGTTCACCACCGCCCTGCCCTGGTCGCAGCGGGTCGGCTCGACTGACTATCTCGGCGCAGTCGGCCTGGTCATTGGTGTGGTTGGCCTGCTGGTGGTGATTGTGCCGGCCTTGTTCGGCGATGGCGCCTCGATCGGCCAGCGGATCGTCTATCTGCGTCCACGCCCACGACGTCGACCGCCACGCCTCTGGCTGGTCTGGCGGGCGATGTCGGTCGAGGGGCTGGCGCTGATCAGCGTCATTTGGCTGCCCAATGGCTGGCTGTGGGCCGGGCTGTGGCTGTTGACGGCTTGCATCTGGGTGTTGGTCACGCCGCGGGGTCTGAGTTTCACCCTGGCTCAGTGCGATCTGGTCGATGCCAGGGGTGAGCAGCTTGAAGCGCCACCGCCCGCGGCAGAGGCTGTCGGGCAAGGACCCGCTTCGCTTAAAGAATAGCAAGAAGCTATACTCATTTGGCAATGGGCCGAACCCAATGTCAGTTTCGGCCTCGGCCGAGGAGGAAGCCCCGTGACCAAGCCAACCTGGCGTCAAAAGTTGGCCTACCATTTCGATCAGGTGATGAGCAAGGGCACCATCTCGATGGTGGCGCTGCTGGCGGTGGGCAGCCTGCTGGTGGCCCTGATGGTTGCGGCGGTGGCCCACTTCACCAGCAGTGGTCTGTCCTTCGGCCAGCAATTGTGGACCGCCATCCGCGGCGTGCTGTCACCGTCGATGCCCAGCGGCGACGAGGGGTCGATCGGTTACGTGTTGGTGCTGGTCGGTCTGGCCTTGTGCGGCATCTTCATCACCTCAATGCTGATCTCGATCCTGTCCAGTGGCCTGCGCGAGCGGATGGACACCCTGCGTAAGGGGCATTCGATGGTCATCGCCAGCGACCACACGGTGGTCCTCGGTTTCAACGAGGCCACCTTCGCGGTGTTGACCGAGTTGATCGGCGCCGGCGCCAACCATGCCCATCAGACTGTTCTGGTGGTCGATGACCAGCCGAAGGACCGGATGGAGGATCAGATTCGGCGCCGTTTGCCCGACACCTCGACCACTCGCATCGTCTGCCGCACGGGGCGGATCGATGTGATCGACGATCTGGCGATTTGCGGTTTGGATCGAGCACGGTCGGTGATCATCAGCCCAAACGACGACTTTCAAGCGGTTCGATCGGTGATGGCCGTCAAGCGGCTGCTCGATGCCCATCCGGGCTCCGAGACATTCATGACGGTGGTGGCGCAGGAGTCGATCTGTGGGCGAGCCGCCGAGTTGGCTGGCGGTGATCGAGCGGAGGTGATCGACTTCCAAGCGGCGGCGGCCCAGATCATCGCCCATTGTTGCCGCGCCACCGGCCTGTCGACCGTTTTCACAGAGCTGTTCAACAATTGTGGCGACGAGTTTTACATCGAGCCAGCTGGCTTGGCCACAGGCGATCGCTTCGACCAGGCGAATCTGCGCTTGTTGACCGCCACCCTGGTCGGCCTGGAGCGAGCCGGCCAGGTCAAACTCAATCCCGACCCGTCGACCATCATCGCCCCCGATGATCGCCTGGTGGTGATCGCCGCCGATGATGGGGTGGCGGTGCCAACAGCGGCGGCCTTGCCAGCCGTGCCCTTGATCGGCCAAGCGCTCTCGCCTGCAGCCCAGCCCTTCCACTGGCTGGTCCTGGGCCACAATCCCTTGTTGCATCGGGTTCTCGCCGAGGAGGACCCCTACCTGCCGCCTGGCTCGACCGCCACACTGGTGACCAACCAGCCGGTGACAGATCTGGATGGAACGACCATCGGCCTGGCCAATTTGACCATCCGTCAAGTGACCGGCGAGATGCTCGACGCCGCCACTTTGCGCCCCTTGCTGGATGCGACCATCGATTCGGTGCTGATTCTGGCCGATGAGCAAGGCGACGACGATCAGGCCGATGCCGAGGTGATGATGCGGCTGTTGCTGGTGCGCTCCCTGGCCAAGAACTCGACCCATCACTTCTCAATCACCACCCAGATGCGCACGGTGCGTGACCAGGAGTTGGCGGCGAGCGATACCATCTGTGACTTCGTCGTCAGCGCCCATTTGGCCTCATTGCTGGCGGTCCAAGTCTCGCAAACCCGTGAGTTGGCGGCCGTTTTCCGCGATCTGCTCGACGCCGACGGATCCGAGTTATATCTGCGTCCGGCCAGCCAATATCTGCCGATCGGCGCGCAAGTCGACTTCGCCAGTGTGGCTTTAGCCGTCGCCGGCCACGGGGAGGTGTTGGTCGGTTATCGCTCGACTGATCCAAAGCAGCCACAGCGGATGAAAGTGACGATCAACCCGCCTAAGTCCCAGCGCTTGACCTTCAGTGCTGATGACATGCTGGTGGTGTTGGCGCAGCGTTGAAGGTGATCGGCGCTATCTCTGCGAACAGGTTCAGCCCAGGTGAACCGGTGACCGCGCCTGCTTGATCGGCTGGTGTCCGAGCTGGTCCTGAGCGCGTCAACTTGCAGGCCGCTAACATGGCACTCCTTAGATAGTTGCTGTCAGCCCACTGTTTGCCGCCACCAAGCTCATTGGTCAGGTGAGTTTGACGGCGCCAGACCGCGCTGCATCACACTGATTTCATGGAGGTTGAATTGTCCGATCGTCAAGGCCTGATGTCTCGATGGCGCTGGCTGTGGCTGCTGCTGGCTGGCGTATTATTGCTGCCCATGACAGCATGCTCAACCCCCAGCTCCAATGCCGCGCTCGACCCGACCGGCGCCACCATCATCGATGTCCGCACGCCCGCCGAGTTTGCCGATGGCCACCTCGAAGGCGCCGACAATATTGATTTCTACGCGGCCGATTTCGCCGACCAGGTCGGCCAACTGGACCATGACGCCCGTTACATCGTCTACTGCAAGTCGGGGGTGCGCGCCGGCAAGGCCAAAGCCATCATGGATGGTTTGGGATTCAAGGATGTCACCAGTGCCGGTGGTTTTGAAGAGGCCAGTGCGGCGACTGGCATCCCGCTGGTCAAGTGAGGTCGAGCGGCGCAGCCCGTGTCCTGGCGTCTCGCATCGCAGATGTGTTGCTGGGCAGGGTTGGGCGCGGCGTCTGCCAGCGTTGTCGTTGGTCGACGGGCGTCCAGTCCGCCTGACGCCTCTCATCGCGCCACTGGGCTGCCCCTGTGGCGGTTTGGTGCAGATTTGAACAACCAATGCGTTCCTTCGGCGCTTCGCCGCGTCGATTCGCTCAGGCCACCTCGAATAAGAGGTAGGTGTTCATTTGGCCGGATTTGCCGTCGGCTCGAAAACGCTCGATCAGGCGGGCGCGCTCACCGGCACTGGCGATCAATTGATCGATTTCGGCGTCGCTGAACGAATGGCAGTAGCGCCAGCTCGTTTCATCACCGTGCCAGCCGAGCAGGTAATCACCAGTTTTCAGACCGCCAAACCCCAATCGGGCCAGTGCCCGGTCGGTGGATTGCTGGGCTTTGTGGCGCTTGATTGGATCATCGGCGAATTGCCAGGCGGTCAGGATGATCAAACCACCAGCGGCGGTCTGATCGATCAAGGCATTGAGCAGAGCTGAGCGGCTGGCGGACCAGGCCAGGTGGTGGAGAAAGCCGAAGGAGACACTCAGCCGGGCCGGTCGACAGGCCAATTGCTCGGCCAGATCGCCAGTCATCAGGGCGCCAACGATGTCCAACAGTTGGGTCGAACGCCGCGAGCTGGAGCCAGTGTCGGGATGGAGCGAACTTAGCGCGGACGGCGCGAGCTGCGAAGCAGCAGGGTTGCCCAGGTTGGTCGGGTCGACCCAGGCAGCAGGGAGAGGCCTGACAGTCGAACCAGTCTGGTGTGTCGGGATGCCCCTATCAGTCGGGTTGGTCGGGTCGACCCAGGCAGCCGACTGGCGATCAGTGTGCTGCACACCGACTGGCGCCTGGTCGTCGGTGGCGACTGCGACGCTGGTCGGCGCCGCCATGAGCAGCTCAGCGGTCAGATCGACCCCTTGGTAATCCCAGGGGGTCGCCGGCCACTGGGCCTCCAGGAAATCGGCGAAGCGTTGGTTGCCACAAGCCAGGTCGAGCACAGTCGGGCCGGATTTGAAGGTCAGATCAGCCTCCTGGCTCATCATGGAGTGAGCCGGCAAGTTGCCCGCCTTGCTAGCCACTGTTGGCGAGAGTGACGCAGCCTCGAAGTTGGCTGCGGTGCTGGGGCAGGAGGTGCTTGAATCCCTCGTGGCGGCGGTGAAGTCCCGGCTGGGCCGCATGATCGGCGGATTGATATGAGCATCGATGGCCGCCCGGCAGCGCTGCCAGCCTGGCCAGGGGTGATCACGCGACGCCGAGAATGAGGCGGCGTGGCGACGGTAGAACGCGCTGGTCAGCTGGGTCAGGCGCAGGGCGGTGTCGCGGTCCACCCGCCCAGTTTATGGGTTGCCCCGTATACTTCGACCATTGTGGAAGCCTTGTTGATCGACATCTTGACCGCCTTGCGGAATCTGCCCGATGGGCGTGCGTTGGATGGCCGTGAGTTGACCTCGATCATCCGCCGCCACAACAAGACTCAATCATCGGCGCAGCGCCCTTTCGCCAAGAAGTGGCTGTTGCCCTTCTATCGCCAGGTGGAGCGCGACGATCCGGCTCGCTGGCGCTCGTGGTCGGTCGATCAGGCATTGGAGCGTCGCCTGATCCAAACCCTGCAGATGAAGCCGCGCCGCAACGCTTCCGGAGTGACCACCATCACGGTGGTGACCAAGCCCTGGATCTGCTCGAACAACTGTCTCTATTGCCCCAGCGACGTCACCATGCCCCGTTCCTACCTGCGCGATGAGCCGGCTTGTCAACGGGCGGAGCAGAACTACTTCGACCCCTATCTCCAGGTCTGCTCACGCCTGGCGACCGTCACTGCCATGGGTCACACCATCGACAAGATCGAGTTGATCATCCTGGGTGGCACCTGGAGCGATTATCCAAAGCCCTATCAGGCTTGGTTCGTCGCTGAGCTGTTTCGAGCCTTGAATGACGCCGACCGCGATGAGCAAGCCACCTCGCGGCGGGCCGTCTATGCGGCGCTGGGTTTGTCGCGTGACAAAGCCGTCATCGATCAAGCGACTGCGCCGATCCAAGCGCAGCTGGACCAGGGGCGATGCAATTACAACCAGGCGGTGCGCCAGCTTTACCAACAGGCGCCGCTCTGGTCGGAATTGGCCAGATGGCAGCGGTCCAGCGCTTCTGAGGTCAAAGACGAGCACGACCGCAATCAGGAAGCCCGCTGCAAGGTGGTCGGTTTGAGCGTCGAGACCCGCCCAGACAAGATTGTGGCGCCCGATTTGGTCTGGTTGCGCTCACTCGGGGTCACCAAGGTCCAGATCGGCATCCAGACTCTTGATCCGCTGGTGCTGGCTCGCAACAACCGTGCCACCACTATCGAGTCGGTGGCCCAGGCCTTCGCTTTGCTGCGGCTGTTCGGTTTCAAGGTTCAAGCCCATGCCATGCTCAACTTGCTGGGGGCCGATCCGGATGGCGACCTCAAGGCTTATCGTCAGTTGTTCAGTGATCAGCGTTTCCGCCCCGACGAGATCAAGCTTTATCCCTGTTCCTTGGTGCAAGGCACCGGCTTGGTCAAGCAGTGGCAGGCTGGCGCCTGGCAGCCCTACAACGATCAGCAGTTGTTGGACCTGCTGGTCGCTTGTGTTCGCGTCACCCCGGGCTTCACCCGGATATCGCGCATGGTCCGGGACATTTCCGCCGCTGATATCGTCGTCGGCAACACCAAATCAAACTTTCGTGAGGCGGTCGAGGCGGAGTTGCGCCGTGGGGAGCCAGGTGAACCCAGCAGCCAAGCGCTGAGCGCGGAAACTTTGGCTTGCAGTGAGTCGTGTGAGCTCAACAGTCAAGCATCGGGCGATGAGACCCACACGCCCGATCAGTCAGCTCAATCTGATCTAGCGGTTCAAGCGGATCAACCGGTGGCCGAGATGCGCTTCCGGGAGATCCGCACCGAAGCGCCGAGCCTGGGCGACCTGCGACTCGATGTCCTGGCCTACGACGCCAGCGTCACCCAGGAGCGTTTCCTGCAGTGGGTCACCCCGGATCAGCGCCTGGTCGGTTTCCTGCGTTTGTCCTGGCCGCAGCCTGGGGCTTGGCAAAGCGGTGATGAAGCCGGAGCCGTCACCGGCGTGCGGGCGACCACTGCCGCAAGGCCGACCGCGACTGAGGCTGGGGCCGATTGTCCCTCAACGGCGATTGATCAAGGGTTGATCGGCCCGACGTGGCCACTCGGACCCGAGGCGGCGATGATCCGCGAGGTCCATGTCTATGGCCGGGCCATCGCCTTGCATCAGACTGGGGCGGGGGCTCAACATCTCGGGCTGGGCCGCCAGCTAGTCGAGGCTGCCTGCCAGCTGGCGACCGATGCCGGTTTCGCTCGGATCAACGTCATCAGCGCTGTCGGCACTAGGGGCTATTACCGCCGCCTCGGCTTCGTCGATGCCGGGCTCTACCAATCGCGGTCACTCACCAAAGGGTCGTGAGCCTTGCGGTCTCGGTCAGATGATACCGCTGGCCTAGGCGCAGTTGAAAGCTGCTTTCTGTTGTCCCACACCGGGAATAGCTTGCGTCTAGGGGTGGGATCGGGTGTGGTGGATCGCAAGGCGGAGGAAGCGGCAGGGCTGGACGTTCGTCGCCCAACGACAACGCAGGCAGGCGCCGCATCCAGCCTCAGCCCAGCAACGGATTGATGTGCGGGACACTAGGAGAACCGATGGCTAATCCTGTGCAGTCAGTCGGTAGCTGGACTCGGTGAGGTCGGCGGTCCCGTGCTTGGGTCACAGCAAAATTGCCAGGTCGTCAGGCACTGGTCGCCGGTCGATCCGCAGCACCGTCAGCTGATCGATGCTGGCCAATTCTGGTCCGTCGAACTGGGGCCACTCCGGCAGAAAGACCGCTGTGTCGGGCCGCAAGGGCTTGATGGCCAGCTCCAATTTGCTCGGGCGGCCCCAGCGATTCAGGCCCAGTAGGTGGGGTTTGCCCAGCCAATAGGCGTCGTCGATCAAGACGCCGTCGGCCTTGATCGACAAGTAGTCGCCGCGCCAATTGATTTGCAGGGCGTAATCATCGGCGTCATCGGACAGGTTGCCCAAATCGATCTGCCAGTGCCAATGGTCGAGCTGGCGGAGATTGGCGCTGGCTCGCGCATCGGGCCTGGTGACCAGTTGGCAGTCGCCGATGATCGGGTATTGGCTTCGGCGCAAATGTCCGTCGACCAGATAGGCCTGCTCGGCGGTCGCCCAATCGATCAGCGCCACTTTTGCCCCCAAGGAGGCTTGGAGATTCCGGCCGATCAGCAGGGTCGTGTCACCGATTTGCCCGACTGGCATGGCTTGAGCGAACTCGACCAGGCCAGCGGTCACCGCCAGATTGACCGGGTAGACGCCGTATTCACCAGCGGCGACGCTGAATGCCGGCAGCTGTCGCCCGGCGACGGTCAGCTCGTCGATCAAGAAATCAGGCCGGTCGGGCTGGCGGGTGTAATTGTTGACGAAGACGAAGCCGGATTGGCCATTGTGGCGAATGGTGTGCCGCAAGGCGGCGGCGTCGCTCGGCTCCTGAGGATTGCCCGTCGGGAAAATTGTCGTCATCGATGCCAGATCGGGTCCATAGTGGCGCAGGAAAGCCGATATCCAGCGCAGGCGCTGCCACGAGGGGTTGATCTGGCCATAAGCGCCCAGTGGTGCTTGGAAGTCGTAATTGCGCAGCGGCAGTTGGTTGTAATCGCCAACGGTGGTTGTCTCCTCGAAGCTGCTGAGCCTGCCGAGCGGGTTGATGCCGCCGTGGTACATGTAATAACCCAAGAGGGCGGCCCCGCTGCCGAGCTTGACCAGGCTCATGACGGCGACGTCGTCGGCATCGGCCAATGGTCGCCGGTGGCTGGTTGGCTGAAGACCACCGCCAAGTTCAGCTGTCAGATAGGGGTAAAGGGCTGGGTCGAAGGTCAAATGGTCGCCGTGGCCGAAATCCGAGCCGATGGCGTGGTCATCGCGTTCGGGGGAGAAGACGAAGTTGCTCGACGGCTCGATCTCGCCGAGGCGATGATCCCAGGGGGCTTCGGCATAGCCGCCCATCACCGGCAGCATGCCGGCGGTGATGCCGCCACCCCAACCGGTGGCTGACCAATAGGGCGCTCGAAAGCCGATCTCTTCGGCCAGCGATCGCAGAGTGCGCATGTGAGTCTCGCCGGCTGGGCCGGTCAATCCGCCGCAGTGGCCGTATTCGTTCTCGATCTGCAAGCCGATGATCGGTCCGCCTTGGTCAAGGAAGAGCCCATCGACCTGGCTGAAGATCGCCCGCCAGAAGGCGCCGACGGCATCCAAGTAGGCCGGGTCGTCGGAGCGTAATTGAGCGCCGGATTCGACCAGCCAATCGGGGAAGCCGCCATGGCGCACTTCGGCGTGGACCCAGGGGCCAAGGCGCAGCCAGCAGAGCAGGCCTTGCTCAGCCACCTCTGCGACGAAGCGGCGCAGGTCCAAGTGGTCGGCGAAACTGGGCGCGGCAGTGGTCTCCTGGTGGTGCAGCCAGATGATGTAGCTGGAGACGATGTCGACGCCGCCAGCCTTCATTGTCGCCAGGGAAGTCGGCCACTGGGCCGGTGTCAGGCGCGAGTAGTGAATCTCGCCCATCATCGGGGTCCAGGCTTGGCCGTCGCGGGTCAGGCTGCGTTCGGTGTAGGCGTAGACGGTCTTAGGCGGCGTCGCTGAAACTTGCGCTGGTGCCACTGGCTGCGCGACTTTTGCTGGAGTCACGGCTCACTCCTTGACCGAGGCGCCAGCCAACGACGAGGTCAGGAAACGCTGGGTGGCGATGAAGAAGATCATGAATGGAATGGCCACCAGGATGGCCCCGGCGGTGAAGTTGGTGAAGAAGTTGTTCTTGTCAGTGACGAAGTTGTAGAGCCCGAGGGCCAAGGTCAGATTCTCCGGCGAGCGCAGCACCAACTTCGGGAAGATGAAGTCCATCCAGGGGGCGGTGAAGCTGGTGACGGCCAAGAAGGTCAGAATCGGGCGGGCTGACGGCATGATGATCTGCCACCAGACACGGAAGTTCGAGGCGCCGTCGATCCGGGCGGCTTCGTCCATGCTGCGCGGGATGGTGTCCATGTATGACTTGACCATCCAAGTGGCATAGGGCAGGCTGCCGGCCAGATAGACCAGCATCAAGCCCCACAAGGTGTCCAGGCCACCGAGACGCAGCAGGATGATGTAAACGGCCACCATGCCGACGAAAGACGGGAAGACGTTCAGCACCAGCATCGACATCAACATCGATTTCTTGGCCTGGAACTGGAAGCGCGAAAAGACATATGCCCCCAACGAGGCGCAAAGCATGGTGACTGCACAGGTGCAGACGGCGATGATCAAGGTGTTGGCGAACCAGCGCCAGTAATCGGTTTGACTGAAGAGGAATGCGAAGTGCTCCAAGGTGATGCCGTCACTGAAGGGGATGATCGGCATGTCAGCCACCGATTGCCCAGGGGTGAAGGCGGCGGCGACCATGTGAACCACTGGCCAAATGATCAGCAGGGCCACTACCAACAGGAAGAAGCTGACCAACCCGGTCACCAGACGACGCCCGGCCTGGCCGCTATGGGGTTTACGGGTCTGTGGGGCGAGGATGTGACTCATCAGATGTCCCCTTCTCTGAATGACTTGGTGCGGCGGAAGTTGATGATGGCAAAGGGCGCCAGCACCAAGAAGATCATGATCGCCAGCACCGACGCCTTGGCGTAGTACTGGTCATTGACGGTCAGCTTGTAGATCCAGGAGATCATGATGTCGGTGCCACCGGCGTTGGTGGTGGTGGTCTCGGCGGTCGATGGGCCGCCGGCGGTCAGGAAGAAGATCGCGCCGAAGTTGTTGATGTTGGCGGCGAAAGACATGATCATCAGGGGCGCCGTTTGATAGAGCACCAGCGGCAAGGTGATGTGGCGGAAGACCTGCACCCGGGTGGCGCCATCGATCCGAGCGGCCTCGACAACCTCGCCGGATATGGCAGTCATCGTGCCAGTGGTCAGCATCATGAAGTAGGGGAAACCGACCCAAAGGTTGATCACCACGCACATGAACTTGGCCAGCCAAACGTCGGACAACCAGGGGATCGACTCGTCGATCAGGCCGAGCTGCATCAGGGTTTGGTTGACCGTGCCGAAGGCGCCGTTGAGCATGTTGCGCCAGAGCATCAGCGAGACCATGCCGGGAATGGCATAGGGGATGATGAAGACGGCTCGCAGCACTCCGGTGATCTTGAACTTGTACTCATTGAGCAGCACCGCCATTATCATGCCGCCGAAGTAGCAGGTGAAGGTGGCCAGGGCGGCCCAGACGATCGTCCAGGCGAAAACGGATCCGAGAGAGCTGGTCCAACTGGCCCGGCTGGTGAACATGTCGGCGAAATTGCTCAGTCCGGTCCAGCCGATCGGCTTGTTCGGTGGCAGGTTGTTGGGGGCCGAGTAGTTGGTGAAGGCCACCAGCGCCGAGAAAACCAAGGGCACGATTACGAAGAAGACGATCAGCATGACGGTCGGCACCAGGCCGATCGCTGGGAAAGCGGCGTTGCTGACAGACTTGAAGCTGCTGGTGTGGCTGCTGGTGTGGGCGGCCCGGTTGAGGTCGTATTGATGCACAGCCGAGCGCACCGAAGCGATGTACAAGCCGACGAAGATCAGCAGCAGCGCCAGCACCAAAATGCCGTCGACCATCAAGTAGCCGCCGTTGACCCGGTCGTAAGCTGGGCAACTGCGGGCGCCACCGGCGCAGGTGCCACCGCCGAGGGTGATCAAGCCGGCCAAGCGGGGCAGGGTCCAAGGCAAGGTCGCCAAAAAGATCAGCTCGATGGCGGCGAAGAAGCCGCCGCGCCACCAATCCTTCAAGCGGGTGAGGTGGCCCAGGCCCATGAACAGGCAAGCCAGGGCTCTGACCTGGGTGCGACCAGGATCGGGGGACCCGGCAGTTTTGGGCGGGTTGCCAACCGGTGGGCGGCTAGTGGTGTTGTCGGTGGCCAGGATCGACGATGATGCCATGGGTTGCTCCGATGCGGCTGGCGATGGATGAGTGGGACGGTGGGGATGGGGCTGATGAACGCCCATCCCCACCGCTGGCTGGTCAATCGGTGGATTGTCAGCCTGAGGTTGTCTGGCTCAGCTTTCAGCCAGCACCGCCGCTTGGGCGGCGTCCAACTCGGTCTTCGGATCGGCGCCGTTCCAGATGTTGGCACTGGCGGCGTTCATCGCGTCCCAGAACTTGCTCATCTCGGGGATCGACGGCATCGGGAAGGAGGTCTCCATCTGGTCGATGAAGCCCTGCGCGGCGTCGTTCTCGTAGGTGATGTCACTGCTGGAAGCTGCCAGAGCCCCGGTCAGATCAACCCGCAGTTGCTGCATCTCGGGCGTGGTCAGGAACTCGGCGAAGTCGGCCGCCTCAGCCGGATGCTCCGAGTAGGCGGACACGGCCATCAGGCGCACGCCAGCGAAAGAACTGGCGGGCTCGCTTTGGCCATCGAGAGCCGGCAGGGTGGTCACGCCGAAGTCGACGCCCTGATCGGTGAAGTTGGCCACGTTCCAAGGCCCGGAGATATACATGGCTGCGTTCCCGGCAGCAAACAGCCCGTCGTCGGTGGCGGTGGCCAGGTCAGCGGCGGCGACGTCGAGGGCGCTGCGCAGCTTGGCGAACTCGCCCATGCCCTTGACCGATGCGTCGGTCGCCAGATTCGGCGTGGCGGCATCCGTGCCATCGTCACCGAAGAGCATGTTGCCAGGCTGGGCGGTGAAGATGATGGTGTAGTAGGCGTTACCGACATCCATGATGAAGCCGTACTTGCCTTGGTTGGCGGCGTTGAACTCGGTGGCCCAGGTGGTCAGCTCGGCCCAGGTGGTTGGCGGTGTCTCAACCAATGCCTTGTTGTAGTAGAGGGCGTAGGTCTCGACAGCCATCGGGTAGCCCCACAGGGCCCCATCGTAAGTCGCGCCATTGATGGCCACATCGACGACGTTTTCCTCGATCGCTGCGGCGTGGTCTTCGGCGTCGAGGATGTGACCGGCGCTGATCAGGGCGCCGAGGTTGTCATGGGGCACGGCGAAGACGTCTGGGCCGGTGCCAGCCGGGCCGTCCAGGGCGATCTGGCTCGGAGAGTCGCCCACCTCGACATTCTGGAACTCAATGGTGATGTTGGGATGGAGGTCGGTGTAGGCCGCTCCCGCTTCTTCGATGAACTTGTCAGGGCCGTTGAGTGACTCCCAGACGGTCAAAGTGATCGGCGTGGAGCTGTCGATGGCTGCTGCGCTATCAGTCGATGAGCCGGCTGGCTCGTCCTTGGGGGTCGAGCAGGCCGCCAGGCTGACGGCCAAGCCCAGAGCGGCCAAGCCGACCAGGGCGCGTGAACGGGTCTTCATAAGGGTCCTCTTTCCGGTTGAACTGTCAGACTGCGCCTTGACCGCATTCGAGGACCCTGCGATGGGTGTTCCCCCCGACGGTCAATCCTGCGTAGCCTGTTGGCATCTGGTGGTCTTCCAGTTGACGCCACCAATGCACGATTAGATTTGCAGCTTGTTGGCGGTAAGTCAAGAGCCTCAAGCAGCGGTAGAGCGGCGGCGTCGCTGGTGGGCGATCACCAACCCGCCCGCCAGCAGGGACAAGCCGATCAGCGCCCAGACTGCCCAATTGCTGGCCAAGCCCCGTCCGCCGCTCGACACCGTTGGGCCAGTCGCAGAGAGGTCGGTCCCGGTGGCTGAGCCTCCAGGGGTCGAATTGCTTGGCGAATCACCCGGCGCGGCTGAGGTCGGGCCGTCGCTGGGGTCAGCGGTTGGTGGGGTGGGCTGGTTGCATTGGCCCAAGCCAGTGAAACCGATGCGGAGGTCATCGACCACGGCCCAATCGCCGGCGGCGCCAAGGGCGCTGATGCCCAGGGTCATTCCCGGTTGATCGAGACTGACGGCCAGTTCGACGACGCCCTTGGTCAAACCGTTGGCCACTGGCAGGGTGGCGATGATCTGGCCAGCGGCGTTCTTGGCCCAGAGGCTGTACTGCCCGGTGGGACCGGTGTAGAAATTGGCTTGGATGACATAATCACCGGGCGTAGCGGCGCTGATCGTCTGATGGATGTCGGCGGTGAAGGCCACATCATCCCAGAAGGACAAGGCGAATTGACCATCGACCGTGCCGCCGAAACTGTCACGGTTTTGGCGCACGGCGGCCTCGGCTGGATCAGCCTCGATGGTCCAGCCAGCCAAGGATTCATAGCCGGTCTGGCCTTCGGCCTCGAAACTGGGGTTGGCCAGCTCGATCTGCTCCGGCAAGCTGAAGTCCAACTCGGCTGGCGGGCGCGCCGCCTCAACGGTCAATGGCTGGCTGCTCGCCGGTAGATGGCCTTCGGCC
Organism: Propionibacteriaceae bacterium; assembly: GCA_031285505.1. Lineage (GTDB taxonomy): Bacteria > Actinomycetota > Actinomycetes > Propionibacteriales > Propionibacteriaceae > WQYJ01. Next base: position 40,843 of record JAITVZ010000022.1, read on the forward strand.
CGGGCGGTGACGATGATCCCCGATCCAGCTGGCACGTCTTTCAGGGTGAAACGGCCTTGTTGGTCAGTGATGGCGGTGACTGCGCCGCTGGAAACGAGCGCGCCGATCAGGGGTTGGCAGTCGCCGTCGTGGACCAAGCCGGCGATGTCGGCGGCGTTGCGGCTCAGCTGGAACTGTTCGGGGTGCGGGCCGCTGGCGGACAGATCGACGGCCTGACTGGCGGGCAAGAAGCCGTCTTTGGACAAGCTCAACTGGTAGCCGTCACCGGTTGGTGCCGTGAAGCTGAACTGGCCGTGCTCATCGGTCAAGGTGACTAGGGTCGGGCCGCTGGCGGGCGTCAAACGGACAGTGACACCCGGCAGGGGTTGGTCGTCGTCATCGACCACGCTGCCCGTTAGGTCAGCCAACGATTGAGCCACAGCGAAATGCAGATCGACTGGGTCGCCAACCGGGCCAGCCAGCACCGTGGTGGTGGCGTTGGCTCTACCCAACCCGTCGGCGGTGCCTGCCAGTTGGCAGCGACCGGGGGTGACTTGAGGCAGGAAGTAAGCACCATAGCGATTGGTGGTGACGCTTACTCGGTCCTCACCACAACTGATTGTGATGGTGGCGCCGACGACTGGTTCGCCATTAGCGTCGAGAGCCCGCCCTTCGAGCTTCCCGCTGGTCGATCCGGCGGTCGAATAGGTGTAAGCCTGGAGGGCTGGCAAGGCCCTCCCATCGAAATCGAAGAGGGTGGTGTTGTCGACGACATTGTTGTCGGCGAGATCGTTGGCGTCGAAGTTGGCCCAGCCGGTTTGACCGCCGGCGTAGATCATCACCGGGTCCCAATAGATTGAGCCGATGGCCAAGCCGCCACTGACACCTTGCAAGGCGTTGAACTGATCGATCAGGAAATCGCGTTGCATAGCCGGGGTGCTGGTTTGATAGACATCGCCATAAGGGCCATTGCTGGTCAGCTGCCCGAGGCCGCCTGCTCCCATTTCAGGGTTCCAGTTATAGCCGGTCTCCATGATGATGATCGGCTTGGCGAACTGTTGGCTGACGCTGGCGGCGAAGTCAGCGAATTGGGCCGCCGATTTGCGGGTCCAGCTGGGGTAATAGGAGCTGCCGATGATGTCGTAGTCGACCCCGTGGGCCTGCGCCTGGCTGAAGTAATCCAGATAGGTGGCGGTGTTGCCACCATCATCAAGGTGAATGATCACCTGGGCGTCGGGGGCGATGGCGCGGACAGCCGCGGCTCCGGCGTTGTAGAAGCGCGCCAACCAGTCCCAGTTGCTGGTCGAGCCGAAGGGCAGAAGCATGCCCGAGCGGGTTTCATTGCCCAAGGAGACATAGGCCGGGGTCGTGCCCTGGGCAGCTAGCGCTTGCATCGCTTCCAGGGTGTATTGGTAGACCTGATCTTCCAGGATGTCGACGGCAGCCTCATCGGACAAACCGTCGATCAGGCCCGCCCATTGAGCAGGGATCAATTGCCTTCCCGGATTGGTCCAATAGTCGGAGTAATGCAGCGAGAACTCAATGGCCATGCCGGCGGCCTGGGCCCGCTTGGCCAGCTTGAGCGCGTCGTCAAGGTTCTGGTAGCCCGCCGGTGTGTAGTAGCCCTCGGCGCCATGTCCCGGGCCGGGATCGTTGTAAGCCCTGATCCGCGCCAGGTTCCAGCCGGCGTCAGCCAGGATCTGCAAGGGGTCGCCGGGTTGACCGGCGGCGTCATAAAACTGGCCGCCGAGGTCCTCGACGTAATTCAACTCGGTGATGTCGCCACCGAGCAGCAAGCGGTAGGGGTCGCTGGGGAAGAGACGGAAGTCATCAGCGACGACGACGGCTGTGCCACAGTTGGCGCTGTGCAGTCCGACTCGGGCCTGACCATCGGTGACCTCGATGCCTCGCAAGGTCGTCAGTTTCCAGGCGCCGGGGGTGTCGTAGGCGAAGTCGCTGCGCGGCACGGCCGCCTTGGCCATCGACTGGCCGGTTTGATCGGCGAAGAGATAGGCCTCGGTGCAGCCGTTGTTCTGGGTGAAGGCCTGGAGGGTGTAAGAGCCGTTGGCTAGGCCAGTGACCAGTTGATATGTGTCCAGCGCCGCTGCGCCTGTTTGGGCCAAGGACATGGTCGAGTCGGCGTGGCCGCTGTCTTGGAGCGTGCCGCCCAGTTGCCAGGCGTCGCGGCCATCTTCAAAGCCTGGATTGGTCAAGAGGTTGACCCCGCCGGATTCGTCGCTGGGGGCGGCGGCACTGGGCCTGATGGTCAGGTCGTCAAGGTAGCCGTTGCCGAAGGCGGCGTCGACTGCTGCCAGGTCGATGCTGACGGTCAATTGGCCATCGTCGCCAACCACGACCGAGGAGAGCACAATCTCGTCCCAGGTCAGCGAACCATCGATCTGCGTGGCTCCGGCCGAGCTGATCGGTGTGCTTTGACCATTGGCTTTGAGGCTGGAAGCGCCGAAGTCACTGGCGGCCCAGACGAATAGTGATAAGTCGTAGTTTCCCGGAGCGACTGTCAGCGTTTGGGTCAGGCTGGTGGCATAGTTCCACTGGTTGGCCTGCAAGGCCATCGACCCGCCATGGGCCTGAGCATCGGTCACCCAGATGGTGTTGGGGCTGATCGTCCAATCAGTCGGCACCCAGGCGGCGTCCATCGCTTCGAAATCGCCGTTCGGGATGGCTATCGCTGCGGTGGAGATCGTGCCATCGGTGTCGCTGGTGTCCGCCAATGCCCTGGTGGCTGGGATGGAGCTGGTTTGGTTCTCTACGATGCCGCCTGAACTGGAGGTGGCTGGGGCGGTCGTTGGATCGATGACGTCCGCCGATGATCCAGTGGCTGGGGTGCGGGCGTCGTGGTCTGAACCGACGGAGTTAGAACTGGAACTGGCCTGGGCAGCAGTTGGGTTGTTGCTGGCAGTGCTGGTCTCAGCTTGTGCCGACGTGGTCAGCCCTGTCAATCCGATGGTCAGGCCGATGGTCATGATCGCTGCCAGCGTTGGAATGGAGTGTGCTGTTCGCATCTGATTGCCCCCTGGTCACCGTGGTCGTCATTGGATGGTGATGGGGCAAGGTTAGCAGATTGCGGACATCAGGCTAATTGGATGATGGGGGTCCGAATGGTCGATGCGTGAGGTTGGTGGCATGAGAGTTGCGCCAGGCCAACCAGGGCCGGGTTAGGGGGAAACCAATGCAAATGCTGAAAACTTCTGGTCATTGAAGGCTTGTCATCAACCACAGTTGTGAAGGATTGGCACTAACGCTGTTGGATTTGTTCAGTCTTGGGTTGAACTGCTGCTGGCGTTTTGCGCTTGAGATATAGCCCGGCGCGAATAATCAGCCATAGCAATAGGCCATAAAGAACCAGGCCCATCAGCCAGAGCAGGGGCACCGTGATTAGCACTAATATTTCAGCAGTCATGGTGAGATGATAGCTGCTGTCGCTGTCGCTGTCGCTGTCGCTGTCGCTGTCGCTGTCGCTGTCGCTGTCGCTGTCGCTGTCGCTGTCACCGCCTCGTTCCTGGGCTGCGCGGTTGACCTGCGCTAGGCTCGCTGTATGGATCTACGACGCCCCTATCCGCCTTTCCCCTATGACTTGTTGCCACCGGCGCCGGCTTTTGAGCTGGTCAGCCGCGATATCACCGAGGGGCAATCGCTTGACCCGATGCACAGCGCCGATGGGCAAGGCCTGTCGCCCCATCTGGCCTGGGCCGGTTTCCCGGCGGCGACCAAGGTGTTCGCGGTCAGTTGTTTCGACCCGGATGCGCCGACCCCGGCCGGTTATTGGCATTGGACGGTTGTCAATCTGCCGATCACCTGCACCAGCTTGCCGCGTGGCTTCGGCAACGGTGAGCAGCCGCTCGAGGCGGGAGTAGCCCGGGTGGGCAATGATGGGGGAACGTTGGGCTTTGTCGGCGCCGCCCCGCCAGCAGGTGATCACGCCCACCGCTATGTTTTCGCGGTTCATGCCCTGGATGACGCCTTGGACATCGCCGATGGGGCGATCAGTTGCACGCCGGCGGCCTTCCAGATGCTCTTCCACACCCTGGCTCGAGCGACGCTGACGGTCACCTACCAACGTTGAGCTGTTGACCTGTACCGCCAATGATCACCATTGTGCAACGAGCCAATGCAGCGAAATGCTGGATGGCTGACTCCCGGGGCTAGATGGCTTGGGTTCAACCATCCAGTCATGAGAAAGCCGTTGTGATGGCGATGCAGACGCTCTGACCAGGCTCCCTGCTATTGGGACCATACGACCCGCCAATACAGCTGTTAGGCGCTGTATTTGCGGGAGGAGCGGCTGTGCTTTCGAGTTATGGCGCGATAGCTATGCCCTGAGCCCGGATAGTGATGGCGCGCCGGTCAATTGCCGAGCCATCACCCAGAGGCTGGCGGCCAAATCGGGGCCTCGCCTGGCCGAGGCTGGAACGCGCGCTGGCCGGGTCGGCCCGGTCAAGAGATTGCGTGGCCCGTAGTAACCGCCCTGGATGGCTCCTGGATCGGCCGCAGCGAAAAGCAACGGTTCGGCGCCTTGAGTGGCTTCCTGCCCGGGGATGAGATTCATCAGCGGGGCGACGTTGAGCAGGGGGCGCCGGTTGCCCAGATTGGGCCCGGACTTTTGCAGGTTGGTGTGAGTGTAGCCAGGGTGAGCCATGGTCGATAACAAGGGCCAGTTCTTGTATTCAGCCAGGCGGGCCAGATAAAGGCCCATCAACAGGTCAGCCAGTTTTGATTGGCCGTAGGCGGCCCAAGGGCTGTAGTGCTGGCGCCACTGCAGGTCAGCGAAGTGGATTGATCCCGTGATTGCCGCGCCGCTGGACATGGTCGCCACCCGGGCGTCACCACTGGCCAGCAGGCGAGGCAACAGCAGATTGGTCAGCAGAAAGGGTCCAAGGAAGTTGGTGGCGAATTGCAGCTCGAAGCCGTCGCTGCTTTCAATGCGTTGTGGCGGTGTCATCACCCCGGCATTGTTGACCAGGGTGTGGATTGGGCGATCCTCGGCCAGCATTGTTGCGGCGAAGGCCCGAACGTTGCTCAGGTCAGCCAGGTCCAGTTGACGGACCTCCAACTGGGATGCGGGGCTTGACTGGAGGATTTCCGAGCGGGCAGCCTCGCCCTTGTCGATCGACCGAACGGCCAGGACCACCGCTGCCCCAGCGCCGGCCAGTCGCTTGGCGGTCTCTTTGCCGGTGCCAGAATTGGCGCCAGTGACAATGATGCGCCGCCCACTTTGATCAGGAACGTGATACATCTAAGCCTTCTTTCAGCATTGTGTCTGTTAGTTGAATGATAAACCGTTGATGGGGATCACTGTCAGGCACGGGGGCAATGGCCGCTCGTTTTCTGCAGAACGAGCCAATTCGCCCGCCTCAAGCGCTCGTTTTCTGCAGAACGAGCCAATTTGCCCGTCTTTCATGCTCGTTTTCTGCAGAACGAGCGTGGGGTGCCCGAGCGGGCGGCCCCGTTATTGCACCTGGCACATTGTTGACTGACCAGTGCCAATCGTTCGGCGCTGGTCAAATGGCTCAATCGCCGCTGGCGATGCGGTCGGCGATCTGATTGGCCGTCGCGGCGCTGTAGACGCCGCCAAGCTGCAGGCGGGCGACGCGGGCGATCCGGTCGGCCTTGGTGTTGAGCGGGTGGCCGTTATGGCCTTTGACCCAGACGATGATCGAATCGCGTTCGGTAATGCGCTGATTGAGATTGCAAATCCAGGCCCGTTGGCTTGAATCGGGCATTGAATCGGGATGCTTCAAGATGGCGATCGCCGGGCGAGAATCGCAGTGTATTTGCAGGGAGCCAGAGAACTTGCGGGTGGCCAGGTCGATCGCCTTGAGCTCGGCGATCAGTGCTGATCGCTGGGCCGGGTCATTGCCCCAGGCCCGTCGGCCGTCGGCCGTGACACAAGCCCAACCGATGCCCCGACGTTGATGAAGGCCGGCTGAGCCGTCGGTGGCGACCAGCAAGCGCGCGCCATTCGGCAGCAACGAGCGGATTTCTTGGTCGGAAGGCGGCACGCAAGGTTGTCCTTGTTGGGGCCGATCATCAAGCAACTCGGCCCAAGGGAAGGCGCACGCCAGTGACTGCAACTCATTGCGGACCAGGCGCTGGCCGACATAGATCCGACCAACCAGGCCAGCTGAACGGAACATCTGATACAGCCGATTGAACTCATCGATGACATGGTTGATCGTCGCCGTCTGAGCGGCCGTCGGCGGGATCGGTTGGAGCTGGGGTGGCCAAACGCGATGGCCATTGATAGCCAACTGGCTAGCGACGATCACGCCGGGGAAACCAGGCAGACAATGGATGGTGATCGAGGCGGTCATCGCCCAAGGCCGGGGGTCTATTTCCCCCATGACTTCGACAATCCCACCCATGCGATCAGCTTACTCCTGGTGCTTTGCCGGCGTGGCGACCCCGGGTTCTCTTGTGAAGTGCGACGGTGAGCAGTCAGAGGTTGGCCACTCTGGCGGTGCATCGTCATGGTCGGCATCGAACCACTCCGAAAATTGTCACCCCTGCCATTTAGCCTGACTGCAGTGGGCAATCGGTCCACAGAATTGGAGGAAATCATGACCAACCAGGACTACACCGACATCACGGTCGTATTGGATCGTTCGGGGTCGATGGCGACCATCAAGACCGACATGGAGGGCGGGTTCAACCATTTCATCGCCGAGCAGGCCAAGGATCCGGGGGATTGCCGAGTGTCCCTGGCCCAATTCGACACTGACTATGAGACGGTCTACAGCCAGCGTCCGATTGGGCAAGTTCCGGCTTTGGATTTGCAACCACGTGGCGGCACAGCACTGCTCGATGCCATGGGGCGGTCGATCAACGAAACTGGGCAACGCCTGGCCGCGATGGCTGAAGCTGATCGACCAGGGGTGGTCTTTTTCGTCATAATCACCGATGGCTGTGAGAACTCCTCGAAGGAGTTCAGCAGTGAACAGATCAAGCAGCTGGTCGAGCGCCAGGAAAACACCTACGGCTGGCAGTTCACATATCTGGGCGCCAACCAGGATGCGCTGGTCGAGGCGGGCAAGATGGGGATTCGGGCTGAGGCTGCGCTGACCTACGACACCGACGCCGGTTCGATCGCCGGTATGGCCGGTGCCTTGTCCCGATCTGCCACTGCCATCAAGAAGGCTTACCGTGACGGGGCCAGTGTTCAGGAGTTGCGGACCATGGGCGCCTACACCAGTGATGAGCGCGCGGCGACGACCAAGCGGAAGTAGATGGAATCAACCAGCTGGGTGCACCGGCGAGTCGTCAGCGGTGATGTTCAAAGATGCTTGGCAAGGTCTGTTGCCAAGTCTCCCTTCTCGGCAACGTGGATGTCGCCGACTCCCAACCAACCGGTCAAACGCCCAAGCTCGGTCACCAACTCGCTGATCACCCGGGATCGCGGCACCCCACTATCTGGCTCCAGCCAGGCGGATTGCACCAATAGTCGGCCGCTGCGCCGGTCGGCTTTGAGATCCACTCTGGCAGCGAAGCGTTCATCCACCAACAGCAGGTAGACGTAGTAGCCGTGGGTGCGCTGTGTTTTGGGGGTATAGATGCCGATGCGGTAATCGATGTCAAAGAACGCGGCTAGCCGCGAGCGCTCGAAAACCAAGGAGTCGAAGGGGCTGACTAGCGTGCTTCCCTGAATGGTGCGGGGGTGTCGGGCTTCGTGCCAGAGCCACGCCGGTCCGCTCAGACCATCGATGGACACCGGTAGAAGCTCACCAGCTGCTTCCAGATCGGCGATGGCCGCCCTGGTTGGGGCCAGGGCCGTGCGGAAATAGTCTCGCAGGCAGGCCAGGGTGGCGACCCCCAGTGCCGTTGCGGCCCGCCGGATCAGGGTGACATGGGCTTGATGCGTCAGGCGGGCATGGTCGTCAGGTTGGGCGTTCGCCCATGAAGCTGTGGCGTCGAGGTACTGGCGCGGGATGACCCGCCCGGGTGCATCGTAGAGTCGCTCGAATTGAGAGTTTCGACCGGCGATGGCCACCTGCCCCGACCAGTTGAGCCACTCAAGGGCGGTTTTGGCGTTGGACCAGTTCCAACCCCAGTTGTCACGGGTTCGTCGTTCACCGAGATCAAGATCTCGGGCGGTGGCTGGGCCGTGGCCTTGAATCATGGTCAGCACGGTGTCGATGATTTCAGGATGGGCGTCAGCCAAGGCTTGCATGCGCCCCCACGACTCGGCGCGGGCGCGGTCACGGCGAAACTGAAACGCTGGATAAAGGTCGATGTCGATCAAGGAGGCGGCGTGTCCCCAGTATTCAAACAGGCGCCGCGGTGACTGCTGCGCCGCCCGCTTCAGGAGCAGCGGATCGTAAGCCCCAAAACGTGTGTACATCGGCATCAAGTGAGCTCTGGCTAGCACATTGACTGAATCGATCTGAAACTGACCGAGGCGGTTGATCGCGCTTTGGAGTTGCCGCATACCGACCGGCTGATCGCGGTGATGGCCGATTCCCTGGGCGGCGAGAATGATCCGTCGAGCCTGAGGCTTGGTTAGGTGCACGCGGCCATTATTGCAGGGGTGAGAGCGCCACTCAGGGCTCAGGTGGTCGCAAGTGCCTGTCGACCCGCCGCAGTTGTTGTCGGCACGCAGACCAGCAATGGACGTGAGATGTGGCGTGTCGTGGCGACTGGTCAGGCATACGGAGACTGGCATGTCCAGCTGACCGAGGCAGCCTGACAGCTTGCAGCGATCCATCACCTGCGGAGGCTGGCCGAGCGTTGGCAGCTCGTCGAGCACCCCTATTGCCTAGCCTGCGTATTCCACCGGCCCCTGATCGCTGTCCGCATCGGGTCGGTGCAAGGTTACATACAGGTACAGGGCGGTGCCGCCGTTGTCGGAGGCAGTGCAGTTCACTACTGACCAACCACGCATCTCCATCGTTGACAGGAAGTCGTCCAGGTCGGGATAAGCCTTCGCCGGGAAATCAGTGTCGAGCTCCGTGTCCTGGAAGCGGTCACGGAAGGAGCTGCCCAACACCCGAATGACTTTGTATGACATACGGCGCCCATCTATTGAGGTGAAGAACCGCCAATTTATCAGTAGCGAAGAAACGATCGCGATTCCTAGTCCCGCCAGTGAAATCTGATTGGGGCCCTAATCAAAGCCTGGACCGGCACCTCCCGAGCCGCTGCTGTCGGTGTGATCGTCAGGTCCTGGCATCACCGTCCGGGCTGCGATGGCCGCCACCGGCCGACAATGAAGCCGTCGCGGTCGTTGATAGAATCATCCCAAGAAGGCAATTGGTGCCGAGCGACGACGCTGCCATCGGCCAGCGGAAGGGGTGCTGTCATGTTCGCCAAACTCTTCAATCGATCAGTTTCCACCCGGCGTGACCGGCGACAACTGTTGGCCCTGTTCGCCGCGGGCTTGTTGGGGCTGGGCCTGCTCACTGCTTGCTCGGGGCCAAGCTCTTCGCCGGATTATGGCGCTCCGGCCGTCGGTGATGGGGTCTACCCCGAGGATGCCGGCGGACCCGAGGCTGGCCAGGATGATCTGACTCTCGAACGCCAGATCGCCCGCACCGCTTCCCTGTCGCTGGTTGTCGACGACGTGCGACAAGGGTCCAATCAGCTCACCGAGCTGGCTGAGCGCATGGGTGGGTTGGTGACGAATCAGGATCTGTCCTTGCCTACTGAGGAGAATCCAGCCGTGAGCTACTCGACGCTGGAGTTGTCCGTCCCCAGTGACCGCCTGGATGAGGCCATGGAGGAGATCGCCAACTTAGGAGAGGTGACCGACCAGTCGGTCACTGCCAAGGACGTCACCAGTCAGGTGGTGGATGTCGACTCGCGCATTGAGACCCTGCGTCAGTCGATCGCCCGCTTGCAGACTCTGATGGGGCAGTCCGGTTCGGTCAGCGACATCGCCGCTGTCGAGTCCGAGCTGACCAGTCGTCAAGCCCAGCTTGAATCACTCCTGTCCCAGCAGAAAGCCCTGTCCGATTCGGTGGAGATGGCTCCGATCACGGTCTATCTGCGAACACCTGGCATGAGCGAGCCTAACCAGGGAAACGGTTTCATTGAGGGACTGAAATCCGGATGGGCGTCGTTGGCGGTCGCAGCGACCATTATTGGCGCCCTGATTCCCTGGCTGGTCATCGCCGCTGTAGTGGTGGCTGCCGTCGTCATCGGGAGAAGGCTCCGCCGGCGGTCGGCGTCGGTGGATCATTCGCGACAGTCAGCCCAAGGCCATGAAGAGGGGCCGTCCTCGGCGGCGGTATCTCAGGAAGAGTCAGTCCAGTCAGTCGCGCAGGATGGCACGGGACACGGCGCCTAGAGAGATCGGCCATCACCAGCGCCGCTCCTGTCGCCCATGGAGTGCTTCATCTGACAGCTCCGTGCAGATCCATCCCCAGCCTTGGTTAGCACGATGTGGCAGGTAGCGGACCCAATAGGCCGGATCAATGGTCACACCGATCCGGGTGACCTCGCCTGCTTCGTCTCGCCGAAGGGCGTCGCCGTAGATGTTCACCCAGTCGCCGATGCACTCCAGGTTCTCGGGCAGTTGGCGGCTCGACCATTGGGGGTCGAGCACCTCGGCTACGAAGCTGCCGTCCGTGAAGACAGTCACCTCGCTGATGAGGCTGCTCACCCGGCTTGATCGGCTGTATTCAGTGCCCTTGACCAGAGGCGTTCGCCCGCTGCCATCATCGGGCACGGTTGTCACGACACCGAAACGGGAGAGGTTTTCGAGCAGGACCAAGGCTTCTTCGGTGCTGTTGCACAGCTGGTCGATCCGATTGCGAATGTAGGGCTCAAATGAATCTCGCATTTCCCAATAACCGGTGAACCATCCCTCTGACACCAGACGCCTCAGCGTCTCCTCGACGAATTCCCAGGTCTGACGTCGGGCTACAGCCTGATCGAGGAGAGCCGTGAAATCAACGTACTTGGCGATCAAACGATTCCGCGTGGCAGGGTCCAGCAACTCCAGGCGCGCCCGATCCGAGTTGTCCCCCAAATCGGCTCGCTTGACCTGGGTGGCCAGCCGACTGGCCGCGATACGGTTCGCGTAATCCGCCGGCGACTCGCCATCGCGTTTCGTGACGGCCTCGACCGCCCGAATAACGAGTGGTGGAAAGCCACAGGCCCTCAGGAACGCATGATCGACCCAGGTGTCCTCGAGTGTGTCATGCAGCCAGGCCACAGTCACGGCGAGATCGTTCCCGCCGTTCGCTCGGACGCGCTCGGCGACTCGTTGGGGATGACCCGCGTAGGAATTTCCGGCCTTGTCGAACTGCTCGCAATGGGCCACTCGTTCGACCTGGGCCGCGGCGACGTGGGGTGCCTCATTTACCAAACGCCCGCGAAATGGGTTTGGTGCCTCATTTGAGTCTTACCCGCGTGGGGTTAACCGGTTAGGAGGTGGATACCGGTGGTGATATCGGGTGTGGTGGGCTATTCCAGGATGCGTCGACCACCAGCAGCAGCCGGTCCGGTTCGAGCAGCCACTGCTTGTCCCAGTTCCCGAAGTCCTCTTTGGGATCGTAGGGGTGGCACTCGCCGTCGATGTAGATGAGGCACGTTCCATCATCGACGAAGTTGGTGGGGAAGTAGTCGATGATCCAGCCGGCCTTTTCGACGAGGGCGGCCAGAGCGCCCATCTGGTTGACATGGTCGGGCTGCAGGCGATTGTCGAGCACTAGTTGGGCCAGAGTCTGCCCGGTGACGAACTCTTTGACGAGTATCCGCTGGCGCGGGTCGGAACCCAGGAGGGCCGGCGGGGGCATACCGGTTCGATTGCGGAAATGGCCGGAGCTCTGTCGCGCTCGACCAGCGCCATCAAGAAGGCTTATCGGCCCGGTGCCCGCAGGCAGGAACTGCGCATCGCCGGGGCTTACACCAGTGAAGAGAGGAAGGCGAGTGGCCGGAAGTGACAGAATTGAGGCGATGATATGAGGAGGAAACCATGTCGCCTGTCGGTAAATCTGTGAGGCTGTTCTTGGTCGACGGTGACGTGTCTGGCCTTCGAGTCGCCGAGATAATGAACTGGACAGGCCAAGTGTTGGCCACCAGTCGATCGAACCTGGGTGAGCTCATGTCCCGGAAGGAAGCGGAACGGACCGGTGTCTATCTGCTCTTGGGTGACGAACAGGCTTACATCGGCGAGGCCGATGTCATCAAAGAGCGCCTTCGCATGCACAATCGCCCAGAGTCATCTGGTGGTAAAGATTTCTGGACTGAAGTGGTGATTCTCACCAGTAAGGACTCTAATCTGACGAAGGCTCATGCCCGCTATCTGGAGTCTCGGCTGATATCGATCGCCCGGCGGGCTGGCCGGCTGGAGCTGACCAACGGCACGAGCCCTGATCCGATCGCTCTTCCGGAAGCGGATGTGTCGGATATGGAGTACTACATCAGCCAGGCGCAGATTCTCTTGCCAGTTCTGGGCGTCAGCCTCCTGCGCGAGCAGTTGGTCAGCGGCCCGGTCACGGCTGATTCGCGAGCCGGGCAGTTGTCGCCAGTGTTTGTGATGCACGTTCCCGGTGGCGGTCAGGCGCGAGCCCAGGAGATCGATGGGGAGTTCACCGTCTTGGCAGACTCGCAGGCTCGCCTGAAGTGGGTGGGGGGAATCCTGAAGCGGCCTTCCCATAACCGCCGTGATTTGAGGCAGAAACTCATCGATGAAGGTCTCCTCCAAGTGGATGGCGAATGGCGGCGTTTTATCCGAAACTTCGTTTTCACCAGTCCGAGCACTGCGGCCGCTGTCATTGTAGGAACGGAAACTCACAATGGACGTTCCGCCTGGCGGGTTGAGGGTCAAGAGCAAACCTACGGAGAGTGGCAGACTCAGGTGATCGAGGCGGAGGAGAGGTTGGGGGCAGTCCTTGGACGAACGCCTTGACCATCCTTTCTCCATCCCCGGGAATTGTCGCCGCTCCCACCTAGAATGAGCCCCATGGATTCGACCTCGGTGGTGGCAGTGGCCGCGCGGCTGCGCGCTGCCTTGACCGATGCTGATCCGAGCTTGACGGTCCTGCGCGGCGACAACGCTGCTGTGCTGGTGGCCTGCCTATCGGCTCATCTTGGTGGGTTGACCCGGCGCCGACCGGTGCCGGAGTTTCTGGAATTGCTCGCTGCTGACCTGGACGAGCTGCGTGGGCTGGGTTTCGAGCTCAATCGCACGCCTCAGGAATACTTGTCGGAGTGGGTCCGCCAGCGCTACCTGCTGCGCCGTCCGGGGGAGGGGCGCGAGGAGACGGTCGAGCTGACTCCGGCTGCGTCCAACGCTGTCTCCTACGCCGCCGGTCTGGCGGATCGAGGCAACCGGGTGACGGCCTCGCGCCTGGCCAACGTCGCGGATTTACTTGGCCGACTGGCCAGGGATTCAGACGCCGATGGTGCCGCCCGGCTGGCCGCACTGCAGGAGGAACGAGCCAGGATCGACGAGCAGATTCGGGCTGTCGAGGCCGGCCAGTATCTGCCGGTCGATGAGGCCACTGCCCTGGAGCGATTCGGTGAGATCATCGCCTTGGCCCGTGAGATCCCGGGTGACTTCGCTCGGGTCAGCGCCGACTTCGACCAGCTGAATCACGAGCTGCGCGAGCGCATCATCCTCAGCCAGGGTTCACGTGGCCAGGTGCTCGACGAGGTCTTCGACTCCATCGACTCGATCGAGGCGTCGGATGCCGGTCGGACCTTCGGCGCCTTCTACGATCTGGTGCTCGACCCGGAGCGTTCCACTGCTATGGATGAGGCCATCGCGGCGGTGCTGGAGCGGCCTTTCGCCGAGTCCACCCGGCCCGAATCACGTCAATTCCTCCGCCGTTTCTTGACGGCACTGCAGCTGGACGCCGCTCAGGTGCGTGCGGCCATGACCGGCTTCGACCGGTCACTTCGGCAATTCGTCGCCACCAGGGCCTACCGCGAGCAGGCCCAATTGTCGGCCGAGCTGGCCGATGCCCAGGTGGCCGCTCTCCAGGCCGTCGCAGCCACTGGGAGTCTCATCGGTAAAGTGGGTTACTCCCTGCCGACGACATCGACGGCCGCCACCGGCATCAGCGCCTGGCGACTGCATAACCCGGGTGATGTTCGGGTGGAGGAGCCTCTGCGCCAGGCCGTGAGCGGCGCGGTCGACCTGGTCGAGCTTCGTCGGAAGATGCGCCTATCAGAGATCGACTTCCGGGAGCTCCAGGAGGCGGCGGCGGCGATGGTGGCAGGGGGCCAACCGGCGACGGTCGGCGATGTGCTGGCGGCCCACCCAGCCACCCAGGGCTTGGCCTCAGTCATTGGGCTGATGGTCTTGGCCCATTCGGTCGGGGTGGCCGGCGCTGGTGTGGAGGCGGTTGGGTGGCGGTCCGCCTCCGGCGCCAAGCGCAGTGTGGTGATCAATCGACAGCTCTTCACCACTGTGCCCGATGATTGGTCGGCTGAAACAAAGAAAGGCAGCGCTGGCCTGTCGGGCGCCGCGGTAGCCGACACAATAGAGATTGAAGGTGAGGACCATGGCTAGGCCGCAGCGGGCGCATGGGAGCTGGGACACCGCTGGTGTGGAGGCAGACGGCCATGACAACAGTGAGGGGCTGATCGAACAGCCTGATTCGGCCGATGCGGCAGGTGAACTCGGACCGAACGACGCCGGTCGATTGCGGATCGACTCGCGGCGGGCTTTGGTGCAGCTGGTCAAGGGGCCATACATCATGCGTGATCTTCATCCGCGGCTGTGGTCGTTTCTTGAGGTCGACGAGGCGGCCATCCGCCGGTCGTTGGGTGATCTCTTCTTGGAGCTGGTCATCCATCGGGAGGCAGGAGTCGCTTTCGCCCGCAATTTTGACACCGATGTGCCTGGCACCAGCTTCTTTCGGGCGACCCCGTTGACCCTGATCGACACCGCCCTGGTGCTCTTCCTCCGCCTCCATTTGCTTCAGGCCACGCCGAGTCGGGCATTCATCGGCGCCGATGAGATCATCGACCAATTGAAAGTCTACGGCTCGGCTGCTCGCACCGATCCATCCCTGACAGTCAAGCGCATTCGCGCCTCGATCGAGAAGATGAAGAAAGTCAGTCTCTTGCTGCCGGCCGGTGAAGAGGACCGCTTTGAGGTGTCGCCGGTGCTCGGTATCGTCTTCGACGCCGCCGAGGTCCGGGCCGTGCGGGCCGAGTTGGAGCGATTGATCGGCGTGAGTCCGGCTGGTGTGGATGAGAGGGAGCAGGGGCCAGGCGATGTCTTAGTCACCGCCGCATCGCTCAAGCCAGGCACTGATGGCGACTCCCGAGCCGATCCCCCCACCGCGGGTGAGTGGTCGACAGTCAGCCGGTCAGCAGGCCGTGGCGGCGGCAACCGAGCTGATGTCGACACCGAGGATGAGCTTGAGACCGAAGCGGAGGCGGAGTTATGACCGATCAATACCGCTTGACCCGCATCCAGCTGGTCAACTGGGGCACATTCGACGGCTACTTCGACCTGCCAGTGCCTGCGCGCGGCCTGCTTCTGACCGGCCCGTCGGGTTCGGGGAAGTCCTCGGTGCTGGACGCCATGGCGACCGTGCTGGTTCATCCCAAGTGGCTGACCCTCAACGCTGCCGCCCAGGAGGGCGGTCGGGACCGATCACGCACCCTGGCCACCTATGTGCGCGGAGCGTACAAGCGAACCGCCTCGGAGGAGTCGGGGGAGATTGCCGCCGCCTATCTCCGCGTCGGAGCCACCTGGAGTGCTGTCGCTTTGACCTACGAGGGGCCAGGTGGTGGAGTCAGCACCGCCGCCCGGCTGATGCACCTGGCCAGGGGGGCAACCGCCGCCGCCGATGTGCGTTCGCTCTTTCTGCTGGCGGACGAGGCCGTTGATCTGCCCGCTCTGGCCGAGTTCGTCGTCAATGGTCTGGACCGCCGCGCCGTCAAGCGGGCCCACGGCGATTGGTTGATCACCGACGTTTATTCGACCTTCGCCGCCGGCTTGCACCGGCGGTTAGGTCTGAGCGACCAGGCCCAGCATCTCTTGCATAAGACTCAGTCGGCCAAGAACCTCGACAGTCTCGACGGGCTGCTGCGTGACTTCATGCTCGATCAGCCGCGCACCTTCGACCTGGTCGATCAGGCCATTGATCAGTTCACCGAGTTGCGGTCGGCTCATGCCACAGTGGTCGATGCTCGTCAACAGATCGCCGCCTTGACTCCGTTGAGTGAGGCGGCTGGCCAACGGCAGGATCGCTTGGATCGCCGGGATCGGGCCGAGCAACTGGCCGCCGGGGTCGAAACTGTTCGCCTGCAAACCCACGCTCGCTTGGCCAGCGCCAGACTGGAGGAGTTGAACCGCAGACAAGCCGGGCTGGCACCAGAGTTGGACCGAGCCGAGGCCGATCTTCGTGATCGTCGGGATGATCGACTGGAGGCCGAGTTGGCCTTGCGCACCGCTGGCGGCGACCGCTTGGAGGTACTCGCCGCTGAGCGCGTGGAGGCTGAGTCGGCATTGGCCAGGACACGCCGGTCGCGATCCCAAGCGGAGTCTTTAGCAGTTAACTGCGGCCAGGAACTGCCGCGGTCGGCCAATGACATGAAGGCTTTCCTTCAGCGCATCGAGCTGGCCTTGGCCGACAGCGCTGAGACTGAGGAGGACAAGCAGGCCCGCTACGATCTGGTGGCGGAGCAGCGCCGCCTGTCCGGTGAGCGAGCTCAGGTGGCCGAAGCCCTCAAACTGGCGGAGAGTGAAGGCTCGGCTCTGCCGCCACAGTTGTTGGCCGTCCGTGACTTCTTGGTGAAACACGGCGCAGATCGGTCCCGTCTGCCCTTCGCTGGGGAGCTGCTGGCAGTCGATCCGGCCCAGGCCCGCTGGACAGGCGCGCTGGAGCGGGTGCTCCATGGGCTGGCCCGCACCCTGTTGGTGCCGGCTGACCTCTACCCGCTGGTGTCTGATCTGGTCGACCGTGGTCGCCTGGTCGATCGGGCCGGACGGGGAGTTCGGCTGGTCTACGAGCGAATCAATGATTCGATTGCAGCCGAGCTGCCGCATTCCTGGTCTGGCGGTCCAGGTGATGGTGCTGGGGGTCCGAACTCCGTGGCGACCAACCAGCGATCCAGCGCTGTCGGTGAGCCGTTGGCTGACAAGTTGACGGTCACCGATGGTGAGTTCCACGACTGGCTGAGTTCCACGCTGGAGCGACGCTTCGATTATCAACTGGTTGAGTCGGCGTCTGATCTGCGCCTCGTCGATCGCGGCGTGACCCTGGCCGGTCAGATTCGCCACTCTCGTTCCCGCCACGAGAAGGATGATCGGCACAGTGTCGATGATCGTCTCCATTGGGTGTTGGGGTCGTCTGGCGGGGCGCGCCGCGAGGCCCTGATCGAAGAGCTGGGCCGCCTCAGACGAGCCGAATCCGAGGCCAGCAGTCGCCTGGGGCAGGCCGAACAGGCTGATCTCAAGAGTCGCCAGCTGCAGCAAGCATTGCAGCAACTGCAGGCCATCGAGTGGTCAGCCATCGACATCGATGGGGCGCAGCGCCAGGTGGGCGCCATCACCGAGCGGATCAACCTGCTGCGGGTCGGATCAGCTGACCTGGCCGCCGCCGAGCGGGCCGCCGAGCAGGCCCGTCGGGCCGAGACCGAGGCCGACGCCGTGAACGCTGAGTTGCGCCGCCAGGTCGAACGCCTGCGCTTCGAGAGCGAGGAGCTGCAGCGGTCCCTGGACGCCTGGCAACTCGAATTGCTGGCGGCGCCGACTGTCGATGAGTCGGTGGCCGACGAGTTGGCGGGCCGCTTCTCAGACGACCCAGCCGCGACCGAGGGCTTGGCCCAGTCCCTGTCGAGGGAGTTCGCCAGTCAGATCAAGGCTCTCGGTGATCAGGTCGAGAAGATCAACGCCCGGGCGGTTCGATCGATGACCGAGTATTCGACCAGCTGGCCGGCGCAGGCGGCCGGAGTCACTCCCGACGTCGATTATCTGAACGACTATCTCCAGATTCTTCAGCGGCTGAGCGCCGACCGCCTGCCCGACTTCGAGGGCCGCTTCTTCGAGCTCTTGCAGAGCCAGACCCGCAACAACGTCGGGACCATCGCCAGCACGATCAGGGCCTCGCGCCGCGAGGTGACCGAGCGGATCGGCCCGATCAACGACTCGCTGGCCCTGACGGATTATTCGCCTGGCAACCACCTCTTCCTGAGGGTCGATGATCGCCGTCTGCCCGAGGTGACGGCCTTCCTCCAGGATCTCAACACGGTGACCGCCGGTTCCTTGGAGGACAGCTGGTCGAGTGAGCAAGGTGAGTCGGCCCGCGCCATGGCGGAACAGCGCTTCGTCAAGCTGGCCGGTCTGCTCGACAAGCTCAGCTCATCGGATCCGGCGGACCGACGCTGGCGTAATGTCTGCCTGGACACCAGGCTGCACATTCAGTTCATCGCCGAGGAGCGCAACGCCTCCGGTGAGCCGGTCAACTTCTACAAGGACGCCGGCGGCCTGTCGGGCGGCGAGCGCCAGAAGTTGGTGGTCTTCTGCCTGGCAGCGGCCTTGCGCTATCAGTTGGCTCGCGATGGCTCGCCTCGCCCGCGCTATGCCCTGGTAGTGCTCGACGAGGCCTTTGACAAGACCGACCCAGCCTTCACCCGTCTGGGTTTGGAGGTCTTCATGAGTTTTGGTTTCCAATTGCTGCTGGCTACCCCTGAGAAGATGCTGCAGACACTTGAGGACTACGTCGGCGGGGTGGTGTTGGTTCACAACGATCCGGGGCAAGGTTCGCGGGTCGACAAGCTCATCTGGGAGCAGCCTGAATCCCTGTCGCCGCCACCGCCACCGGCCGAGCAGGACGATCTCTTTGGAGGCTGGAATGGCTGATTCACGGTGCCTGCCAAGCAAGTCAGGGTTGGGTCTTCATGTCAGAGTTTCATGGCGTTGTCTGACGCCGGGTGGCGATCACTGATGCGGACTCGTGGTTGTTTGGCCTTGTGGGCCAGCCGTAAGGTGAAATCGGCCGAGCGGGATTGGTTGGTCCAATCCGACTACGGGGAAAGCCTGTGCTTCACCTTCCCGCTACAGCCACCGACTGAGCACGAGGCATTGGCTGATCCTGATGGCGTGGCCGCCTGGCTCGACAGTTGGCGCGGTTTTCCCGGCGATGAGTGGGCCCATGTGGAGTGGGTCGAACGTCGCTGGCCGAGCCTCGGCGTGCAGCGGCTGCCGCAGCGGGTCCACCTGCGGGGAGCGGCAGCCGTGGAGCGAGCCGCCGCGCGGGCCAATGATTGGGCGCATCTTCGGCGGCAGGCCACCCACCTGCTAGCGGCCTTGGGTGACTCCGTCCGGCCCGCCTTGCGAGCGGTGGCCCGCCAGTTGCCAGCCCTCTCCGCTGTTGAGTTGGACCAGCTGGCGGCGGTGGTGCGCTGGCTCGTTGACCACCAGGAGTCGGGGCTTGATCGCCGCGAGTTGCCGATCCCAGGGATCGACTCGAAATGGTTGGAGCGGCACCGGGGGGTCGTTGTGCCGCTGGTGGAAGCCATGGGTGGACAGCGGGGGCTTGGACTCAAGGCGACGGCCCGACCTTTTGCCGTGCGAGTGTTGGACGACTCGCTGGCAGCGCCGCCGTGGGAATTCGCGGCCCCGGTCGCAGAGTTGGCCCGTCTCGATTGGCGACCACACACGGTGCTGATCAGTGAGAATCTGGCTCCATTGCGGCGGTTTGGGTCAGTTCCCGGGGCGGTGGCGGTCCACGGACAGGGCTACCATGTCGCCGAGCTGGCGGGTGTCCCCTGGGTTGCCCGGGCCCAGCGCCTGCTTTACTGGGGAGATCTCGACACCCACGGCCTGCGAATCCTCGGCCAGGCCAGGCGGGCCTGGCCCAATCTGGAGTCGGTCTTGATGGATCCGGCCACGCTGGAGCGCTTCAGCACGGTCGTTGACCGGGCCGGTGCCGAGCCGAGCCCATTCCGGGGTGACATCGGCTATCTGAACACCGCCGAGACATCCGCCTTGGCCCAACTGCGCAGCGGTGACCGGCGGCTCGAACAGGAGCGGATCGACTGGGACTACGCCTGGGGGCAGGTTGTTGAAGCGCTTGGGGTGTAGCACGCCACGAGCCGGGGAAGCAACACCCCGGGTTCTCTTCAGTAACGCGCCGAACCCCAATCGCCCTGTCTCCAAAGGCGATGGCTGGTCAGTCGGCCAGGTCCGTGCGCCCCCGCAGCACATCTTCCCGAAGGATATTGCGAGCCAACTCTGGTTGCTCGAAGACGGGACTGTGGGCCGAGTCGGTAAATGAGTAAAACCCCTTGACGGGCGCCTCGAGCGCCTGGGCGTAGTCGCGGGCCAGCGCGTAGGACACTTGGTAATCGTAGACGCCTTGCAGAATGTAAGCCGGAATCTCCAGGCGCGGCACTCGGGCGGGCACGTCGGCTTCCAGAAGGGCACGCAACAACCAGTGGATCGAAAACTGGCTACCGCGAACCATGTTCAGCTTCTCGCGCAGGGTGTAGCCCCTGAAGCGCAGGATGAGTCGGGCGAACCGCCCCATCGACAGCCGCTGCCGCATCGCGCCGATGCCGAGACGATCCATGGCCGCAGTGCGCAGCATCATGTACGACATGTCGATGGCGGCGTCGTCATTGATCGGATGCCGCTCCAGCCGCCTGAGCATGGCCGAATCGCCCTTCGCCCGGAACTCGTCGATCATGTAGTTGTAGGCCAGGCGCTCGGACTCCGCCTGGCGAACCACCTGGCCCGTGCCGATGTAGGCGTGGAACAACTCAGGCGCACGGCTGGCCACCAGCACCCCCAGCAATGACCCCCAGGAATGGCCCAGCACATAGATCTTCTCTTGGCCGAAACGTTGGCGCAGGAAGTGCGTCACGGCTATCGTGTCATCGATGAACTGATCCAGGGTCATGGTCTCCGCAGGCAGGCTAGCCTTGAAGGACAGGCCGGCTCCGCGTTGCTCCCACCAGCAAACGGTGAACAACTCATCGAGCCTTGTCGGGAATGCCTGGTCGATGACAATTTCCGGAGAGCCCGGTCCGCCGTGCAGGAAAAGCAGCACTGGCTTGGTTGTGTCTTGGCTCTTGAGGAACATGCCCTGACGGGTCCCATTGATCTCAAGGAATACTTTCTCATGCAGCGGCGTGACCATCATGACTCGCGATCTGTCCGGTCGAAGGGCGTGATTGGCGCATACTTCGGGGGGGGTGAATGCGCAAAGCATGCTACCAGAGCCCCCAATTGGAAAGTCCTAGCCAGGTGGTTTAGCTGGTCGAGGTGACAAGGGACTTCTGATAACAACTGGCACCTTCACGGCGGAGGCCAAAGCCGAGGCGAATCGTGACGGCGCCCCTCCGATCGGATTCTGTCAACCTTGTTGGGACGGTGTGGTTTATGGGTTGAGGGTGGCCTCCTGTTGTTGGGGTTGGTTGATCCAGGCGTGGCTGGGGATGCCTGGGGTGGTTGGTTGGCCTTGGC
>JAITVZ010000059.1 GCA_031285505.1 Propionibacteriaceae bacterium
ATACTTGGGGCTCAAGTTGTGGCGCTGATGGATGTGACACCAGAAACGCGCGCGCTATTGGATTTGGGCTTGTCCAGTTTGGACATGCTGCGCTTGGTGGAAGTCATCGATGACAGATATGGAGTTGCCGAGTCGCTGTTAGTCTGGATATCCGGACTGGAGATGTCTGCGATGGGTGCGTTGACGGTTGGTGACATTGTGGAATTTGTGATACATGCCGCATATTAAAATCAATCGTGCCAATCTGTTTTATCAGGTATTGGGACCACGATCAGGCCCGGCCATAGTCATGGTGCACGGACTCTATACGCACCATGGCATCTACTTTTGGTGTGGGGCTAAAGACTTGGCTAATCAAGGATTCCGAGTGATTCTATATGATCTACGAGGACATGGTTTTTCGACGGGAGATAGTCACGGCTTTCGCCTCGATCGGATGTCCGAGGACTTGATCGGTCTAATGGATGGGCTGAATATTGATCAGGCGCTCCTAGTTGGTTATTCATTTGGTGGCACAGTGGTCGTCAACACAGCAGCAAGATACCCCCAGCGTGTTCTTGGTATCAGCATATTGGAGGCGTCTGGCCTTAATCCTGATCCGGTGCTTGAGGCTAAAGACACTGATCGGGCCATACAGGAAACCCTGGATGGCTACTCAGCGTCCCTGGGCATGAAACTGCCCCTCCGCTCGAGAAATCAGTTCAGCGACCGGGTGCATGACTTGATCGATGCCGGCCTACTCGATGATCTGAGGGCAGATGCCGGGTTCTTTTATCGACTGGACTGGTCTTTGGTGCGGTGCCCAGCGATCTTGATCTATGGAACGTCTTCCCCTTACAGCGAGGATGGGCGGTGGGTTGAGGCTCACATGCCAACTGCATCTTGCTTTTGGTTGGATGGTGATCACAATATGGTTGTGCGCCAAGGAAAAGATGTGGCGCAGCGGCTGGAAGTCTTCTTCCGTTCTGTGTCTGGAAGATCGCAAGAGTATCCAGCATCGGAGGATGTGACAGAGGTGATGGATGGCCATCATTGAAGCGAATGAACTGCGAGTGTCGTATGGCTCGGTTCGGGCAGTCAAGGATATTACGTTCTCTGTGGATGAGGGCGCGTTCTTTGCGTTCCTGGGAGCCAATGGAGCAGGCAAGTCAACCACTATCAGTTGCCTGACGACGTTGTTGCGTCCGACATCTGGGCGGATCATTGTTGCAGGCAGTGAATTGGGCAGAGCCAACGATGCCATTCGTCGTAGCATCGGCGTGGTGTTCCAGTCAGCCTTGCTTGATCCCCGCTTGACTGTCAGGGAAAACCTAGAGTTGCGCGCCCGCATCCATGGATTGAAGGCGATTGATTGCCAGTCGCGGATTGAGGAACTGTCGGGCTTGTTAGCCATGTCAAGCTTTATGGACCGCCAGTACCGGAGACTGTCTGGCGGGCAAAAGCGGCGGGCTGATATCGCGCGGGCCATGATCCACCGCCCGTCACTGCTTTTTTTGGATGAACCGACAGCCGGTTTGGATCCACGAAGTCGAGAGCAGGTCTGGAAGGCGATTGCCGATGTGCGCGGGCATGAAGGGATGACGGTTTTCTTGACCACGCATTACATGGAGGAGACAGAACGTGCAGACATGGTCAATGTCATTGAGCGTGGCCAAATCATTGCCACTGGAACTCCATCTCATTTGCGGCAGAAGTATAGCCACGGGCGCCTTCTTCTGTATGTGCATAATGTCCCGGCAGTGCTTTCGATACTGAACCAGTCATTGCCGCCTGGGTCGGTCACCGCTCCCAGGGTGCCTGGTGATCCGATTGTGGCGAGTCTACAATCGACCCGACAGGTCAAGTGGGTTTTGCCTTATGTTTTGGAGTATATCGATGACTTTGAGTTCAAGCATGGCTCGATGGATGATGTGTTTCTGGCGCTGACCGACCAACGCGATGACGAAGGAACTGAAAAAGGTGAATCTCGTAGGTCGATGAGACGGAAGCAGCGACGGCAGCAGCGACGGCAGAGCGAGCCCGGTGAAAAGATGCATGATTCTTGTGCGAGTCCGAGAGCGGTGCCGGCTTCAGGATGCGAGGCGTGAAACCTATGCAGATGGTCTGGACCATGGTGGCTCGCAACTTGAAGGTGTTTTGGCGCGATCCGATGACAGTTTTCTTTTCGCTGGTGGGTCCTTTGGTAATGGTGGTATTATTCGTACTTTTTTTGCGAAAGATGATGGTTCAGACGATTGCGAACTATCTTGGATTGAATGATCTCGCCAACGTATACGGTCTATGTGACGCATGGATGATCGCTTCGGTGACGACAATGGCGACGCTATCGGCATCATTGGGCATGCTGACAGCCTTTGTTGAGGATCGGGTCAGTGGGCGTTTTTCTGACTATCTTGTCTCTCCCATTCGTCGCTGGCAGTTGGCCAGCGGGTATGTCATTGCAGTTCTGGCGGTGGGACTGGTGGTGGCATTGGTGATTTTTGTCACCGGTCAAGGCTGGATGCTGATGTCGGGTCAGGCTCTGATGAACACTGGGCAATGGCTGAGTGTCCTGGGGGCAATTGCGTTATCCGCTCTGACATTCGCCGCTTTCAACACCCTGGTAGTGACATTCACTAGGACGCAGGGTTCTTATGGTGGGTTGTCGCTGGTTTTGGGGACAGCTATGGGGTTTCTGTCATTCTGTTATGCCACACCACAGACACTGGATGAATCGGTGACGTCGGTGCTGAGTCTGCTTCCCTTCGCTCAAGCGGCGGCTTTGATTCGTGATCCCGCGTTGACACCAGCGGCCCAGGCCTTGCTCAATGAGGTGCTGCCGACGGCCGATAAGTCTGGTGATGCTTTGCAAGATTTGATGGAGTCCATTGCCGCTCGCCTGGTGGTTGACGGGCAGGATCTCACCAATTGGATGATCATTGGCAGCTTGAGCGGCTTGACTTTGGTGTTTGGGGTATTGGCTTCGTGGCGTATGGGGCGCATCATTCGCTGAATTTGCCCACCGCGTGGGTTCACTAGCCGCTGACGTCGGTGTACGTCTGCTACCAGTGCCCTCAGTTTTGGGCATCCGATGGGACTCGTCGACCGATGGCTGCACTGCGTCCGCACACCTTTAAGTAAGTATTGGAAGTCGGCGCTTCACCCTCCAAGCAAGCAATGATGGTAGAGGCATCACGAAGAAAGGAAAGCATAAGCAAAGATACTTCGCGAACCTAGCAAAGTACTGGCATAGATATTGCAGATTCGATCAAAATATGGCAGAGTGGCGGTAGCCATACTGGGTTGGGTATGGCTGGGGAGGAACGTCGCAGCCCGGACTCTGGCGCCGACTCCCCTAACCAGATATCGAAAATGATGGGGGAACTGAATGCCTAGTTCGTTAGGTGTCGCTCACTACCAAGGCAGCCCGCACCAGGGGCTGAAAAAGACGGTTGCATCGGCTTCCGCCTTCGTATTGACTATCGGCGGGTTGTTTCTGGGGCAGAGCTTCCAGGCAACCGTGGCCTCGGCTGATCAGCCAACAACTCACTCGGCAACGGCGCCAGTCTGGACGGCCGTGACCAATTGGAAGGCTGTTTGGGATCAGCCGTTGACTGAAGATGTCATCTATTATTCACTTGATGCGGCCGATCCAATGAATAACACGGATCGTCACGAGGATCTCCTGTGGGAGTCCTATGACTGGTCTGACGACATGTCAACCTACAAGACGCGCGTGTCGATGCACTGGGAAGGAGATAGTGCTGGGCAGAGTGATTTCTCTGAGTATCAGTTCTCATCGATGGCGGTTGGGCGCATCGGCGGCAAACAGACCGATCCCAATGCGCCGCTAACGGCCTACTTCTGGAGCCGTGATGCCCGCCAGGTCAACGGCCCGGCCAGCTGTGAAGCAGGTTACACGCCGATTGTCAGGACCACGTCGGGCGAGTCCGAAATTTACTGGTCATGCATGCCGGCGCCTAAGGGTGAGGGCAACGTCGGGTCGTGGCCATCGTCAAATGGCGATTCATTGTTCTCTGGTGCCAAAGATAAGGGCCATGCCACCGGCGGTGAGATCGAACAGTACACGGGAAATCTGTACGTGGTGTCGTCCTATCTCGGAGAAATTGATTCAGAGAACTCAGAGTCATCGGCGGCTTCAAGTGAGGACGGTTGGCGTTTTTCGGTTTGGAACCCGGTGACAGGCGAGTATTCACTGTCCGGTGCTGTCCAGCCAGGTGATTGGTACGAAGGTATGGGCTCTGTGCCCAAGGAGCGCCTGGCAGTTCGAGCCAATGTCGATGGTGTCGGCGATGCCACACCATATGCACCGGCCGACTTCGCCTTGGACGCCGATGGCAATGTTTATCTCTATAGCGGTGGTGGAGTCACCCATGACTCCAATGGCAACATGAAGCTGGTCCGCATGGAGCCGGCTCGTGATTCCTTGGGCAACATCGTTGATGGCTCAGCCGATAATCCATGGCGTTACTACGTCGTCAGCGACATCAAGAAGGAGATCGCCGGTGAGTTCTGGGACAATGCCGGTGGGCAATACGGCACCTGGGGCAACGCCTTCCTGGATGGCCAGTTGCTCAATGGTGCTGGTACCCGCACGTATGGCTTGCCAGCGGATGCGCCTGATTCTGCGGACGCTTGTCAGGCCCGG
Source organism: Propionibacteriaceae bacterium (assembly GCA_031285505.1). Lineage (GTDB taxonomy): Bacteria > Actinomycetota > Actinomycetes > Propionibacteriales > Propionibacteriaceae > WQYJ01. The sequence goes on from JAITVZ010000059.1 coordinate 4,649, forward strand.
TCTTATATGAATTCGCCTGATCGTTACGCAGATTCGCCAGTTCCTGGCCCTTCCTGCACTTACGACACTGACGGGGTGGTTTTCCCGTATCCAGGAACTAGCAACATGGTTAAGATTGACCCGTTGTCAGCCACAGCCAAGATTGTTTACTCGGTTCAAAATGATGGTCTGCCGCAGGCGCCGGATCCCATCTCGTCTGCTGCTCGTGACAATGCATCGGCTCAAGGGGCGATGATCATTCGCGGCACCCTGTGGAACGATGCCAACGCAGATGGGGTCATTCAGGCGAGCGAAGAAGGACTGGCGGATCAACAGGTCGGCCTGTATGACGCCTCCGGGGTTCTCCGCTCGGTTCAAGAGACTGGGGCGACTGGGACTTATTCATTCCTGACGTCTGGGGTGTCCGGCGTGTCCTATTACGTGCGTCCCATCCAAGTGCAGATCGACGGTGTCAATGCTGTGCAGACCTGGGCTGCTGGCTTCACCGATGGTCGCAACAGCGCCAGCGTTGCCTGCGCCAGCGGGGCAGTCACAAGCAGCGCCGGTGGTGCCTGTGAAGGCGCCATTTCTCCATACAGCAATTCTGATCCGACGGTCACTGCTCTCGGGGTGGCCTCTGACAAGGCTACTTGGCTGAACTATGCCACCGTGACGATGGGTTCATCCAATTCTGTGCCATCGGCTGATTTTGGATTCACCACTACTGGTTCTTACGGCGATGCCGCAGCCGGACCGGCGGAGGCCAATGTGCCCAGTCATATCAACGGTGTCAGCCAAGATATCCAGCTGGGTGCCGATCTCGGCAGCTATGCTGGCCCAGCAACTGACAATGCTTCGCATAATGCCACTGATGACGGTGTGTCGATCACTGGCTCGGCTCTTGGGTCGATTGCTTTGCAGGATGGCCTGTTCGCAGCAACCCATGATTACAACATGACAGCTGATCTGGCCGGCGATTCTGCCGGCGAGGCTGATGTCACAGCGTGGACGACGACACCCGGCGCCAATGTTTGGACCACAAGCGCCAATTCTTGGAGCCCAACGGCCACTGCGCCAACGGATAATTTCCAGGTGCAGCCGACCGGCGCAATCTCCGGGACCCAGTCGACCCAACTGCGGGTGTCGGCATCGACCGCCACGGCCAGCGTTCCGGATAACTCACTGGGTGAGTATTCGGGGACGGCTGATTCAGGCAAGCCTTGGGCAACAGTTGGTGAGATTGAGGATTATTCCTTTGGTGTCACTGATGCTGTCTATCGCCCGGCGGTGGTCAATGCCTCATCGACCAGCGCCACCTTCACCATTGCGGGACAGACACTGACGGCCGATGCCGCCAGTGGCATTGTCCAAGGGGCTGCGGCTGCGGCTGCTCCCGGTCAATTGGTCAGTGTGACTGGTACCGCGGACAGTGACATTGGTTTCCGCGGCGTGACAGTCACTGATACAACCAGTGGCCAGGCGGTGGACAATGTCACTGTGACACCGGCGGCGGATGGCAAGGGCGCGACGGTGACCTTCACAGAGCAGGTTGGCGACGATTACACCGTCTTGTTCACCTACGGTAACGGCGTTGATTCGAGCAAGTCATCATTGGTGGTTGATCGGACCCAACAGGTCGTCGGTGGCGACATCGTGGCTACCATCACAGCCAGGGATAAAGATGGAAACATCGTGCCGAATGTTCAGGCAAGCTTCAAGCTTGATGATGCCGATGGGTCCGCTGTGGTCACACCGGCGAGCTGCGTGACTGGTGTTGATGGGACTTGTCAGGTGCTGGTCACTGATAGCAAGGTTGAGACGGTCACCCTGCATGGGTTGGTCAATGGTCAAGAAATCAACAATCCTGACCCGGCGCAATCCTCCCCACAGGATCTGACTTTCGTTGCCGACAGTGTTGACCATGCCACTTTGGAGGCGAGTCCGGCTGGACCGTTGGTTGCGGGCGAGGGTCAATACACGTTGAAGGTGACGGCATTTGACAAGAATGACAATCCCGTCAGCGGGGCGACTGTCGTTTACCAGCTTGACAAGGTGATCGGCATTGATGGTTCCGCGCTTGATGAGTCCAAGACTTCGTTGTCGAATCAGGCGACCTGTGTGACGGGTGCCGACGGTTCTTGCTCGGACGTCAAACTGTCGTCAACTGATGCGGGAAAGTTCGTTGTATCAGCGACAGCCAATGACAAGGCGACGGACCCCAAGTCGGTCACCTTGGAATTCATCACCGGTGATATCGTGCCCGAGGATTCCTGCGACCCGTCAGTGCCGGCTGATCAATGCACCCGTCTGGTGGTCAAGCCGACAGCCTTGCCCGTCAGTGAGCAATCCACAGCCACGGCTTATGTGACTGACAAGTGGGGTAATGAAGGCGCTGATGTTGATGTCACCTTCACGGTGGATGGCAACGGTTACTTCGTGGCTGGGGGCGACCAATCTGTGACTGACAGCACCGATGATTTGGGTGCAGTCGCAGTCAAGTTGTCGGACAAGACAGCTGAGACAGTCACCGTGAAAGCCAGCTATGCAGATGGCGCCGATACTGGATTGGTCGGCCAAGAAGACGTCGTCTTCGGCGTTGGACAGGCTGATCATGCCACTTTCGTGGTTGAGCCTGAAGTTGATCCGAAGTCATCTGACCACTCGGCGTGGCAAGTGGTAGACCTGCCCGGTGGCGAGTCCTACTACACCGGCATCCTGACGGTTTTCGATGCGGACAACAACCCGATTCCCGGATTGTCTGATTCGACAATCGACTTTGCCGCCAATGATCCTGCAGTGACCATCTCGGACATCACCGCCGGCGATCAGCCGGGCAGCTATCAAGTGCACTACTCATCGAAGGTCGCCTCGGCAGACTACACGTCCAATGCCATGGTCGATGGCCTGTCTGCCGCTGACATCACGGGTCATGATTTGCCGATTCCCTTCAAAGCCGACGAGCCATACGTTTGCAATCCTGACCAAGAAAGGACTCAGGACTGCTCACGGCTGGAGGTGACTCCGAAGTATCCGGAAACGGTGGGCGTCAGCGATCAGGATGGCCCAGGCGCCAAAGGCATCGCCTACATCAATGACAAGTTCGGTAATCCGGTGGAAGCCGGATGGCCGGTCGATTTCCAACTGACCGATTCGCCAGCTGCCATCATGTCTCCAGTCGATGATTGGCTGACTGATGACCAAGGTCAGGCTGAAGTCAAGGTGACTGATGCGCAGGTTGAGACCGTCAAACTGCACGCGCTGATCAATGGTGAGCAGGAGATCATGAATTCTCCCCAACTCATCGATTTTGTCCATGGCAAGCCCGATGCCGGCCTGAGTTCTTTGACTGTCGATCCGGGCCGGAACCCGGCCGGTACCGACGTCAAAGTGACTGCGACGATTGAGGATGAGCTGGGCAATCGTATTGTCGACCTGACTCGTGACGACTTCGTCATGTCGGGAGCAACCGAGGACCAGGTGCCGGATCTGGCAGACGCCAGCTTCCGTAACTTCGCGGCTGTCGGTGATGGTGTTTACACCTTCAATGTCACTTCAAAGCTGGTCGGCGACTTCGTCCTCCAGGCGATTGTTGACGATGTGACTCTGGATGATCATCCAGGTGTCGAGTTCTACGCCGGTGAGGTTTGTGTTGACAACTGCGAACCAATTGATAATCCAGAAACGCCTGAGGTGGATGAGTCGAAGGATAACTACACCGACCTGATGATGATCAAGAATGACGCATGGGCCAACGGACAAGATTCCGACGAGGCCGTGGGTCATGCCTATGATCATTACGGCAATATCGTCAGCGGCGCGGTGTTCACCGTGACTGATGCGACGGTCACGCCAGATCTGCTGGGCGCCTTGACACCGAAAGTGAACACGGCCACCACCGATGCAAGCGGAACTGCCTCAATGAGCTGGACCTCAAAGGTTGCCGGAAACTTCACCGGAACAGCGACCGTTCAATCGGCCAATACTGAGGCCATCCCGATGACGGCGCCAGCCACCGATGTCAATTCGATTCGGTTCATCCCTGGTGATGTATCGGCGGAGAAGTCGTCGATGACGATTGCGCCGGCGTCACCACTTGAGGTTGGGTCGGTTTACACCGCCACAATTCACGTGGTAGATGACAACCTCAATCCGTTGAACAATGTCACGGCCACCTTCTCGCTGGGCAGTGCCAACGATTCGGCGACGCAAGCCATTGAGTTCGTAGGCGCTTCGACCTGTTCGACCGATGCCGATGGCAATTGTTCGGTGGATATCACAAGCCAGTTCGCCAATGTTTACAAAGTGCATGGCAAGGTTCCCACCAAGCAAGGGCTGCTCGATGTTCAAGGAGGTGGTGATCCTGCCAAGGCGTCGCCACAGGATGTCGAGTTCACCGCTGGACCAGTCTGCAATGAGAACGCTGGTGACAAGTGCACGCCGATCGACAATCCGGACACCCCGGAGGTTGACGAGTCGGAGAATTACACCAAGGTGACGGTTTATCCCAATGGTGCCGTGGCTGATGGTCAGGATCAGGATGGAATCAATATTGAGACCTATGATCGCTACGGCAATCCGGTGGCCGGTGCTGAGATCAGTCTCAGCACCAATGATCCGGTTGACTTGAGTGCAACTCAGGTCACCACGGGTCCTGATGGTAAGGCGACGGTCACAGCCACTTCAAAGGTGGCCGACATCCACGAAGTGACGGTCTCAGAAGACGGTAAGCCACTGCCCGGTGGTGATCCCGCCGAGTTGAGCTTTGTTCCTGACAAGGGACTGCTCGATCTGACGATCAAGCCGGAGACAGCCCAGGAGGTCGGTGCCGCGTTCACCATCACTGCCAAGGTGGCTGACGACAAGGGCAATGCCATTGCCGGAGCGCCTGTCACCTTCACTCTGCCCGAGTTGGTGACGATGGTTGGTGACGCTGCACCTAGCTGCACCACCAGCGCTCAAGGTGCTTGCTCGATCGCGATCAGCTCGATTCGTCCGGGCGAATACACGATCAAGGGATCAACAGGTGACGCCACAGATTCGGTGGATGCTGAATTTGTCGCCGGACCTCCCGATGCCAGCAAGTCAACAGTTGTGGTCACCAAGAACGGGGCGAACTTCGACGGTGTTGACCGTGACATCGCTAAGGTGACCGTGCGTGACCGCTATGACAATCTGCTGAGTGGCATTGATGTTTCGTCGACGCCAGTCGTTGGTCAGTCCAGTGGGCTGACTGTCCAAAGCGATGTCGCGCCGACCAACAGCCTCGGTGAGACTGAGATCTGGTACACCTCGACTGAGGCGGGGGACAAACTGGCTGACGTGGTGGTTGAAGGCTCCAATGGCCCCATCACGCCGTCAGGTTCACCGGTGACGATCAGCTTTGGCAAGCCAGCTTGTGCCTCATGTTCAGATTGGGCGATCACACCTGCTGGCCCCTTGACCGTCGGGGTTGACGCCGATTCGGCCTACACCATGACTGCCACCATCCGTGACACCAACGATGAGCTGGTTTACGGGGCAGTGGTCACCTTTGGAGTGGATCCCCAATCGGTGGCATGGGGCGACGATCAGTCGCTGCAGCCGGCCTGGGGCGGATCTTCAGGAAACAGCTGCACGACTGACGATCAGGGTGTTTGTTCGGTGACTGTCACGTCGACACGAGCCAGCACCTTCAACTTCACGGCTATGGTTTCAAACCAGCAGATTGGCGTGGCTCAGACCAGGGTCTGGACTCCGGGCAAGGTTGACGCTGACCATTCAAAGGTTTGGATCGAACCAGAAGATGACAATCAGAAGGCGGATGGCAAGGCGCGCATCATCGCGCAGGTCGAGGCCAATGACAAGTATGGCAACCCGGTCTCCGGGCAGGCCGTGGTTTCGGCGCCAGTTGCCGGTGACAGCAACCTGACCGTTCAATCCGATGTAGCGGTGACTGACACCAAGGGGCACACCACAATCTGGTACACCTCGACTCAGGGTGGTCAGCATCAGGCCAATGTCTACATCGGTGCGGATCGGGTCGAGCCGAAGTTCCCGGGCAAGTCATCGCCAGTGACGATGACCTTCACCCAATCCGGTGTGTCAGCTGAGCACTCCAACCTCGTGGTTGAGCCGAAGTCCACAGCAGTGGGTGAATTGGTGACGGCCACCGTGACCGCTCGCTCGGTCGATGACATCCTCCTGCCTGGGGTTGAGGTGAGTTTCAGCCTCGACTCCGAGACGGGCCAGGTGCATCCAGGCTCGGCGACCTTCGACGAGCTGGTTGGATTCCAGGGTGTTCAGACAGCCTCGTGTGTGACTGGCACAAGCGGTGATCAATTGGGTGTTTGCTCAGTAACCTTCACCGACCCGGAGGTCGAAAAGGTTGATATCCATGCAACCGTCGACGAGCCGCAATCCGATGGCCAGTCGGTTACTAAAGAGGTCGCCGATTCGCCGCAGACTGTCACCTTCACTGAAGGATGTGTCACTGGGTCTGATCCGCAGTGTCCCAATCCTCCAGAATGGGTTGATCCGGACAAGCGAACCAATGTTCAGGTGACCCGCGATGACCAGAAGGCTGGCCCGGACGAGGAGCCCGACATTGCGACGGCCAGGGTCTTTGATTACTTGGGTAATCCGGTGGACCGCGACGTCAGCTCAACAGCTGAGGACCAGAACTTGGTCATCGGAGATGTCCAGCGCACGGAACAGGGAGTCTATGAGATTCCTTACACCACGAAGTTGAAGACTGAATCGCAGTTCGAAGCGCAGGTCTTCGTCGATGAATGGGAGATCGTCTACATTCCCAAGCCGGGATCGGCCTTGGACAACCCAGCGGGCATCGCCTCGATGTCCTCGCCGGTGACCGTCCACTTCACCGACCTGACCAAGCCGAATCCGCCGGAGATCACCAAGCCAGGGGACAACACCTTGACCAATGATTCAACGCCGGACATCTCGGGAACGGCTGATGAGCCGGGTAACACCATCATCGTCAAGGATGAGGATGGCAACACCCTCTGCACGACGACGGTCGAAGGCACCGGCACCAACGGCACCTGGTCCTGCACTCCGGAAAAGCCGATGGCTGACGGTCCGCATGTCATCACCGCCACCCAGACCGATGATCAAGGGCAGGTGTCGCCGCCATCCAATGCGGTACATATCACCATTGACACGACTGCGCCGAATCCGCCGGTCATCGACCATGGCAATGGAGACGAAATTGGTGGGACGATTCGCGACAGTGACGATCATCCGCTCGATCCGGGCACGATCGTGACGGTGCGCGATGAGGATGGCAACGAGATTTGCACCGCTGAAGTCGTTATTGGTGACGACGGCAATGGCACCTGGAGTTGCCTGACTCCTGACGGGACGCCATCCGGTCCGATCAACGCCATTGCACAGGATCCAGCCGGCAACGTCTCGGATCCGAGTGATTGGTTCGACCTTGACACCACGCCACCGACTGCACCGCCAGCTGATTCGAACAACGGTTCTGAGGTTGGGGGCAAGGGTGATCCTGGTGACACCATTGATGTCAAGGGCCCGGATGGCAAGCCGGTTGACGGTTGCCAGGATGTGCCGATCGATGATGCGGGCAACTGGGTCTGCACGCCGACCAGGCCACTGAATCCAGGTGACCGGATCACTGTGACTGAGACCGATCCTGCGGGCAACGTCTCTGAGCCGACTACGGTGATCGTTGGGTCGCTGGGTATTGAGTTCCAGTATCCGCAGCGTCAACCAGGTGAGCCGCAAGGCGTCACCGGCACGAACTTCAACCCAGGGGAGAAGGTCTGCTTGACGATTGATCCGGGCCTTGAGGTTGGTTGCCAAACGGCTGATGAGAACGGCACTGTCCACTTCCAGTTCGACGTGCCGAAGGATTTCGCCAATGGTTCCCACACCGGTACTTTGACTGGCGCCAAGTCGGGACAGGTTCGCGGTTCATTCATGGTGACCACGATCTCGGTGCGAACAGGCGGTTATGCCGACACATCCAGCGATTTGAGCCTGCGGGGCTTGGCTGCTGGTTTGGTGGTGGCGACCGTCGGTGTGTGGATCGGCGTCAAGTCACGCCGTAGGGTTCATGCCAAGCACTAAGCTCGGCCAATAACATGGAGGGCCCCGACTGGAGACAGTCGGGGCCTTCGTTTTGTCGCCAACTGCTTGATTCCGGCTGGTGTCTCGCACCGGAAATTTGAGGCTCTGTGAGACCTCGATTGACATGCGCTGCTGCCACCGCGCGGACATTGGGTAGCCTAGGCCACATTTTCGGCGCACGGGCAGTCAGCTCAGGTTCCATGTCACCGTGGTCTAAGAGAGCCAAATATGAAACGGGGTTGGGACCCGGTGCGGTGTCTGACCGCATTGTCGTTAGTTGACGGCGTCCTGACCACTTACCTCCTTCGCCGGGCGATTGACCACACCCGGTCCCACCGCTACACGCAGGCAATTTCTGGAGCCGGGCACTGGGCGGCGCGAACAAAGGGTGGCCAAATGAGTGTCACGTCGCCAATGGATCTAATGGAACTGGCAGCATGGGTTCATGACTTCAGCGATGTCTTCTGGGCCAGCTAGCGGAAACAGTTGGCAGGACCGGCCCACTACCTGGCCCTTCGAACGATTGCTAACCACACAGGGCATCCTGATGGACTTTGTGGTTGATCGAGTTAACACACCGACCGGGGCGACGATGACCCGGAATTACCTCGAGCATCCAGATTCGGTGGGCATCATCGCGGTCGATGAGCATGATCGAATCGCCGTCGAGCGGCAGTATCGCCATCCGGTGCGGCGCCGCTTGGTTGAGGCGCCAGCGGGGCTGTGTGATCAGCCTGGAGAATCTAGCTATGCGGCGGCCCAGCGCGAGCTGGCCGAGGAACTTGGCTTGGCGGCTGACCACTGGTCGATTTTAGTGGACGTCTTTGCCACGCCAGGTTGTTCGAGTCAAGCAACACGAATATTCCTGGCTGAAGGTTTGCATCCGGTTGATCGTCCGGTTGGTTTTACTCTGGCTGATGAAGAAGCCGACATGTCAGTGGCTTGGATGGACCTGGAAGTGGCACTTCAGGGTATTTTCAGCGGTTGTTTGATGAACCCGACTCTGGTGACCGGCGTCCTGGCCTTGGCGGCTCATCGATTGGGAGCAGCGGTGAGTGATTTGCGGCCAGCCGATCAGGGCGCTGAGGTGCCAGGATCGGGTGCAGATGGCCTCTCGCACTGACCTGGCCAGTGCCATCGCTGATTATCTGACACACCTGAAGATAGAGCGAGGTTTGGCCGAGCACACTTTGGAGGCCTATCAATCCGACCTCAAGCGTTATCTGGCTTTTTTGGGACGACAGGGCGTTGTGCTGGCGAAGGATGTCAAGGCAGCGCACGTGGCGGCTTTCACCGCTGGTCTGGTTAGTGAAGGTTTGGCTGCAGCCTCAGTTGGCCGGATGACCGTGACGGTTCGCGGATTGCACCGCTATTGGTGGGCGGAAGGTGTCACGGACGAGGATGCTGCCGCGGAAGTTGCGCCCCGCGCAGCCGGAATTCATCTGCCAAAGGCCTTGTCGATCGATCAGGTTGAGGCATTGATCGCCTCAACCGGCGGCCAACTCCCGGGCGCCAGCTGGCGTCAGATCGAGAATTGGGCGCTGGTGGAGCTGCTCTATGGCACAGGAGCTCGCGTTTCAGAACTGCTCGATCTGGATCTGGTAGACGCCAACCGGCTGCTCCAAGAGCCTGAGTCAGCCTTGCGTATCACCGGCAAGGGGCATAAAACTCGTCTGGTGCCAGTCGGTCATTATGCTCGTGCGGCCCTCGAAGCCTGGATAGTACGCGGTAGGCCGGTGGCGCTGGGGGAGAACAGCAGCAGCCAGTCGGCGCTATTGATTGATACCAGAGGCCACCGCCTCGGTCGACAGGCGGCGTTCAATCGCGTCGCCCAATTGGGAGTCAAGGCGCAGTTGCCGGTGGCTATTTCGCCGCACACCTTGCGGCATTCCTATGCCACTCATTTGCTCGATGGTGGCGCTGACGTCCGAGTGGTTCAGGAGCTCTTGGGGCACGCCTCGGTGGCCACGACCCAGATATACACTCTGGTGACCATCGATCATTTGCGGTCGGTTTACCGACTGGCTCATCCTCGAGCAGTGACGACCAGTTGACCGCAGGGTTGGTCAGGGCCTTATCGAAACTCGTAGAATGGGATGGATTGACCTCGTAGCATCGAGGAGAGAGCAGGAACTGCATGAACCTTCTGGACAGCATCCTCCATATGGGAGAGGGCAAGTTGCTGAAGCGACTCCAGGTTGTGGCGGACCAGGTTTCGAGCATCGAGGACGATTTCAAGTCAATGACTGATGATGAGTTGCGCGGTCAGACCGCCGACTTCCGGCAACGCTTGGACAATGGGGCGTCACTTGACGACCTGATGACTGAGGCTTTCGCGGCGGTGCGTGAGGCTGCCAAACGGGTGCTGGGCAAACGGCCATTCGATGAACAAATCATGGGTGGTGCTGCCTTGCATAGCGGCACGATCGCTGAGATGAAAACCGGTGAGGGCAAGACTTTGGTGGCAGTATTGCCGTCTTATTTGAATGGCCTGTCGGGCAAGGGCGTCCATGTCGTCACAGTCAATGATTATCTGGCCAAGTTCCAATCGGAGCAAATGGGCCGGGTGCATCACTTTATGGGGCTGGACACCGGCGTCATTTTGTCGCAGATGACGCCGGCCGAGCGTCGGGTGGCTTATGCCGCTGACATCACCTACGGCACGAACAATGAGTTTGGCTTCGACTACCTGCGCGACAACATGGCCACGCGCCTGGTCGATTGTGTTCAGCGGGGCCACAGCTTCGCCATTGTCGATGAGGTTGACTCGATTCTGATCGATGAGGCTCGCACCCCACTGATCATTTCTGGGCCGGCGGAAGACGACGCGGCTTGGTATCCTGAATTTGCCCGCATCGCCAACACTCTCCAGCGCGACCTGCACTATGAGGTTGACGAAAAAAAGCGGACGGTGGCCGTCTTGGAGCCAGGTATCACCGTCGTCGAGCAGCGCCTCGGCATTGACAACCTCTATGAGTCGGCCAACACACCCCTGATTTCCTTCCTCAACAATGCCATCAAGGCCAAGGAGCTCTTCAAACGCGATAAGGACTATGTGGTCTCCGATGGCGAAGTTCTGATCGTCGATGAGTTCACCGGGCGCACTTTGATCGGTCGACGTTATTCCGAGGGCCTACATCAAGCCCTTGAGGCCAAAGAAAAGGTCGAAATCAAGGCGGAATACCAAACGCTGGCCACCATCACCTTGCAGAACTACTTCCGGATGTACGACAAGCTGTCGGGCATGACCGGCACCGCCAAGACTGAGGAATCAGAGTTTCAAAAAATCTACGGTCTGCGGGTTCTACCGATTCGCACCCATTTGCCAATGATTCGCCAGGACCAGCGTGACTATGTTTATCGCACCGAGACCGCCAAGTTCGACGCCATTGTCGCTGATGTCAGCAATCGCAACGACAAGGGACAGCCAGTGCTGATTGGCACCGCTTCGGTGGCCAAATCTGAGGAATTGTCGCGCCGGTTGAAGATGATCGGTGTGCCGCACCAGGTGCTGAACGCCAAACAGCATGCTCGTGAGGCCGCCATTGTTGCTCTGGCGGGCCGGAAAGGTGCGGTGACAGTGGCCACCAACATGGCCGGTCGTGGCACCGACATCATTCTTGGCGGCAACCCAGACTTCCTGGCTGATGCCCTGTTGCGCGAGCGCGGGCTCGACCCAGTCGAAAGCCCAGAGGAATACGAAGCTGCCTGGCCGGTGGCGGTCGAAGAGATCACGGAGCAGGTTGCCGCCGAACATGACGAGGTGGTGGCGGCCGGTGGTCTCTACGTCATCGGCTCTGAGCGTCATGACTCCCGCCGCATCGACAACCAGTTGCGTGGTCGATCCGGGCGCCAAGGCGACCCTGGGGAATCGCGGTTCTACCTGTCGCTGCAAGACGACTTGATGCGTCTTTTCAAGGGCGACATGGTCGACTGGTTCATGCGGGCGCTAAAGGTGCCTGATGATGTGCCCATCGAGGATAAGCGGATCACCAAAATGATCCAGAATGCCCAAGAGCAGGTTGAGGCGCAAAACTTCGAGGCGCGCAAGAATGTGCTCAAGTACGACGATGTCATGAATCGGCAGCGCTACGTGGTTTATGGAGACCGCCGGCGCGTGCTGGAAGGCGTCGACATCGAGGATCAATTGCGCGACACTGTCTCCAAAGTGGTCACGCAATACGTCACCGGCGCCACCGAGGGTTACATCGAAGACTGGGATTTGGATCAGTTGTGGACTCAAATGAAGACGCTCTACCCAGTGACCCTCAAAGAGTCCGATCTGCCTGAGGATGACTTGAAGCAGGCCGACTTGGTGGCAGCTTTTGTGGCTGATGCACAGAAGGCCTATGACCGCCGTGAAGAGGAGTTGGGCGAGGCGGACATGCGCCAGGTCGAGCGGCAGGTGCTGCTGACTGTCTTGGATCGCAAGTGGCGCGAGCACCTTTACGAAATGGATTACTTGCGTGAGGGTATCGGCTTGCGGTCGATGGCCCAACGCGACCCTCTGGTGGAATATCGCAATGAGGGTGCCTCCATGTTCGCCGAAATGATGGACTCGGTGATGGAGGAGGTCGTGTCCTTCCTCTTCCGTATCCAGAAGCCGCAGCCAGCCCCGGCTGTGGCGGAGGCGCCGGCTGAAACGCAGACCCGCCGCGATGTTCGTCGGGCTGCGCGATCAGCTTTGGCCGCTGAAGAGGCAGCCGCTCGGTCGGAGATTCATATCACTCGGCAAGGACTGGCCGCATCGATCAGTTCAATGACGAATCAACGAGCTACGGTGGTCACATCTGCCAAGCCGGCGGCCAGCGAGCAGTCAGCCCAGACCAGCAACTTGCGCGAGGCTCGCCCGGGTGCGTCCGGTCGGCGTAACCGCAAGAAGCGTTGATCCCTGGGTTTATCGCCAGCAGACGCCGCTATCAACCCTGATGGCGGTCGGCACGGAGGCTCGTCGCTTCGTCACTTGATGCACAGGCCTTCGGCGCGCCAAGCGCCGGGGTGCCCGATGATGCCGAATGCAGCGACATGATGCCGAGGGTTTTCAATCAAGTGCAGGGCAACTTCGGCGCGACGCTGGTTGATCGGTTGGACGCGCATGGAGCGCAGATTGACGGGCCCTTGTCGCCACCAGCCTAGGTGATTGGCAGTTCGCTTGACGGACAGGGGATCGAAGATTCCCAGCAAGTGATCGAGCCGACGCAGGCCTTGCAAGGTTTCGACCAGCAGGTGTCCGCAGGCCGCTGCTGCCTTGCATAAGGCTAGATTGGTGATTGACGGCGCAGTCGGATCGGCTATGGCAACCCTGGGTTGGTCAATGGTGGCGGTCACAAGATCGGAGTTGCCGTCGATCGTCGCGGTCTGATCGCAGTAGGTGAAGCTGTCCACTCCACTGGCGTCGTCGACCCGGGTCAAGGTTGACCAGATATCCGGCAGGGCGGTGATAATGATTGGTCTGGCATCTTCCATAGCATGACTCTGGCACCAAAAGCTAGTGATTGGCGGTCCAGAATGAAAATCTGTGGAAAAGTGGCAACACCTCGCATCGATAATTGCCAGTTGTTGATTACTGCTTGGCAAGCCAATCATTGCCGACGGTCTCGAAGGCTTGCATCACCTTATCGAACTGGCCGCCGACCATCGACTCAAGTTTCTTGCCCAACAAGGGGATGCGCACATGCAATTCGCCTTGATAATTCAGGGTCGATTTGTCATCGCCATCGGCAGTCAGTTTCATGGCACCGGCAGATTCGGCAGGCATTCCGGCGACTCTCATTGACATCTGTCCGTCGGCTCGATCCAGGCCGATGACGCCGGTCCAGCTGATCGATTGAATGAGCTTCATTTCTGCTCCGACCAGTTTGCGGATCGACTCTGGTGCGGCCACGGTGAACCGCGTTTCGATCGATTGTTGGCCGGTAGTTGATTCGCTGTTTAGGGCACTGATGCGCCGGCCCAGCTCCTTGGCGAAGTCAGGATGGATAAGCATTGCCGCCACCGTGGTCACAGGGGCGTTGAATGACAGAGTCGATCGCAGGTCCATACCCCTATGGTAGGCTAACCGGGACTTTGATGGAGGCTGGCGTGGAGATGACGCTGCATGGCAAGACCGTGCACTACCAGCAAAGCGGCAGTGGCCCCTTTCTCTTTCTCCTGCACGGTTGGGCGGCAAATCTTGGCTTGTTTGCCGGTTTGCAGCAGGCACTATCCCGGTCATACACGGTCATCAGTGTTGATTTCCCGGGTTGCGGCGGCACACCCGAGCCAGAACACCCATTGACTATGGCGGATTATGTCGACTTCACAAAGAGTTTCATAAACAGTTTCACGTCCGACTCAGCCATCATTCTGGGGCACTCGCACGGTGGCCGGGTGGCGATTTGTCTGGCCAGCGATGCTGACTGGGGTTTCGACATTCCGAAGTTGATTCTGGTGGATTCCGGCGGAATCTTGCCGCTGCGTGGGCTGGGGTATCACTTACGTGTGCGAGCCTTCAAGCTCGGACGGGCCTTGCTGTCATCTGGGCCAGTGCATCGGGTCTTTCCGGAAGCCCTGCTGGCTTTGCAACAAAACATGGGGTCGACCGATTACCGATCGGCCTCTCCGGTGATGCGCGCCACCATGGTTAATGTCGTCAATGCCGATTTGCGGTCAAAGTTGACCCAAATTCGCGCTGATACGCTGCTGATTTGGGGCGATCAGGACCAGGCGACGCCACTGCGTGACGCCCACATCATGGAAGATGCCATCGCTTCAGCAGGGTTGGTCGTGCTTCCTGACGCCGGTCACTTCAGTTTCTTGGATCAAGCCTTCACCTTCACCAAGGTGGTTGAATCATTCTTGGGAATGGATTGATCTGATGTTGGTTGCCTTGTCCATTTTGGCGTGGATCGCCAGCGCTGGCGTCTGGCGGCGTCACCTGCATATGTTCCAGTTGGGTGGTTACCGCAGCGCTGCCCAGGTTCATTGGTTGGGCCAGCATCGTAGTGCCTGGGCGGGTCAGATCATGGCGCTGTTTCTGGCGGTGCTGGCTGGTCTTTGGCCGCAACCGTGGACCATGCTTTTGTTGATCTGGCTTGCCATTATGGCAGCTGCTCTGACCTGGCGCTGGCGCTATCGGGCCAAGAAGCCCTTGGTGGCGACGGCGCGTGTCTGGCGACTGGTCGCCTGTGCAGTGCTGGTTGGATTGATCCTGCAAATCGTCGGCTGCTGGATCGCCAGCCTGGGCGCCGGCGGTGGTGGGGCCATTGTCTATATCCTCAGCCCGCTGTTGTTGCTGATCGCCAATTGGATCAATCAACCGATCGAAGCGGCGGTTCGGCGGCACTATCTCAATCAAGCCAAGGTTTTGCTGGCTGGGCAGCCTGGATTAACCAAGATCGGCATCACCGGGTCCTACGGCAAGACTTCCTTCAAGTATTATCTGACCTGCCTGTTGGAGCAGCATTTCAATGTGTTGATGACTCCCGCCTCGTTCAACACGCCGATGGGCATCACCAAGACGATCCGTGGTCAACTGCGATCGACCGACCAGATCTTTGTTTGTGAGATGGGTGCCGAGCGGGTTGGGGACATTGCAGCGGACTGCGATCTGGTCCATCCGACCATCGGCGTGATCACGGCCATCGGCGAACAGCATCTGGCCACCTTCGGATCGCAGGCCGCCATCATCGCCACCAAACTGGAATTGGCCCAGGCAGTGCGTGGCCATGGGCCGCTCTATCTCAACGGTGACAATGCTTTGCTGCGCCAGCATCAGCCTGATCAGACAGTCGTTTTATACGGGTTGGCGACTGACAACGACGCCAGAGCCTTCGATTTGCGGGTAGACCGACGAGGCAGTCGCTTCAATTTCAGTTATGGCAGCCACCAGCTGATCGACCTGGAGACAGCTTTGGTGGGTCGCCATACCGTTGAGAATCTGGCCGGAGCCATTGCCGTGGCGCTGGACCTGGGTGTCAGTGATGGCGAGATACGGCAACGGCTGCGCCGTCTTGAAGCTGCGCCACATCGCTTGTCGTTGCGCCAGCAAGGAAATGTCACCATTCTCGATGACGCTTACAATTCCAATCCGGCTGGCGCCAAAGCAGCCCTGGACACTCTGATGCTTTTTGACGGACGTCGCATCTTGATCACCCCAGGCATGGTGGCACTTGGGTCGCGCCAGGACGAATTGAACCGCCAATTTGGCGCCCAGGCGGCAGTGGTCGATCAGGTGTTCCTGGTGGGGCAGGCCCAGACAGCGCCAATCAAACAAGGGCTGTTGGAAGCCGGTTTCCCGGCCGATCGATTGACCGTTGTCGAGAATGTAAATGGTGCCATTGAGCAAGCCATGTCCAGCGGCGGTGACCAACCGATCGCCATACTGCTGGAGAATGATCTGCCTGACAACTATTAGCCAGCCAGTAGACTGGCGAACCATGAAGATCAATCTGGCGGTGCTGTTCGGTGGGCGATCGGTTGAACACGAGGTGTCGATTATTTCGGCAGTTCAAGCGATGACCAATCTCGATACGAACAAGTATCAAATCCTGCCGGTTTACATCAGCAAGACCAACCAGTTGTTCACTGGTCCGAACCTGATGGTGATGTCCGCCTACCGTGATGTCGATGCCCTGCTGGCCACCTGCTCGCCGGCGCAACTGCTGGTGGACGATGGCCGCACCTGGTTGGCATCGGCGCCGGCGCATCGCTGGGCCAAGCCGCAGCGCCAGGTGATTGATGTCGCCCTGCCGATCGTTCATGGCACTGGCGGTGAAGATGGCAGCCTGCAAGGCTGGTTGACCATGCTGAACCTGCCCTTTGCCGGGCCCGATGTACTCGGATCGGCGGTCGGCATGGACAAAGCCGTTGAGAAGGCCCTGCTGCGGGCAGCCGGTCTGCCGGTGCTGCCCGAATTGTTGATCCATCGTGGCGATGATTGGTCAGGCGATGTCGTGACCCGCGCCGAAGACGCTTTCGCTTACCCGATGATTGTCAAACCAGCCAATTTGGGATCTTCGATTGGCATCAGCAAGGCCCAAGATCGCGACCAGCTGTTGGCCGGTCTGGAACTGGCCTTCAGTTTCGCCGAACGGGTGATGATCGAGCCGATGGTGTCCAACCTTCGTGAAATCAATTGCGCGGTGCTGGGCAACTTAGATCGAGTGGACCTGTCGGAGTGCGAAGAGCCAATCATGACCGACGATATCCTGTCTTTTCGTGACAAATACGTTGGCGGCACGGCGGCTAAGGGCGGCAAGTCAGCCGGCGCTGCCGCCTCCAGCGCCGGTGCCAAGCAAGCTGAGTCAGCTGGCATGGCGTCACTGAAACGGCTGCTGCCGGCGCCGATTAGCCCGACTCAGCGCTCACAGATTCAGTCGCTGGCCAAGGAGACCTTCTGCTGTCTGGGATTGGAAGGAGTCACCCGCGTTGACTTCCTGATGGATGGTGTCAGTGGTCAGATTTGGATCAATGAGGTTAACACCATTCCAGGGTCACTGGCCTTTTACCTCTTTGAGCCGGTTGGTCTGCCCTATCCTGCCTTGCTCGACCGATTGGTTGAATTGGCGATGGCCCGATTCCGGCGGCAGCAAGACGTCACCTTGGCCTTTGACTCCAATATCTTGGCTGGCGCCGCCATCGGTGGCAGTAAGGGTGCTAAGTCGGCTAGCTGACGGTGATTTGGCGCGAGCCGATGGCCGCAATCGGCGCACCGGACGGTGTACCGGAGCCATCACGACGCGGATCTGGCGTTGGCAAATTTACAGGTGCGCCGGAATCGGTGGCGGCAACGGCTGGCGCCGGTCCGACCCAGGCCAGTTGGAGATGGTCTTCGCCTTTGAGGAAACGTTGTGAGCGAACGCCGCCAGTGGCTCGCCCCTTGCTGGGATAGAGGTCCAGAGGCGTGACTTTGACACTGCCGACTTCGGTCCCAGGCAAGGTGCGCGAAGACCCGGCCACGGTCACCACGTCAGCCTGGTCTGCTTGGGCGGCTGCGAAAGCGACGACGTAAGCTCCAGGGCTCAGACTGATGCCGGCCATGCCACCGCCAAGGCGGCCTTGAGGGCGAACTTTGGCCGCGGGGAAGCGCAGCAATGAGGCATCGGAGGCGATGAAGACCAAGTCCATTGTCTCGGCGGTCAACATGGTTGCACCGACCAGTTCATCGCCATCATTGAGGCGGATGACCTCCCAGGAGTCCTTGGCTAGAATCTCCGGGTTGGTGCGTTTGACGATTCCCTGGCGAGTGCCCAAGGCCCAGCCCAAAGTCTCTTGATTCAAGCTGGTCAGGGCCAAAGGCCGTTCGTTGGTGTCGAGTGCCAGCAGCTCCTTGATCGGCACCCCACCTTGGAGGTTGACTGCGCCGGCGGTGGCCGCAATGGCCGGCAGGTCGATGGCTTGGAGACGAATCAAGCGTCCAGCCGAGGTGATCACGCCGAGATCGGCTCGACTGCGGCAGGCGAGGGTCGAAATCAAACAATCGTGGAGTGCTCGAGGACCCTGCGCCGATGGTGGTTGGTCGGTATCGATGCGGGCGACCAGACCGGTCGATGACAGCATGACCCACGCCGGCCCGTCGGGCATTTCGATGCTGACGTTGGCGGCCGCTCTAACCGAGGGTGACACGCCTGACTCGGCCAAGAGGACGGTGCGCCGAGGGGTGCCGAACTCTCGGGCGACGCGGTCGAGATCGTCGGTCATGACCTGGCGCAGGGCTAACGGATCAGCCAGGATGGCTTCAAGATCGCGAATCCGGGTGAGCAACTGGTCGCGCTCAGCTTCCAACTCCAAACGAGACAGTTTGGTCAGTCGCCTCAATTGCATGTCGAGAATGTAAGTGGCTTGGATCTCATCTAGGTCAAAGGCGTCCATCAGCCGGCCACGAGCCTGGGTGGCATCATCGCTGCCTCGGATGATGGCAATGACTTCATCAATGTCGATGATGGCGATCAGCAGGCCTTGGACCAAGTGGAGTCGGTCAGTGGCCTTGTCCAGTTGGAACTGGGTGCGCCGGCGTGTGACCTGTTGGCGGTGATCCAGGTAGACCACCAGCAGTTCTTTCAGACTGAGGGTGCGCGGTTGACCATCGACCAAAGCCACGGCATTGATCGAGAATGAGTCTTCCAGCTTGGTGTGTTTGAACAATTGCTCCAGCAGAGCCTCCGGATTGATGCCATTCTTGACCTCGATGACCAATCTGGTGCCGTTTTTAAGGTCGGTCAAGTCCTTCATGTCCGCCACGCCGGTTATGGTCTTCTTTTCGACCAGGGATTTGACCTGCTCCATGATCCGCTCCGGACCAACTTGGTAGGGCAGTTCGGTGATGACAATGCCTTTGCGTCGCGGAGAAACCTGTTCGATTCGACAGGTGGCCCTGACTTTGAATGAGCCACGACCACTGGCATAGGCTTCGCGAATGCCATCCAGCCCAATGATCTTGCCACCGGTCGGCAGATCTGGTCCAGGCAGGTGACGCATCAACTCATCCAGCTCCACTTCTGGATCGTTGAGGCAGGCCTTTAGGGCTTGGACGACCTCGATCAGATTATGGGGGGCCATATTGGTGGCCATGCCGACAGCGATGCCGGTGGCGCCATTGACCAACAGGTTGGGGAAGGCAGCCGGCAGCACCACCGGTTCGGATTCCTTGCCGTCGTAGTTGGGGCGGAAGTCCACGACATCCTCGTCCAGCCCTTGCGTCATCGCCAAGGCGGCCGGGGCCATGCGGCATTCGGTGTAGCGCATGGCGGCCGGACCGGAATCCAATGAACCGAAATTCCCATGCCCGTCGACCAGGAGGAGGCGTTGGGCCCAAGGCTGTCCGATCCGCACCAGCGCGTCGTAAATCGCGCCATCGCCGTGGGGATGGAGCAAGCCCATGACTTGCCCGACCACACGGGCGCATTTGACGTGCGGTCGGTCGGGCCGGATGCCCATGTCGTTCATGGTGTAGAGGATGCGACGTTGGACCGGTTTGAGCCCATCGCGAGCATCGGGTAAAGCTCGGGCATAGATGACGGAGTAGGCGTATTCGAGGAAGGATGTCTCCATTTCCTGCTCAACCTCAACGTCCAGAATACGTTCGGTCTCGTCCTCGACCTCTACCTGCGTCACTTCGAACTCCTTTTGACCGGGTAAGGATACCCGTTTTGCGCCTTAACCGTCTTGGTGGAGCAAGTCTGCCAGCAATGGGTTGAGCGCAAAACCGTCAGCGCCGGCAACCATCGGGGTCTGGGAGGAGCTTGGGCTGGGTCGACTGGCAATGGCTTTAGTTCGGCCGGATCGTCTGGCTGACTGCCGTTTAAGCGGTCGGGCAACGGCCACTGATTGGTCCAACTGCCCCGGGCTGCCATGAGCCAGAATCTGTTCGACCATCGGCAGCTCACGAATGGCGATGGCCACGACATTGTCAGGATAGTTCTTGGCGAACTCACCATAGATAGCTGGATCGTGTTGCCCATCGTCTCCGATCAACAGCCAGCGGATGTTGGGAAAATCCCGCGCCAAGTTGATCAAGCTGATCCGCTTGTGGTCGGGACCAGAGCGGAACCAACCACTGTTGGTCGGTCCCCAATCGGTCAATAGCATCGGTCCAGCAGGATAGCCGTGGCGGCCCAGGAAACGTTCGAGGAAGGGCTGTGTGCCCCATGAGCCAGTGGACAAGTAGAAGATCGGCGCCCGGTCATGATTACGCAGGATCCTTCGATAGAGGGCAGCCATGCCAGGCACTGCCGTCCGCGCCGATTCAGTCAGGACAAATGTGTTGTATGCGGCGATCATCATCCGTGGCAGGTAACTGGTGATGATGGTGTCATCGATGTCAGAAATGATGCCGAAATCGGTGTCGTCACCGATGATCAGCACCGGCGCTTGGGTGACTGTGGCGTCGTGACTGATGATGCGCACCAAGTGCCAGCCAGGCGACAAATGGTGCTGGCTGATGGTGACGTCGATATAGCCATCGCGGTCGGTCATGGCGTTGCTGGTGCATCCACCGGCCTCGACTGTCACCGGGCGATTGACTGCGGGCAGATTGACAAAATTGCGCCAACCACGCCTTCCCGCCCAGGAGTCTTCCCGGGTGGAGGGGACCTGGTCCTGGCGACCATGTCTGGTCAGCACCACTCGACCGAGTACCCGCAAGCGACTGGTCGATCCATAACCGGTGTAGCCGATAATGGTGTCGGACCATCCCAAGCGTCGCAGAGACGCACCCAAGCGCCGGTTGAACTGCTTTTCAACCCGGGCTGCCAGGAACGGTCGTTGACGCACGCGATGCCTTCGCCGATCGGGAGGATCACATCTGCCAAAATGGCCATTGTGAAAACTCATGCGGTCAGCCGAGGCGGTCGCCTCGACCAATTGCTGCCCAGTCTAGCTTCCAGTCTGCTGCCAGGGGATGGCACCAAACCCAGCATTGCCTTGTCTTCTGGCGAAGACTATGTCGTCTACTTGGTGGACGGATTGGGTTGGGAACAGCTACTGGCGGCCAGGCTTGATGCGCCGTTCCTTGCCTCCTTGATGGGGCAGGGTCAAGTGTTGACCAGCGGGTTACCTTCGACCACTGTCAGTTCGCTGATGAGTTTGTGGACCGGTCTGCCCAGTGGGCAACACGGTCTGTTGGGTTATAGCTTTCATTTGCCGGGTTTGGCTGAGCCGATTCAGCCATTGTCGATGCCGCAACCGCTGCCAGCTCCGGTCCCATTGACTGATGCTTGGATAGCAGCCGGGATTGTCGTGTCGTGGCTGTTGCCCCCAAGCCATGTCGGCTCAGCGATGACACGGATGGGAGCTGGCAACGCCCGACTGATTGAAGCTCGACTCGATGATGATGCCGAACGCATGGGCGCCCTGGCTCGAGCCAGCGATGGTCAGCGTCGGTCCTATATCTACGCTCATGACCGCCGTCTTGACCATGCTGGCCATCGCTTCGGTGTCGCTTCAGTTGAGTGGAATCGCCAGCTCAGTCGGATCGACAGTTTTCTTGATGGGTTGCGCCGACATTTGCCGGATTCGACCAGGCTGTTGGTCACGGCTGATCACGGCCTGGTTGAGGCTCGACCTCAGGATCAGATTGAGCTCGATGAGCAAACCTCGCTGCATGGCTTGATCAGTCAGGTGGCTGGAGAGCCGCGTTTCCGTCATCTCTACAGTCCGCACCCGCAGCGACTGCGAGCAGTTATGGAGGACTTGATTGGTGATCGATCACTGGTCCTCGAGCGTGATCAAGCGATTGCGCAGGGCGTTTTTGGCCCGGTTGATCCGGTCTATCAATCGAGGATTGGCGACGTGGTGGTCATTGCCCAGTCAGCGACTGGGCTGTTGAGTCGCCAGAATCCGGGGGAGTATCAACTGCGTGGCGCCCATGGCGGCGCAACCAGTGCCGAGCGACTGGTGCCTTTGTTGCAGGCCTGACAGATCAGGAACGTCCACCGAAAATGATGTCATCCCAGGATGGGACTGACGCCCGTTTGTGATGACGGGACCGTCGCCGACTGTCGTCGCCGCTTGGCGCCACCGAAGGCTCATCACCGAGCAAGGAAGGCTGCTCGACGCCATCGCCATCAGTGGGCGGTCGAGTAACTTCAATGCTGGCCTGGCTACCCGGCTGATCAACTTCGCCGGGGGCTGGCTGCTCTGCTCGCCGCCTACTGGAAGGCTCCTCGGGAACGCTCAGCGACGGCTCTGAATGAGGCAGGGGATCGCGCAGGCTGCGGAAAATTCTGACAGAATCCTCGTCAATGGTGGCGATCATGTCGTAGAGCATGTCAATATCCGACCGAAAGGAATCTTCGCCGGAATCGACAATCTCAGCGAAGTCAGTTGTCGGCTCGTCCAAAGTCGCGTAAGCCACACCAATGGTTGATTCGTCGGCCAGATCGGTGCTGAAATCCATCTGGTCGACCAGCACCTCAACCGTTGGCTCAGACTCTGGATCACTGCTGCTGATCAGCGGAAGATCGCCAACCAGTAAGCGAGCTTGGTCGTTGTCAGCCGTCGAAAAGCGGGCCTTGGCGTCGAAAACAAAACGTGCCTGTCGGGCCTGACCATCGATTGACCAGTCACCCTCAACGACCCACCGGCCATCGGAACGGCGCCAGGAATCCCAGGACACCAGGTCGATGTCCTGGCCCTGATCGAGCATTGATTCGGCCACAGTCTGTTGCAGGCGGCGGGTGGACGCCACCTCGCCGCGACGACGAATCGGCGATGACATGGCGGTGGCGGTGATATGTTCACGTTCAGCCAGAATTGGACCAGCGAAAGCCTCAACCCGGTCGGCAGGCAGGCCTGACTCGGCGATGACGTCCGTCAGCGATTCACCGGAGCGAATCTTTGATTGGATGTCGCGCGGCGTCAAACTGGCGGCCATGCTGGTCCTTTCGCGAGGTGGCATTTCTCTTGGGCCATTATCCTCCTGCTCAGCGACGATACTGAACTCGACCCGCCTTAGGCTATGATTCTGCCGGACGTGACACCAATGCGATATGGCGACTGGTGTTTTGGGGTGATTCGTGATACATGTATGCCTTCAATGGACGGCATCGAGAGAAGAGGTGGATCAATGGCAACCGATTATGACGCGCCACGCAAGTCTGAAGAGGAGATCAGCGAGGACAGCATTGAAGAGTTGAAGACGCGGCGCAACGACAAGACCTCGGGTTCAGTCGATGAGGACGAGGTTGAAGCGGCTGAGAGCTTCGAGTTGCCGGGGGCGGACTTGTCCAACGAGGAGCTGACGGTTCGGGTGGTGCCGCGTCAAGCCGATGAGTTCACTTGTGCTCGCTGCTTCCTGGTCAAGAATCGCAGCCAATTAGCGGTCACCCGCGGTGGTCAGGATTTCTGCGTCGATTGCGTCTAGCGTTTTGCCGTTGCTGTCAACACCAATCAGCCAAGGATTCAGAGTCAGCCAAGCCGTGATGGGACCCGGGCTGACAAGCGCTTGGTCATGCCACGATGAAACAGCAGCTGGGCCACGCCCAGGCCGATACCAGAAGCCAGGAACCAACTGACTGCCTGTCGGGTCGGCACCTCGGGATCGTTGGCGTTGGGTGGTTGGTTTCCGGTGACAGCAGTCCAAGCTTTCTTGATGACCAGACTGACTGCGAAGGTGACCAAGGCCGACAGGATGGCGGTATAGATTCTCTCAACGACACGTTCCATCAAAGGGCTCCTCACAACTGGGGCGGCGGCCGAGGCGTCAACCAGGGCGACCAGTGGCCGCTCTTTGCCGCGACTGGGTAGGGCCAGTCTAGTATGGGTCGACGATTGACTTGGATTACGGGTCAGGTGGTGTTCGACAGACATCGCGAAGGAGGACGAGCATGACTGACTTGGTGTTGCCGATCAGGCGACTGGACAAGGGTCTGCCTTTGCCCGGTTATGCCTATGCCAATGATGGAGCGATCGACTTGTGCACTCGGATCGATTTGGAATTGGCGCCGGGACAGCGCCAGCATGCGCCAACTGGATTGGCACTGGCGATCCCGGTTGGTTTCGTCGGTCTGGTGGCGCCCCGGTCGGGGTTGGCAGCGCGCCACGGCTTGTCACTGGTCAACACACCCGGGGTGATTGATGCCGGTTATCGCGGCGAGTTGCAGGTGCTGTTGTTGAACACCGATCGGCAGGACACCATCAGCTTGAAAAGAGGCGATCGGGTAGCCCAATTGTTGCTTGTGCCGGTGGCCAAGGCGACCGTTGTGGAAGTCGATCAATTGCCCGATTCCCAGCGCGGTCAAGGGGGATGGGGATCATCCGGAGGAGTAGAAGCCTGGATCTGTTGAGCCGCGGGCGTCCCCCGGCTAAGCTGGCCTGGATCACCGTATGAGTGATCATCAGCTGGTCAAGTGCTTGGCAGCGTGGTCGAAAGAAGGGAACCGACTGGTGTTTGGTCGAAAAAGGACCAGTGATCGGGGGGAAGCTGCAGATTGTGGCAGTGATGGGCCAGACGAAAACTTGGCGGCTTCGATTGACTTGCCAGCTGAGGTTCCGCCTGAAGATGACACCGCAGCCGAACTGGTCGACCAATGGGAAGCCTTCGACCAGTCGGCCGATTGGCGCCTCGATGGCCCCTTTGACATCGATGAAGTCGACTTGGACGACGATCCAGTCAAGCGCCTTGATCTCGGCGCTTTGATTATCACGCCGGAGCCCTCATACAAGCTGCGCTTGATGGTCGACCCGAAAAGCAAGACCATCAATTCGGTGCGGGTGGAGACCCCGTCGCAGTCGGCCGTTCAATTGACGGTTTTAGCCGCACCGGCTGATCAGTCAATCATCGCCCGTTTGCGTCAAGAGTTGGTCGAGGCCATCCCTGCAGCTCAGCCAAAATTGGCGAAGGGGCCTTTCGGGACCGAGATTCGTCGGTTGATCCCGTTGGATGGCCCCGATGGCCGCAAGGTCGCTCTGCCAGCCTGCGACTGGTTGATCGCTGGCCCTAAGTGGGTGTTGAGTGTGCAATTGCTTGGTGCCGCCGCCCTGGATACCGATGGTCGTGGGCCAGCGGCCGAGTTGGCGGAGTTTGTCCGCAACACGATTGTCAGGCGCGGCAACATCGCCCATGTGCCCGGCAATCCGCTGCCTCTGACACCGCCAAGTGCTGGCCTAGGCCAGACTGGTGAGGCGACTGGCCACCGGTGAGTTTTCTTTCCAGGATCACTGGCTGGCTGCATCAGACAACCACTAGCACCGACCGCTTGGCCGCTCGACAGCTGAGACAATTGGCCAGGCGATTTGGCGCCACGGACATCGTTGATCTGCAGACTGGGCATTTGTCCAAGGTGTTCGGGCAGGTCCAATCGGTGACCGTCGACCCCAGCGGTTCGGTGGCTCGTTTTCAGGCGACAATTGCCGATGGCAGCGGTCAGCTGCACTGCATCTGGTTGGGGCGACGCCGCATCCGCGGCATCATCCCCGACGCTCTGATCACCGTAGTTGGTCGTCCGGCCAAGCTGGGCGCCGGGTTGGCCATTTATGATCCGGCTTATCAATTGCTGCCAGCTGGTGCCGAAGACCAAGCGATCGACGCCACCAGCTGACTCCTGTTCACATAGCGATGGCAGCGCCGATGACGTAGGCGATGACCGGCCCGACAATGCCAACAACGATGCCAGCGATGCCGAAGGGGAAGCCCTTCTTCTTGACGGTGGCGACAATTGAGACGATCAAACCTGCCAAGCCCATCAAGGAGGCGAGGACCAACCCGCCCATCGGTCCTCCGGAGACCGCCATCAATTCATTGACTTGGCTGTCGCTGATCTGGCTGAAATCGATGCTGCCTGCCTCAAGGGACTCCAGTGGGAAAACCTGTAGATAAGCGGTCAACAAGCCCCGGACTGAAAATAGGCAGATGAGGGTGGCGACGACCACCAGGGCCAAGCCAACGATCCCCAGCACCGGCGATTGTTTGGTCGCAATTGGGGCACTGGAGGGATAAGGGGTGGCTGCCATGCCGGCGTAGGCAGGATTCGGTTGGTAACCAGAGGCCGCGGGATAAGACGATGTCATAGGTTGATCCGCCTGGTAAGCCGGCGTGGCGGGCGTTGGACTACTGGCGTAAGTCGGGGTCGCCGGATAAGGGGTTGTGGCTGCTGGAGCCGAGTATGACGGCGTTGTCGCTGCCGGAGGATAGTTCGTTGAATTGAGCGGATTGTCACTCGGCGGAATCGCTGAGGAGCCAGCCGGGTCATAGGGCGAATTTGTCATGTCAATAGCA
The DNA here is from genome assembly GCA_031285505.1 of Propionibacteriaceae bacterium. Taxonomy (GTDB): domain Bacteria; phylum Actinomycetota; class Actinomycetes; order Propionibacteriales; family Propionibacteriaceae; genus WQYJ01. The sequence goes on from JAITVZ010000059.1 coordinate 31,413, forward strand.
TACGCGACCCGATGGTCGTCCCAAGTGTGATCGGGCCCGGCTCAGCACCGCAATGCCGATCAGTCAGATGACCAAATAGTCGTCTGACTGATCCGGGGAGCTGGCAGCATCATCGGTCGAGCGGACCTCTGCAGTGGATCGCTGGGCATTCGAATCATCGGTCAGATAGGCGGACAGCTCCGCCTCGCAGCTGGCAGGGCAGATGAATAGTAGTTCATCGGCCGACTCCAGCGTCATGTCGGCTTGAGGTGCCAGGCCGCGTCCGTCACGAATGACTGCCACCAGCACCGTGAGGCCAGGAAATTCCAGGTCGGCCAGCACTCGACCGATGACCGACGAATGGGATGGCAGGGTCAATTCCACCAGTGATGATGAGGATGACTGGAAGCTGAACAAGCGGATCAAATCACCGACGCTGACTGCCTCCTCGGCCAACGATCCCATGATGCTCGGAGTGGACACGGCGACATCGATACCCCACATGTCGTTGAACAGCCACTGGTTGTCGGGCCGATTGACTCGGGCGACTGTCCGGGCGACGGCGAATTCAGTCTTGGCCAGCAAGGAAAAGACCAGATTGACCTTGTCGTCGCCACTGGCGGCAATAGCGACGTCACAGCTTTCAAGGTGGGCCCTGGTCAGCGACTCCACTTCACAAGCATCGGCTGCCAGCCAGTCCACCAAGGGCAACCGCTGATGATCGTAGACGTCTGCTCGTGGATCGATCAGCAGAATCGAATGGCCTTTGGCGGCGAGATCTGTGGCGATTTGTCTCCCGACATTGCCGGCACCGGCGATGGCTACGCGCATGGTGGTCCTTGCTCTTCGATGGATGGGATCGTTGGCATCATTCAGCCTGGGGTGGTCTGGCCAGGCGTTGCTCAAGCAGTGGCAGGCGGTCAGTCGGAGCCATCAGGTAGAGGATGTCTTGGTCTTGGATGACGCTCGTGGTGTCGGGGGTGATGGCTCGCCCAAAGCGACCGATAGCCGCCAGGCGGACGCCCGTTTCTTGCTCCAGCAGACTGGTGGCCTTGCCAATCCAGGCTGGGTCATAGGTCACGCTGGTCAAAGTGACTGATCGGGTCGGATCAGTCCACAGTGGCCCAGGCGCTTGATCGATCAGCTGGCGAACCATCTCATCGGCCGTCCAACGGACCGTGGCGACTGTGGCGATGCCGAGTCGGCGGTAGATGACAGCCCGTGACGGGTCATAGATGCGGGCGACGACCCGGTCAACGCCGAAGTATTCCCTGGCCACTCGGGCGGCGATGATGTTGGAATTATCACCGTCAGTCACTGCGGCAAAGCCCAGTGCTTTCTCAATGCCTGCAGACTGCAAGATGGTCCGGTCGAAGCCGATGCCGACAATTCTGCTACCAGTGAAACCATCCAGTCGCTCAAAAGCCCGGGGATCCGGATCGATCACCGCCACGGTCATACCGAGGGCTTCTAGCTGCTGGGCCAATTGAGCACCGACCCGACCACAGCCCATCACCACATAATGCGAACGCAACGCCATGTCGACTCCTGCTAGTTTCCGCTTGTCGAATCAGCATAACCCCAAATTGGGGCTAGCAACCATCATCATTGTCGATGGCGTAAGATCGTCGACATTATGGGTTTTGCTGACGTCATCAAACGCCTGATCGTCGGTCGGAAATTGCGAAGCAGTCAATCCGGCCACACTCTCTTGCCGAAGCGGATAGCCCTTCCAATTTTCGCCTCTGACGCCCTCAGCTCTGTGGCTTATGCGCCTGATGAGATCATTCTGACACTATCGCTAGCCGGCATGGCGGGCGTGGCTTTTGACTGGAAGATCGCCTTGCTGGTGGCTTTTGTGATGTTGATTGTGGTGGCGTCATATCGGCAGACGGTGCACGCCTACCCCAATGGCGGTGGGGATTACGAGGTGGCGACAGCCAACTTCGGCCGCAACGCCGGTTTGGTGGTGGCCAGTGCCCTGCTGGTCGATTATGTCATGACGGTGGCAGTGTCAGTGTCATCCGGTATCCAAAACGCCAAGTCAATGTTGACCTGGCTGCAAGGTCATGAGGGTATGGCGGCGGCTGTGGTCATCATCGTCATCATGGCGATCAATCTGCGCGGGGCCAAGGAGTCCGGGCGAGTTTTCGCTATTCCGACTTACATCTTCATGGCGGCAGTCTTGGGCACTATCGCATGGGGTCTGTTTCGACACTCGGTCTTGGGCGCCGACATATCTGGACCAATGGCGGACTACGAGCTGCAAGCAGATCCGCAATACGCCGGCATCACCGGCGTGGCCATGTTCGCCCTGATCGCGCGGGCATTTTCGTCGGGGTGCGCCGCCTTGACTGGCGTGGAGGCGATTTCCAATGGTGTGCCGAATTTCAGACCACCGAAGTCGAAGAACGCAGCCACGACTCTGGCGCTGCTCGGCGGATTATCGATCATCATGCTTCTCGGCATCATGATTCTGTCTCAACTGACCGGCACCAAGATCGTCGACCCAGCATCGGCTGGCGGGTTGACCAGCAATGGTCGGCCGGTGAATATAGCGACTCCAACGGTCATGGCTCAGCTGGCTCAGGGTGTCTGGCATGATCTGGCGCCAATGATGTGGCTGGTGGTCTTGGCCACCATGGTGGTGTTGTTCCTCGCGGCAAACACGGCTTTCAACGGCTTTCCGACTCTCGGATCAGTCTTGGCGCGTGACGGCTTCCTGCCTAGGGCCCTCCACACCCGAGGTGATCGCTTGGCTTACTCCAATGGGATCATCATGTTGGGCGCGGCGGCCACCGCCTTGGTGCTGATCTTCAACGCCTCGGTGACAGCCCTGATCCAGCTCTATGTGGTTGGAGTGTTCGTTTCGTTCACTGTGTCTCAGACAGCGATGTTGCGTCATTGGACCCGACGATTGAAGAGTGAGACGGATCAGCGGGTTCGTTTTGCCATGCAGCGCAGTCGGATCATCAATGCCATCGGGTTGACTTGCACGGCGGTGGTACTGGTGGTCGTCTTAATCTCGAAGTTCACCCACGGAGCCTACTTGGCGATCATGGCCATGGTCTTGGTCTTCATTATCATGAAATCAATTCGACGCCACTACACGCGGGTTGCCAAAGAGACTGCCATATCGCGCTCCGCCGATTCGGCCTTGCCCAGTCGCGTGCGAGCGGTGGTTTGGGCGATCGATGTCAATAAGCCCTTGGCCAGGGCGGTGGCTTTCGCCCAAGCAATGAGGTTCCCGAGTTTGGAAGCGGTGACAGTCTCGGTTGATCCGGCGCAGACTGAGCAGGTGGTCGAGCAATGGGAGGCCCAGGATTTTCCCATCCCCTTGAAAGTATTGGCGTCGCCTTATCGGGAGGTCACAGGGCCACTGGTCAATTATGTGGCGTCACTGCGTGGCGCCAACCCGCGAGAAGTTGTCTGCGTTTTTATCCCAGAACTGGTCGTCGGTCACTGGTGGGAGCAGATTTTGCACAACCAGACCCCGTTCATGGTCAAGCTAAGATTGCATTTTATGAGCGGCATTATGGTTATCTCCGTGCCTTACCGACTCAACAGTTCGCATCACGCCTTGGCGCGGATCAAACGGATCGATCCTTCCTTCGCCAACCGCCAACCACTGCCTGGAGTCGACGATGGCAGTTGAATGGCGCCGCCGCCAGTCACCTGAGGCGGTGGCGGGGCCTGTCTTTGAGATGACTGTCGACAATGTCGCTCATGGTGGCTATGTCGTTGGACGCCATCTCGGTCAAGTTGTCTTTGTGCGCGGTGCCCTGCCTGGGGAGCGGATCCGGGTGCAGGTGACGGGCAGGCGTTCAAGGCTGCTCTACGGCCAAACCGTTGAGGTCTTGGACCCGTCAGTTGATCGGGTGGAGCATCCTTGGCCGACGGCTGTCCAACAGGATGTCGGTGGTATGGATCTTGGGCATATGTCTTTATCGGCTAGTCGGGCTTGGAAAGCCAAGGTCATCAGTGAACAGATGGCGCGCCTGGCCCATGTTGATTGGCAAGGTGAGGTGCAATCAGCGCCAGGAGATGACCAGCGAGGCGGCTTAGGCTGGCGCAGTCGCATGCGCTTGCGAGTAGACAGCCAGGGTCGGATCGGTATGACCGCTGCCCGATCGCACCGATTTGTGGCGACACCGTCGCTGCCCATGGCCGACCAAGCCATCGGGCAGTGGCTGGCGGGCGTCGGTGGGCGCTTGCCACCGCTGGCCGATCAGACCATCACCGTGGTTCATCCGAGTGCCGGGCGATGGGATGAACCGCCGACTGACTCAGACACTGCCTGGCCTAAAGACAAGGTGGTGGTCATCGGTGCTGGTGGCCATTGTGATGTCCGTGAACTGGTCCGCAACGACTTTGGCCACTGGCAATACGGTGTGGCCGCTGATGGATTCTGGCAGGTCCATGCGGCGGCGCCCGCGCTGTTGACGCAGGCAGTCTGGGCAGCGCTGGACAAGGTTGATGGGCCAGTTTGGGATCTCTACGCCGGCGCTGGTCTGTTCACCAAAGTGTTGGCCCAATACTTCCAGCGGCCGATTCTGGCGGTTGAAGCGTCGCCTAGTGGCGTCAAGTGGCTACGGCGCAACACCGCTGATCTAGACGTGACCGTGCTCGGTGAAGATGTCACCAAAGCGCTGGTTCAAATGGCAGTCAAACCAGGTGGCTTGATGGTGGCGGACCCACCGCGCAATGGGATTGGCAGAATGGGCGTCACCGCGATCATTGATCATCAGCCCGCTAGAATCATCTACGTTGCTTGTGACCCGGCAGCTCTGGCCCGCGACACCAACTGGCTGATGGCTGCCGGCTACCGATTGTCACAGCTGCAGGCCTTCGATCTGTTTCCCTTGACCCATCATGTGGAGTGCTTGGCACAGTTCGATTTGACTGGGCGCTGATGGCGCCGGAGAGGTGCCCGATGTCTCAACCTACTACCACGACGCTGCGGATCGACGGGGTCGATTATCGCTACTACGATGTCGCGCAATTCAGTGCCAGATTACCCTTGACGGTGGCGGTGTTGGCTGAATCATTGATGCGTCACGATGCGCCAGCGGCTCAGTTGGCCGCCTTAGCTGGCTGGCATCCCGGTAGCGATGCGGACACCGAGATTGAATTCCACCCGGCGCGGGTGGTGATGCAGGACTTCACCGGTGTGCCTTGCATTGTCGATTTGGCGGCGATGCGTGAGGCCGTGGCCGCCTTGGGCGGTGACGCCAGGCGGGTCAATCCGCAGGTGCCCACGGAACTGGTGATCGACCATTCGGTGATCGCTGACGAATTTGGCAGCCCGAGAGCTTTCGCGCGCAACGTTGATTGGGAGTTTGAACGCAATGCCGAGCGATACCAGTTCCTCAAGTGGGGGCAGAAGGCCTTCAGCAATTTTCAGGTGGTCCCACCGGACACCGGCATTGTCCACCAAGTCAATCTGGAGCATTTGGCCCGAGTGGTGATGCGGCAGGGCGACCTGCTCTATCCCGATTCCTGCGTTGGCACTGATTCACACACGACGATGATCAATGGCTTGGGAGTGCTGGGTTGGGGTGTCGGTGGCATCGAAGCCGAAGCCGCCATGCTTGGCCAAGCCATTTCTTTGACCCTGCCGGTGGTGGTTGGTGTCGAGTTGACCGGTTCGATCAATCCAGGAGTGACATCGACCGACTTGGTTCTGGCCATTGCCGAGCGTCTACGGGCTCATGGCGTCGTCGGGAAGTTTGTTGAATTCTTCGGTGCGGCTGTGGCGACCATGTCAGTCGAGACCCGCGCCACTATTGCCAATATGAGCCCCGAGTATGGATCAACGGCCTGCTTGTTCCCGATCGACCAGGCAACGATTGATTACCTCCAAATGACCGGGCGTTCGGCAGCGCAAGTCTCATTGGTGGAGGAGTATGCCAAGGCGCAGGGTTTCTGGGGTGATCCCACCAGACTGGTTGACTATTCTGAACAATTGACCTTCGACCTGTCAGCGGTGGTGCCTTCATTGGCCGGGCCGAAGCGACCGCAGGACCGGATTGATTTGAGCCAAGCCCAATCCCAGTTCAAGCGTGATCTTCAATCAATGGTGCCGTACAAACCACATGTCGATTCGGAAATTGGTCGCTTGGAGTCAGGCTTGGTGGCGGTGGCTGCCATCACCAGCTGCACCAACACCTCCAATCCGCGTGTGATGATGGCCGCTGGTTTGTTGGCCAAGGCCGCTGTTGAGGCAGGCCTGAGCGTCCGGCCATGGGTCAAGACAACTTTGTCTCCTGGCTCACAAGTGGTGACTGACTACCTGCAAAAGGCCGGAGTCATGCCCTATCTTGAGCGTTTGGGCTTTGACTTGGCTGGATATGGTTGTGTCACCTGCATCGGCAACACCGGCCCGGTCGTGCCAGCAGTGCGTCGCGCCACAGAAGAAGGTTTGGTGGCGACGGCTGTCTTGTCCGGCAACCGGAACTTTGAGGGACGGATTTCGCCAGATGTGCGCATGAATTATCTGGCCAGCCCACCGTTGGTGGTGGCCTATGCCTTGGCTGGGACCATGGACATCGACTTGACGACGGCCAGCCTCGGACAAGACACCAACGGTGTCGAAATCCATTTGGCTGACATCTGGCCGAGTGATGAGGCGATCACTGCTGCCTTGGCTGATTCTTTGTCAGCCGACATGTTCACCAAACGTTATGCCGACGTCTTCACGGGTTCGCAGCGTTGGCAAGCACTGGCCGTGCCCGAACAGGATGATTATGACTGGCCGGCATCGACTTACATCGCCCGACCACCCTACTTCGATCAGTTGACTGCCTCGCCAGTCCCGCTCCAAGATGTCGCCGACGCTCGGATTCTGGCATTGCTCGGTGATTCAGTGACCACTGACCATATCTCTCCAGCGGGAGCGATCAAGGCGGATTCACCTGCTGGTCATTGGTTGGCGCAGGCTGGCTTGGCGCCGATCAGCTTCAATTCCTACGGGTCGCGGCGGGGCAACCATCAGGTGATGATGCGGGGCACCTTCGCCAACATTCGCTTGACCAACCAGATGCTCGACGGTGTTCAAGGTGGCTTCACCCGAGACTGGACTCAACCGGACGGGCCGATGGCCACGATCTTCGAGGCTTCGGCGAACTACATGGCTCAAGGAACACCGCTGGTGGTGGTGGCCGGCAGTGAATATGGATCAGGCTCCTCGCGCGATTGGGCGGCCAAGGGCGCCAAACTGCTGGGGGTGGCGGCGGTTTTGGCAGTCAGCTTCGAACGGATCCATCGCTCCAACCTGGTCGGCATGGGCATTCTGCCATTGCAGTTCCTGCCCGGGGAGTCGGCCAAGACATGGGGGCTGACCGGTCAAGAGACGATCCGCATTAGCGGTTTGACGCTGCCAGGTGCCCTGCCCGATTTGGTGGAGGTGCAAGTCGATGGTCTGCCACACCAGGTGCGCCTGAGGGTTGACACCCCCACGGAAGAGCGTTTCTTACGTCATGGCGGCATTTTGCCTTACCAGGCGAGGGTCTTGGCGGGTTTGGCCTAAGATGCGGATCCGCCCGAGTAGAAAACCCAAAGGCACGGCCCGGTTGGCCTATGCCTACCTGGCCTGGTTGCTATCGGCCGGATTGGCGCTGGTCCTGGCCTGGTGGGCCTTCAGTATCGCTGATGGTTTGCCAAGCTGTGTGGCCAGCGGAACTTTCCTCTGTGGCCTGGCGACCGCCTTGATCACAGGGTTGATTGCGACGGTGGCGTGGTTGGTCGTCTGGGGATGGTGGCTGCGGCTGGGCCGCTGGTGGATCGTCTGGGCGGTGGCAATCAGCTGGCTGGTGATCGAATTGGCTATTCTGGTTAATTCACTCGGTTGGTTGTGGTTGTTCACTGTGGTGGCGCCCCTGGCCTGTGTGGCGTCGTCCTCAAGAGTCGCCTCAGACCGGGCTTGGCGATGGGTGCGTCCGGCGATTTGGACAGCCTATGGACTGCAACTGATCGCGTGGCTGATCTGGTTCTTCAACTGAGTAGGAGATGTCTGCTGACTGCCCGCAACCTGGTGAAGAGGTGCAACTCGGCATTGGCTCAGCGCCGACTTGGTCATCGGCATTAGACTGGAGCGGTGGAAACAATGGCTGACTGGGGTGATCTCGATCAATTGCGCCAGTTCAGCGACGCTCAATTGGATGAATTGGCCAGCCAGATTCGGCGTTTCCTGATTGACCAAGTGGCCAGCACCGGCGGGCATCTGGGATCGAACCTGGGGATTGTTGAGATCAGCTTGGCAATCCACCGCGTCTTTGACTCGCCCTTGGATCCGATCATTTTCGATACCGGCCACATCAGTTATGTCCACAAAATCCTGACTGGTCGGGCGGCTGATTTTCCGACTTTACGGCAGCGAGGTGGCTTGTCGGGCTATCCCAGTCGCGCCGAATCCGAACATGACTGGTTGGAGCATTCTCACGCTTCCGCAGCCTTGTCATGGGCTTGTGGTATGGCGGAGGCCTTCCGGCTTCAGGGAAACCCCCATACCGTGGTTGCAGTGGTTGGTGACGGGGCCTTGACTGGGGGCATGGCCTGGGAAGCACTGAACAATATTGCGGTGCAGAAGGACCTGCGCTTGGTGATGGTCGTCAACGACAATGGCCGATCATACCGGCCCACTGTCGGCGGATTGGCAGCCCATCTGTCCGGGTTTCGCACTGATCGGCGCTACGACCCGACCATCGACACCTTGAAGCAGATCGTTCAGGCGACCCCGCTAGTGGGTCGGCCGGCCTATGACCTGCTGCACAGTCTGAAGGCCGGCATGAAGGATTTGCTGGCACCACAGGGGTTGTTCTCTGATCTGGGCTTGAAATACATCGGGCCAATCGCCGGCCATGATCGGCTGGCTGTGGAAACGGCTTTGCGCCAAGCCAAGGGCTATGGCGGACCAGTCATTGTCCATTGCTTGACGCAAAAGGGTCGAGGTTTCCGCGCCGCCGAGCAAGATGAAGCCGATCACTATCATGCTGTCGGCCAGTATGATCCGACCACCGGTGTGCCACTTAGTGAATCTGGCGGTCGCAGTTGGACGGGCGTGGTGGCCGAGGAGTTGTTGTTGTTGGCCGATGCGGATCCAGACTTCATGGCGCTGAGTGCCGCAATGGTCAACCCAGTGGGCCTTGGTCCGATGGCCAAGGCCTATCCGGCACGGGTGGTGGATGTCGGCATCGCTGAGCAGCATGCCATCGCCAGCGCGGCTGGTTTGGCCATGGCTGGCGTCAAACCGGTGGTGGCGTTGTATTCCAGTTTTCTCAATCGCGGGTTCGATCAAGTGCTGATGGATGTTGGCTTGCATCGATTGCCGGTCGGCCTGGTGCTTGACCGAGCCGGTATCACCGGCCCGGACGGCCCCAGCCACCATGGCATTTGGGACCTGGCCATTCTCGGGCTGGTGCCGGGCCTGAAGGTGACCGCGCCCCGCGACGAAACCCGCCTGCGCCAAGCTATCAGCCAGGGGATCGGCCAGGCGCAATCACCGGTGGCGGTCCGTTTCCCCAAAGGGCGTTTACCAGCGATCCATCCGTCCATCGACCAAATCGGCGAAGCCCAGGTTCTGTTCGGTGCTAGTCGACCAACGGTGGACGTCATTGCTATCGGCCCCATGGCCGACCTGGCCATCGCAGTCGCCGACCAATTGGTGGACCAAGCCATAGCGGTGCGGGTGATTGACCCGATTTGGTGTCTACCTGTGGCCCCTGACCTGGTCGATGCGGTCAGTGCCAGTTCGATCGTCCTGGTGATCGAAGACGGTGTCGATGCTGGCGGTGTTGGTCAGCATTGGACCGCCGCATTGGCTGATCGAGGATCGAGGGCTCTGGTGCTGCGTCAGTGTGTCCCGACCGATTTCATCCCCCAAGGTAGTCGCAGTGAGATCCTGGAGGAATTGGGCTTCACCGTTGCGGCACTGGTTGATCGTCTGCAGGCGGCCCTAGCCGGGGTGAATTCGCCCACGCCTTGACGATCACCGGTAGCACCAATTGGCGTTGCCAGGAGCGCACGCAGTACTGGGCCAATTGGTCGTCCAGCTGCGTCGCCGTCGGGCCAGTCGGTTGCCATGCCAGTTGCTGTAGTGGCTTCGGCGAAATGAGATTCTCAACCGGGATCTGAATCTTAGTCGCCAGATCGCGGGTGGCTTGACGCGCCTGCAACCAGCGTTGATATGCCTCGGGGTGGTGCGCCTCCCATCGATTGGGGCTGAGCAATCCGCGTTTTGGCCCACGTCGTGGTGGTAGGTCAATTTCTGGGAGCTGTTCCACCGAATCGATTGCTTTACGCCAATGGTCCAGGTATGGCTGCAATTTGGGCTGGCGGAAATCGCGCCTGGTCAGTAGCGCGCGAACTCGGGTCATCGGCGCGTCGGAGACGAGCTCTGCCAGAGCGATGATCATCCGATCGGTCAACAGCAGGTGGGGCGAAAGGTCCAGTTGCTCTGCAAGCGTTTCTCGCCTGGTCCATAGATCTTTGATCAGAGCCAGTCCACGGCGATGGGACACCTGGCCAATGCCACTGGTGGAGCGCCAAGGATCCGGCTTGGCCGCTGGCGCCGGCTGGCACAACGCCCAGTCGAATTCCTGAGCGGCCCAATCGTGTTTGCCCGATTGGCGCAGTGATTGGTCGAGATTGGCGGCCAGCTCGATCAAATAGTCGACGTCGCCAGCGGCATAACGCAACCAGTCTTCGGGTAATGGTCGGGTAGACCAATCCGAATGGCCATGATCCTTGGCAAGATGCACTTGCATGATCTTCTCAAGCATGGCGCCCAAGCTGACATGCCCCAGATTGAGCAAGCGACCGGCCAGCTCGGTGTCGAAGAGGTGGTGTGGCGTCAGGCCAACCAGACGCAAGGCGACCAAATCCTGGCTGGCCGAGTGGATGACCCACTGACGATCAGCCAACACTTGGTTGAGTTGGGCCAACGCCGACTGGCTCAATTGAATCGGGTCGATCAGCAAGGTGCCAGTGCTGGGGGAGTTCATCTGGATCAAATAGGGCAGTCGCTTGTAGCGAAAGCCATCGGCCCTTTCGGTGTCAACGGCCAGGGGTCCATGATCAAGGGCTAGCCTGGGCAATTGGTCGAGGAGTAGCCGATCGGAGTCGATCAGGGGACGCAGCTTAGGAATCACCAGAGGCAGGTCGGTGTCTTGTTGCCGGCCGGATTCGTCCCGGCTCTTGGTGGGGGCCGCCTTTTGGTGGGTTGGCGTCGGATCAGCAGCATCTGGCCCATCGGTAACGGGCAAGGTGGTCGATGGGCCGTCAAACACGGCGGCCCAGGCGATCACTCAAATGGATGACGGTGTTACTCAATGGTGGCAAACCAGCCACGGCACTGATCAAGTCTTGCCAAGCGGCGATGTGGTCGGTCAGGCCGTTGCCAGCTTGCAACAGTGGCGTCCAGGAAGCACGCATTTCGATTTGGGCAGTGGCTGGGTCGGCTTGCCGCGAGCCGAAGGGGGTCGAAGCAGTCGTGGTGATAGTGCCAGACTCGGCGACGAACTGGGCCTGGCGACTCGTCAAACTGTCCATCAGCCAGGACCAGCCAACCTCGGGGAGAAAGGGATCGTGGGCCATTTCCGCCGAAACATCAGCCTGGCAAAAGGTGACACAACGGAAATCTCCGTGCCAAATGTCATTTCCGGCTGGATCGTGCAGCAGAATCAAGCGGCCGCTGGCCAGATCACCATCGCGACGGATGTCGGCATCGATGGCGGCGGCGAACGGAGCGATGTGCTGCGGTGGATCCATCGAGCTGACGATCCAGCGTTCGTCCCAATCGAAGTCGTGCAGTTGTGCCACCGCTTGGATGAAGCTGGCAGGTTGGGATAAGACAGGCGTCAGCGGACTCACCGTTTCAGTTTATGGTTTTGACGCGATGAACCCTCCGATGGCGCGCCGTGCCTGGGACAATGCCCAGCGATCATGGCAGACTGACTGCATGACTAAGGATCGAACTGTGCGGCATCACCCGGAATTGGACCTGCGCTCATCGTTGCGTGCGCAAGCAGGCCAGCAACTGGCCGACTTGGACCCTCGCTCGACGGTCGGTTTCCCCGGCAAAGGCAAGGCACAGGCGCCGGCTTTGACGGCGGCTTTGGCGCCGGAACTGTCAGATTGGCAAGAGCGACTCTATGCCGAGAGTCGTGACGATGACATGCCCAGTCGCGCCTTGTTGGTCATTCTTCAAGGAATGGACACGTCGGGCAAGGGAGGCATTATCCGCCATGTCTTTGGCCTGGTGGATCCGCAAGGGTTGGCGCTTCATGCTTTCAAGCAACCCACCAAGGAGGAGTTGAGCCACAACTTCCTCTGGCGGATCAAGCGAGCCCTACCTGATCGCGGCATGATTGGCATCTTCGATCGATCGCAGTATGAGGACGTTTTGATCGGCCGTGTCGACCAGTTGGTCAGCCCCGAGGTTTGGCAGCAGCGCTACCTCCAGATCAACCGTTTCGAAGCTGATCTGGTCGCTCATGGCGTCACCGTGATGAAATGCTTCCTCCATATCAGCCCGGATGAGCAGAAGAAACGGCTCTTGGAGCGACTGGACAATCCCGAGAAACACTGGAAATTTTCGGCCAGCGATGTGCCGGTGCGACGCAAGTGGCCACAGTACCAAGAGGCCTATCAGGATGCGATCAACCAATGCAACACGGATGCGGCGCCCTGGTATGTCATACCTTCTGACCGCAAGTGGTATCGCAACTGGGCGGTCGCCCGGTTGCTGCTGGAGCATTTGCGAGAAATGAGACCGGCTTGGCCACCAGCAGAGTTTGACGTTGCAGCCATGCGTTTGGCAGTCGAAGAGTCACTGCCGTCCGGCGCTTGAGTCAAATTCTCCGTCACCAGCCTGGCAGGTTGTCTGATGGGGGCTGGTTGGCCCGTGTCAGGCGACGGCGGTGATGGCCTCGATCAGTGGCACTTCAGCATTGGCGCCAGCCGAAAGGTTATCGTGGTCCAGCAGCTCCATTGCCGCGAAGGCGTATCGGGCCAAAATCAGGTCGAGCACGACATCGTCGATGCCAATCGGCGCACTGACCGCGATGGCGCCGCCGCGTAAGGCGATGTGCGCCTGTGACTCGAATTGCTGATTGGGGCACAGGTAGAAGGAGCCCACGCCGATGTGGCGCCGCCCTTGGGCGTTGAGCGTCTCGATCGCGGCTGCGACGCTCGGCGTCGACGGATCGTCGCTGGCCAGAATGCAGGGCAGGCGGTGATGAGCACCCCACTGCCGAGCTCGTCGAGATAGCATCGATAGGCCGCGAACGCCGATCGGCGCCTCGGCCAACAGGACCAAGCCGTCAATCTCAGTGGCGCGGGCCATACCCAAGGCAGAACGCAGACGGTCATCGAGTGGGTTGAGCAAAGCGGCTTCCGGGCCGAGCGGTGAAGCCAAGGCCAAGGATAATTCTGGATGCGTTTGGCGCATCTGGCTGACCAGGGTTGTGACCACCGGGTGATGTTCGGTCACGGAGGAGATGTGCAACGGCACAAAGACGATTTCGGTGACGCCGCGAGACGCCAAATGGGCGACCACTTGTGGGCCAGATGGCGGGCACTGATCGATGAAAGCGGCCTGAATCTCCAGATTGGGACGCACTGTTTGGAGGGCATAGCGTAAACGGTGGCAGACCTCGCTGGCGGCGGGGTCATTGCTTCCATGTGTCAACATGACAAGGGCTGGCGCTGTCATCATCGTCCTTTCAACAAGGTCTTCCTGTGGTCCGGCGCCATTGCCAAGGACAACTCCCTTCAGCAATTGTCCCTGGCAGAAACTTCACACCATCCACGATATGAGATGCAAATCTAAGTCCATAATTTGAGATGGGGTATAGCCAAGAGATTTCGCAAAGAAATGGTTGACGGCGAGACTGTGCTCCAAGGCAGTGGCACTTGGTTGAATCGGTCGACTGATGCTAGTGTTAAGGGCCGGTTCACGCCTGGCGGGTTGCCCGAGCGGCCAATGGGAGCAGACTGTAAATCTGTCGGCGAAAGCCTACGGAGGTTCGAATCCTTCACCCGCCACGCTGGTGTTTGGGGACTGAGTGTAGTATCAGTCCCCAAACGCGCGCCAAGGGTGCATTTGTCTTGACCGTCTTTGGTCGGGTAAGGTTGATGCGCTTGCCCCTATAGCTCAGTCGGTAGAGCGTCTCCATGGTAAGGAGAAGGTCTGCAGTTCGATTCTGCATGGGGGCTCGTTGTCTGGCCGACCTGGTCGGCCAGACGTGGCGGGGTAGCTCAGTCGGTCAGAGCGAACGGCTCATAATCGTTAGGTCGCGGGTTCAAGTCCCGCTCCCGCTACGCCAGGTAAGTGAAGGATCGGAGTTAGGCAATGGCTAAGAAGCAAGGCGAGGTTCGCCCGAAGATCACGCTGGCTTGCACGGAATGCAAAGAGCGTAACTACATCACCAAGAAGAATCGGCGCAACAACCCGGATCGCTTGGAATTGAAGAAGTTCTGCCCACGCTGCCGGGTGCATCAATTGCATCGCGAGACACGCTGATTAGTGCGGTTTCTGGACTGTTTCGCATACTTTGATGGAGGGCTGGCCAAGTGGCTGGCCCTCCATCGTATTGTCGGTCAAGCAAAGACGCGACCGGCGCAATCGGCAATGCCACTGTGACGCCATACGTAGGTCATGATCTGATCGCGCCACTGCCGGGCAGACTGGGCTTGTTCCTTGAAGCGATCCAGGCCTCGGCTATACAAAGTCGGATCGATCAAGCCAGCTAGTGACTGCCACTGATCCAAGAATCCTTGGGCCTGAGCAGCGCCGTCGGCGTGGTTGTCGTAGATCGTTTGAGCGAGACTGCGCCCATCAGCCAAATGTGCTGACCAGGCGACATGGTGGAAGAAGAGGAGCAACGACTCGGGGCAGCGTTGAGGGTCCTCGTAGATTTCTTTCCAGGGGGAGCTGTACTGGGCAGAGAATGCACTGCCCGACGCCACAGTGCGATCAACACCGATGCCATGGCGATCAGCAAAGTGATAGGTGCCCCAGGGGGAGTATTCGTATCCATCGACGCACGGTCCGTAGTGGCTGCCGGGTGTCACCATGAAGCCGACGCCGAGGGGAGCTGTATACGACTCGTAAACATCGGCCGAGCGAAGCAAGATGTCAGCGATGACCCCTTTGACCCGTTGGTCAGCATTGCCAAAAGTCAGATTCAACCACTCATCAGCCAGATCTGCTGGCGACAGCGTTGGATCGACGGACAATCGGCCGAAGGAGTAGATGTTGGCCTGTGCCAAGGGATGTCCACACCAAAAAGGATCCATGCCGACCGACGACACCGCTACCAGCCCGCCCGGGCCTTGAGAACCATTGGCGACCATTTGCCATTGGGCTTGATCGTTGCCGAATGGGCGGAAATTCAGAACGTCGCACCAGCGGCTGGGCAAGAAGAAGACATGTTGCTGCTGGCCGGTGTATTCCTGGGTCAACTGGAGTTCCAAATTGATCCGAGTGTGCGGCATGGCTGCCAGCAATGGAGACACCGGCTCACGAACCTGGAAATCGATCGGCCCATTCTTAATCTGGAGGACAGCATTTGGGGCGAATTGACCGTCGAGACTGACGAAGTGGTCGTATGCGGCTTTGGCCCGATCAGTACTGCGGTCGCGCCAATCTTGCGTGTGGTTGTAGACGAAGCAACGCCAGTGCACTTCACCATGGTGGGGAGCCAGTGCCCCGGCGAGCAGATTGGCTCCGTCGGCGTGGCTGCGGCCATAGGCGAATGGCCCAGGTTGTCCCTCGGAGTCGGCCTTGACGACGAAGCCGCCCAGATCGGGCACAGCCATATAAAGATCATCAACCTGTTGATCCCACCAACGGACCACTGCGGCGTCGACTGGGTCACAGGTGGGCAAGCCCCCCAAGGTCATCGGCGCGGCGAAGCTGACACTGAGGAAGACCTTGATGCCCCAAGGGCGACAGTGGTCAGCCAGTCGGGCAACCCAGTCACGGCGGCTGGTCAGCAGGCTGGCCTCGGTACGATGAACATTGACATTGTTGATGCTGATGGCATTGATGCCGATGCTGGCCAAGAGGCGGGCATATTGGTCGAGGCGATCAAGCTGCCAACGCAGGCGGCCATTGTCGTAGAAAATCGAACCGCCGGAGTAACCTCGCTCCACTTGTCCCATGACCGGGTGGATGTCGATGTTGTCCCAATGATCGAGCATTCGCAGGGTCATGGCCGGATGCACTGATTCATCCAGCTCGGGGTCGATCCAGCGCTGACTTGGCCAGCGCCAACTGGCAAAGAAGCCATAGAGCAGTCCAGCCGGATCGCCGGCTTGCAGTTGCAAGGCTGTGGCATCACGCCACCAGCGGTAACTGCCAGGGCCAAGATCCTGGTTGATGGTCAGGCACACGGATGCACTGTGGCTGGGCTCGGAGACTGAGTCTGCCTTGACGATTGAAGCGCCAGCCAACGACAGCTCCCGGCGCAGGGTGGCAAGGACTGGTGATTGGCCTGCCGGCAAACAGACATGGAGTCCGTGCCAAGCCAAACTGGCTGCCGATGGCAGCCAAGCAGCATCGGCGCTCTGTGTGTTCCCCCCTGGCACGACTAGACTCCCGGAGCGCACATGAAGATGGTGGCGGAGCCGGAGGCGGTGACCGCTTCGCCGAACGGCAGCAAAGCCGCTTGACCGGTGGTCAGATTGAGCTGCGTGGCAGATGTGGTCAAGTCAGCCTCGCCGTCGATGGCCAAGACGATGCGACAGGCATCGGTGCGAGGTAGTTCAACGGGTTGGCTGGTCAAATCACCGCGCCACAAGGCGAATTCCGGTGTCGGAGTCAGGAATCGAGTCAGTCCGGCGTCATCCTCGGTGTTGACGATGTCGATGCCAGTTGGCGCGAAGTCGATGACTCGGATCAATTCGTCAACGTCGATGTGCTTGTTGGTCAAACCGCCACGCAGCACGTTATCCGAATTCGCCATCACCTCGATGCCCACACCGCTGAGGTACGAGTGGAGCGTGCGCGTCGGCAGGAACATGGCTTGGCCCGGATCTAAATGGAACTGGTTCAGCAGCAGTGCGGCCAGGATCGATGGGTGGTTGGGGAAGTAACGATTGAGTAACAAGGCCGATCTGGCAAATTCTCCCACGGCGGTAGGGTCGTCACGGTGAGCTCGAGCCAAGTTGATCACAGACGCCACCAGATCGGGTTGATCGAGACTGAGGATGTCGAGGAAGACCTCCGCCAGAGCGGCACTGCCTTTGCGTTGGCTGAGGGGGCCGATGACGGTGCTGATCTCAGCAGTGGCGCCGAGTTGATCGAACAGATCGACAGTTTCGGCCGGGTTGCGGAAACCGCACAAACCATCGATCGGGGTCAGGGCAACGATCATCTCCGGCTTGGGCCAGTCATCGCGATAAACCCGCTTGGGATCGTTCAAAGGGATCCGGGCCTTGTTCTCTCGCTTGAACCCCAATTCGGCTTGCTCACGATCAGGGTGAGCTTGGAGTGACAAAGGCCGATCGGCGGCCAGGATTTTCAACAGAGCTGGGTAGTGATCGCCAAAGGCTCGATGGGTCCGGTCGCCGACCCACTCCGGATGTTCAACCAATAGTTCGTCCAGTCCGACGCCATCGATCTGCGACGGAGCTGAGGGGTGGGCGCCGAGCCAATACTCGGCCTGAGGTTCACCCGAGGGGTCGCGACCCAAGAGCTCGGGAATGGCTGTCAACGAGCCCCAGGCATAGTCGCGGATCAATCCAGATAGGCGTTGCATGATGTCCTTTCAGGTCCCTCGCCCCGACGCACTGCGAACATGGTGATTTCTCCTGTCTACTTCTGTCATAGAAGCGGCCTTCACCACCCCGCTATTTCACCAATAGACTAACACCTATGGATGACGATCGGCCGGAAAGTGATGATAGCGTCATAACTGCAGTCGAAGCGGCAGTCCTGGCCTTTGAGTCCGATCATCCGGGTCATGATCGGCTGAAACAGCAGTTGATCAGAGCAGAGTTGGAGCTGAGCGTGGCCAGCTATTACCAGATGCTCAGTCAGCTGATCGACCGGCCGGCAGCTTGGCGGATCGCGCCGACCTGTCTGGCGGCCCTGCGTCGGGCTCGCCAACGTCGACGACTGACCGACCAACAAATGTAGGCTGATTCTGATCGATGATCTCCCAAAAAATCTTGGTCATTGGCTGGTCATCGGTAGACTGGAGGGATGACTGACTCTGTAGCGCCCCAGACGGGAGCCCACGGCGCCCCAGACGGCGGCGGCGATCAGCGTCCGACCTTCAGCGCTCGCCGTGCGTCTGCGGCGGCCCAAGCAGCGGTTGGCGATCAGGCAACAGGCAGCAAGCCGCGGCGGGCGGCCAAGCGGCATCATCCCTGGCGGATCGTATTGATTGTGGTCGCAGTGCTAGCCGTAGTTCTGGCCGGTGGGGTCTGCTGGGTGTACTTTGATTTGTCCAGCAAACTGAACCAGCGAAACGTTGATGATTTGTTGGGCGATGAGCGGCCATCCTCACACCCATCAGCCACAAGCACGGTCAAGACCCCCGGAGACCCATTCGCTGGTCAGGCAGTCAACATCTTGGTGATGGGCACGGATTCACGAAAGGGTGACAATGCCGCAGTCACAGGTGACGCGGTGGAAGGCGACCGATCAGACACCACTTTCATCGCTCACGTCTCTGCTGATCGCAGTCGGATCGACGCCATCTCCATTCCCCGCGACACCTGGATCACCATGCCTGACTGTGAGGATGGCCAAGGCGGCGTCATTCCTCAAGCCGGGGCCACCCGCGTCGGTTTCAACGCAGCCTTTTCGGCTGGTTACGAGGCCGGTGGTGAGGACACCGGCGTGGCGGCGGCGTGCGCCATCCGGGCTGTCGAAGCCATGTCAGATATCCATATCGACGCCTACGTGGTGGTGAATTTCATGGGCTTCGTCCAGGTGGTTGATGCCATAGGTGGTCTGGATGTCAACCTGCTCTGCGCGATTGACGCGCCAAAAGCTGAGGGATTGAAGCTGCCCGCCGGGGTCAGCCACATCGACGGTCTGCAAGCGGTCAGTTTGGCTCGTGCCCGCACTGGTGTCGGCGTTGGCGATGGGTCCGACCTGTCACGGATCAATCGGCAGCATGCCTTGTTCAACGCCATCATGAACAAGGTGTTCGCTATGAATTACGTCACAGACATGCCCAAGTTGTATGGCTTGATCAGTGCCGGCTTATCGTCAATCACCACCGACATTGGCAGCCTGACGCAAATCGCCGGTCTGGCCTATTCGATGCGCCATCTGACTATGGCATCGGTTTATTTCGCCACAGTGCCGATTGCCGACGCCGGTGACAAATCGCATGTCGTCATCATCAAGGATCGTGCTGCGGACTATTGGCAAGCCTTGCAGGCTGATCAGCCCCTGATTGACGTGGTTGAGGGGAGCGATCCAGCAACAAGCAGCAGCGCGCCGACCAGTGCGGCGCCGACCGACCCGACATCTGAATCGTCGGCGCCAGTCACTGGTTCAGCTGCCCCTGATACAGCAAGCTCAGACAGCCCGACCAATCCAATATCGACGGAGCTGCCGCCGCCGGTGACAACCGACGCACCGGCGGAGATTCAGCGACCGAGTGATTGCGCCTGACAGGCGGGTGTTCGGCGCAGGTGTCGCCTTGGCTGGTTTAGTTAGGCAGATAGTGTCTTGTTTTCTAAGTGGAAACGACGTTGCACCAGCTCTGGGTGATTGAGGCAGAAGCTTTGGAGCTGTTGGTGCCGCCAACTCAATTGCCAGCCATTGAAGGGTCCAAAACCAGTCAGTGACTTGCTGACGAACAGAAGCAATCGAAACTATGGCGTGATAGCCGAAACCTATTTGGTCTGATTGTTTGTTGCTGCTGAGCTTGGTTGGGCGTCGGCCAGCGGTGGCATGGGGCGCCACTGCCGGTCGTGGCGCAGCTTCCCGGCGGCCCAGATGCCGCGCAGCAACGGTTTAAGTCCTTTCAGGCTGTGTTCGACAGCCACCAGACGCAGCAGCTCTTTGCCGAAGGTCAAGAATGTTCCGAGGCCGAAACCGAACCGGTTCAATGCGCCGTATTCCTTGAAGTAGCGCCAGACGTAGCCTCGGTTGCGCATGGTATAGAACTTGGACAACTGCGGTGAATCGTTGAAGTGGCGGAAGCCCAAGCTGATCTGCTTCTGGTCGCGTTTCTTCTGCAGGACGAAAGCGTCAACATAGACGCAGGTTGCGTACTGGCTGGCCACCCAGGCGTAGACGGCATCATCCCACGAGATAAAGAAGCGGGGGTCGGGCAGGCCGATCCGCATCACCAAGTCGACGGCTATCAGCATCCCTTCGAAGGTGCCTGAATTGATGGTGACATAACCTTCTCCGTTGAAATTGTTGAGGCTGTAGGGCATGGGCACGCCGAGGAACTCGTTGAAGCGTGCCTGCCAGTAGAAGGGCTGACCGTTGACATCGAGGCGACGTGCCTGGATCAGTTGGAAGCGTTCTGTCCAGGGCTCCAGTTTGTCGAGGGCGCCTGGCAGAACCTCGACGTCGTCGTCCATCAGCCAGATCCACTTTGCCCCGGCTTTGACCGCCAAGTCGACCCCGGTGCTGAAACCGCCGGAGCCGCCCGTGTTGGTGGGGGAATGGTGCACCTGCAAGAGGCCATCGGGCAGTGTTTGAGCGGCTTCCTCCAGGATGCCGGGTGTCAAACCGTCGGTGGAGGCGTTGTCGACGACGATGACACGCCAGGGTTTAGGTTCGACGCGTGCGATGGAATCCAGTAGCTCGCGCAGCAGGTCGGGGCGGTTGTAGGTGACGATGACCTGGGCTAAACGATCAATGCTCATGAGTCCCTTTTTCTATGCTGTCCCTGTCCAGTCCCAGCGTCACCCATCAGTCACCTGGCTAGCCGGCATGGTTGTTTGACTGCCACCGCCAGCTGTGGCGCGGTTGGGGCTTGGTGCCGCTGGTCTTTGTGCGAGCCACTTGGTTTTGAGTGACTGTTGATTGTCAATAGTACTGGGTTTCGGTTGCGATTGGGGTTCAATGGTTGAGGTGTCCGAGGGGCCGCTGGTTGCTCAACTTGTACCTCCAGCCTCCTGCCGCCCAGGCAGATCTGCCACAATTGATGCGCTGTTTGACTGCGCCAATGATCACCGTTTTGCCCAGCGGGTCGATGGTGACCTTGAGCTGATGAACGAGCCAGGGGCGGCTGCCACCTGGTCGACAAGTCGCCGCGGCAGACCGCCACCATCAGCGCGGTGAATCCACCATGACATGACTGCGGTCTGACCGGGGTTGGCGACCCGGCGCTAGTCACTGGCTGATATAACCCATGGGGTTGAGGCGTTGCCAATGCCATGAGTCGCGACAGGCATCTTCGATGGTGTGCTCCGTCTTCCAACCCAAAAGACGCCGCGCCAATTCGGGATCGCAGTAAGAGGAGTCGATATCACCGGCCCGGCGCCCAACGATGCGGTAAGGGATGGTGTGGCCACAGGCTTGCTCAAAGGCGGCGATCAATTCCAAGACGGATGTGCCACGTCCGGAACCGAGGTTATAAGTCGACACTCCAGGTTGCGAGTGGTCGAGAGCGGCGACGTGGCCGGCGGCCAAGTCGCTGACGTGGATGTAATCACGCACCCCAGTACCATCGACTGTGTCGAAGTCATTGCCGAACACCTGGACCTCGGGGCGGCGGCCACCGGCAACTTGAGCGACGAAGGGCATCAGATTGTTGGGGATGCCCAGCGGATCTTCACCGATCAGCCCACTGGGATGGGCGCCGACCGGGTTGAAATAGCGCAGGATGGTGATGGCCAGTTGTGGCTCGGCCAAGCTGATGTCGCGCAGCATTTGCTCGATCATGTACTTGGTCCAGCCATAGGGATTGGTGATGCCGACACCGATGCGGCAATCTTCCGTCAGCGGGAGACGCTCAGGATCGCCATAGACGGTGGCCGAAGAGCTGAAAACCAGGTGCTGGACATCGCATTCCAGCATCACTTTGACCAGGCTGAGTGCCGAGTTTAGGTTGTTGTCGTAGTAGCGCAGCGGCTGGGCGACCGATTCGCCGACAGCTTTGAGACCGGCAAAGTGGATGATTGCATCAGGCTTGGTTGCCTCCATGACCCGACGCAAGGCGTCGATCTGACAGACGTCGATCTCATAGAAGGGCATCGATGTGCCGGTGATCTGCTCCGCCCGTTTGACGGCTTCCTGAGAGGCATTGGCCAAGTTGTCGACGATAACGACCTGGTGGCCTTGATCATGCAAGGCGATGGCGGTGTGTGTGCCGATGTAGCCGGCGCCACCAGTGAGAAGAACCTTCATGCTGGTTATCCTATCGAACCTGACTTCTCGAACCTGACTTCGAAGGCGGCTGTCTTTCTTGGTAAAACGATTGTTGCGCTTGGCTGGATCTGGTAGCAGACTGGAGCAAGACGATACCGCTGGGACAGCGGGGGGCTGTGAAAGGATCAACATGAGCGCGATAACCGACATCATGAGCCAAGTGCCGCTGGGAGACATCGCCCAGAAACTCGGTGTCAGTCAAGAGGCGGCTGGCCAGGCTTCAACACAAGTGATCACCTCGTTGCTTGGCGGAATGACGGCCAATGCCGGTAGTCAAGGTGGTGCCGCTTCACTATTGGGGGCACTGCAGACCCACTTGGGCGGCGACGGCACACCGGTATCGGTAGATCAGATTGACGTCAAGGATGGCGCCAAGATCGTCAAGCACACTCTCGGGACGACCAGCGCCAAATCGGCCACTGCCATCGCCGCCAAGACTGGCGGGGACGCCTCCCTGATCAAACAGTTGCTGCCAATGTTGGCGCCACTGGTGATGGGCTATGTCGCCAATCAAGCGGCCGGCAGTTCAGCTGGTGGCATCGGCAACGTCTTGGGTGGTTTGCTCGGCGGAGCGGCTGGAAAGGGCGACGCCGTGTCGTCATTGCTGGCTGGTTTGGGTGGCGCCGGAGGTTCATCGTCGTCAGGCTTGCTCGGTGGCCTGGGCGGCTTGCTGGGCGGCTTGCTGGGCGGCTTATTTGGAGGCAAGTCCAAAACACAGGCATCAAGTCAAGGTGGAGGCTTGCAAGGCATTCTCAATGCCATATTCTAGCGGCCAATGCCGACGAAATACCTTGTCAGACAAGTATCCACGCCGCTCGTTGAGACCAGGGGACAGCTTTGCGTCGCATCGGTGATACTGCTATTGTAGAAATACAACATAGATGACATGAATAAATCAGACATTCGTCTTTGTTGGTGAGTGCTTTAGAGCTAGTGCGTTCCCCGTTGCTCTAGCTCGTCCGATATTTATATCGGATTCTCCCACCCCAGATGGTGGCGGTTTCCCCAAGCCGCCACCATCACTCACATTTCGGCGGTATTGGCCGTGGACCAGCACAGATCGCTCACAAGTCATGACGTAGGGTTGTGCCATGACCTTAGCCGACGAATTGATATCGGACCTGTCGCGAATGGTGGCGATTCCCTCGGTGGGGGCCCTTGAGGAGCACCACAAAGACCTGACAACCTCGGCCGAACTGATCGCTCATCTGCTGACCGATGCCGGCTGTCCCGATGTTCAATTGCTTGATGGCCCCGCGGCGCCGGCAATCATTGCCCATTTTCCAGCGCCGGCAGGCATGCCAACTATCTGCTTCTACGCCCACCATGATGTCCAACCGGTGGGGGATCCTGATGATTGGGTTGATGATCCCTGGGTGCTGGCGCGCCATGGTGACCGCTTGTTTGGTCGCGGTGCGGCTGATGACAAAGGTGGCGTCGCCTGTCATCTGGCGATGTTGCGGGCCTTCAATGGTCAACCGCCGGTCGGGGTGACCATTTTTGTCGAGGGTGAGGAGGAAATCGGTTCCCCCCATATCGACCAGTTCATCGAGGAACATCGTCAGGACTTGGCCGCGGACGCCTATGTCATCCTTGACGCCGGCAATCTTTCAGTCGGGCGACCGGCTTTCACCACAGCGCTGCGCGGGGTCTGCGACTTGATCGTTGAGGTGAAGACACTGGACCACGCCCTCCATTCGGGACAGTTCGGTGGCGTGGTGCCCGACGCTTTGACAACACTTTGCCGGCTATTGGCCACCTTGCACACAGCCAATGGTGATGTGGCAGTCGACGGGCTGACGGTGACCGGCCACTTCGATGTGGATTACTCGGCGCAGGCCATCCGGGAAGAGGCCGGTCTGCTGGATGGAGTCGAACAGATCGGCAGTGGCACGATCGCTGATCGACTTTGGGCCAAGCCGTCGCTGACCGTCATCGGCATGGACGCTGTCAGCGTCGAACAGGCATCCAACACTTTGTCACCGCAAGCCAGGGCCAAAATCTCACTGCGGGTGCCGCCGGGAATGTCAGCCATCACCGCCCAACAAGCCTTAGCTGATCACTGCCGACGCCATGTTGACTGGGGCGCCCAAGTGGACATTGTTTTAGGCAGCGCCGGAAACCCGGGAGAGGTTGACGTCGATGGGCCGATTGTAGCCGCCGGCATGGCCGCTTATCGGACCGCTTTTGGATGCCAACCAGTCTTGATCGGCCAAGGAGGAGCGATTCCGCTGGTTGGTGAGCTGCATCGCGCCTTCCCCCAGGCTGAGTTTTTGGTCACCGGCATCGCCGACCCAGATTCGCGGATGCATGCTCCGAATGAGTCGGTCAGTGCCTCGGACCTGAAGAAGACGGTTCAGGCTCAGATTCTCTTGTTGAACAGCCTGGCCGAGTTGCCCAGGCGCTCCGAATCGGCCGCCGAAACCATGGAAACGATCTGATGCAAGACCAACTGGACATGTCGTCATCGACCCAAATCGACGATCAGCCTCACGAGGAATGTGGCGTTTTCGGG
The DNA here is from genome assembly GCA_031285505.1 of Propionibacteriaceae bacterium. Taxonomy (GTDB): domain Bacteria; phylum Actinomycetota; class Actinomycetes; order Propionibacteriales; family Propionibacteriaceae; genus WQYJ01. The sequence continues at coordinate 56,261 of JAITVZ010000059.1, forward strand.
GTCTGGGCACCTGACGAAGAGGTCGCCAAACTGACCTATTTCGGGCTCTACGCCTTGCAACACCGCGGTCAGGAATCGGCTGGTATCGCCGTGGCCAATGGTGAACGGATCATGGTCTTCAAAGACATGGGGCTGGTGTCCCAAGTGTTCAATGAGCCGACCTTGGAGTCGCTGACCGGCTCGATGGCGATTGGCCACACCCGTTACTCGACCACTGGCGCCTCCCAATGGGAGAACGCTCAGCCGACATTTCGGGTCACTCCATATGGTGACGTCGCCTTGGCCCACAATGGCAACCTGACCAACACCGAAGAATTACAGGCTTGGGCCAGCCAACTCAATCCTCATGCTCGACTGCCGATCAAGTTGACGATGGACTCCAGTTCTGACACCGCCTTGTTGGCCACCCTGTTGGCTAGTCAACCAGGGCCGATCGATCGGGCGGCCCGGCTGGTGCTGCCACGGTTGGAGGGAGCCTTTTCTTTGGTGATTCTGACCAAGGATCGGCTCTACGCCGCTCGGGATCGTCATGGCATGCGCCCCTTGTGCGTCGGTCGATTGGCTGATCGAGGCTGGGTGGTCGCTTCAGAGTCAGCTGCTTTGGACATTGTCGGCGCCCAGTTCGTCCGCGAGGTGGAGCCAGGCGAGTTCATCTGCATCGATCAGAATGGACTGCAGTCGATGTCTTTCGCGCCGATTGATCGCAAACTGTGTTTGTTTGAGTACGTCTATTTGTCGCGACCTGACACTGTCTTGCATGGCCGACAGATCCACAATATTCGGGTGAAGATCGGCAAGCTTTTGGCTGCTGAACAGCCAGCTCAGGCCGATCTGGTCATTCCGGTGCCCGATTCGGGCACGCCCGCGGCCATCGGCTACGCCGCCGGATCCGGCATCGGTTACGGTCAAGGCCTGGTCAAGAACGCCTACGTCGGGCGCACCTTCATCCAACCGTCACAAACCTTGCGTCAATTGGGGATTCGGTTGAAGCTCAACCCCTTGCGCCGGGTGGTCGAGGGTAAGTCACTGGTGGTGGTCGATGATTCGATTGTCCGGGGCAACACTCAACGACAAGTGGTGGCGATGCTGCGCCAGGCCGGCGCCAAGCAGGTGCATGTGCGCATTTCGTCACCACCAGTGTTGTGGCCATGCTTCTTTGGCATCGACTTCGCCGATCCACAGGAGCTGATCGCTCGTACCATGTCACCAGAGCGGATCGCTGAGGCGATCGGCGCTGATTCGGTTGGGTTTGTCAGTTTGGATGCGTTGATCGAGGCGACACACCAGGCCAAAAATGACCTGTGTCGAGCTTGTTTTGATGGCCAATACCAAGTGCCGGTGCCGCCGGTTGAGGCCAGGCGGTTGGGTTTGGAGCCATCTGGCTTTGGACAAGCCCGGATCAATCGTGACAGTTTTCCGGTTGAGTCTTTTTCGATATTGGAGGACCTATGACCGAACAAAGCGCTTATGCTGCCGCTGGTGTTGACATTGAAGCCGGTGAACAGGCCGTCGAATTGATGAAAGCCAGCGTCGCATCCACCCGCCGCCCCGAGGTGATCGGTGGTCTGGGAGGGTTCGCCGGTCTGTTTGACGCCAGCTTTCTGAAGGGTTATCGCCAACCAGTGCTGACAACTTCGACTGACGGCGTTGGCACCAAGGTGGCCATTGCCCAGGCCATGGGCGTCTATGACACCATCGGCCGGGACCTGGTGGCCATGTTGGTCGATGACTTGGTGGTGGTTGGCGCGCAGCCACTGTTCGTCACCGATTACATCGCTTGCGGATCGGTTGTACCGACACGAATCGCAGCGATAGTCGCTGGCATCGCCGACGGCTGTCGGCGGGCAGGGGCGGCCCTGATCGGTGGCGAAACAGCCGAGCATCCGGGGTTGTTGGGTCCCGACGAATTCGATGTCGCCGGAGCTACCACCGGCGTGGTTGAGCGTGAGGACATGCTCGGTGCTGATCGGATCGCTCCCGGCGACGTCGTTGTGATGCTGGCGTCGTCGGGCTTGCATTCCAATGGCTATTCGCTGGCACGGCAGGTGCTGTTGGCCAAAACCGGCTGGTCACTTGACCGTGATCTTCCAGAGTTGGGAATGCCTCTGGGGCAAGCTCTGTTGGAACCGACCACCATTTACGCTTTGGATTGTCTGGCAGCAATCGCCCTGGGCGGGGTCCACGCCATGAGCCACATCACTGGTGGCGGCCTGGTCAACAATCTGGCACGCGTGATGCCAGCTGGTCTGACAGCGGTGCTGCGCCGCGACAGCTGGCGACCACCCAGCATCTTCCGACTGATTCAAGAGGTCGGCCAGATCAGCCAGGCGGATATTGAGGCGGCTTTGAACATGGGTGTGGGCATGGTGATGGTTTGTGCCCCAGATCGGGCCGAGGCCATCATCGACTTGTTGACCCGGAGGGGCCTTCGAGCCTGGGTTGGTGGCGAGGTGAGGCAACGTCAAAGTGGCCAGCTATCGGCGGAATTGATTGGTCATCACCTGGATTGATCTCCGCCATTTGCCCACATCAATCGGCTAGTTTGTTGTCCATCGATGGAGTTGATCTGGACCAGCAACGACTTTGCCGGTAACCTTGGGGGCACGATTGAATACCGACAACTAATAACCACGCGGGTTGGCCGCGAGCGAAGGAGGCTGACCCTATGGGGCGCGGCCGTCAAAAGGCAAAGCAGACGAAAGTCGCTCGTGAACTGAAGTATCGGTCGGTGTCGACCGATTTTGCTTCGCTTCAAGAAGAACTAAACCATGAGGCCGGTGGCAACATACCGGCTGCCTATGCTGACCTGGCAGACAAGTACGTCTGGGAAGATGATCAGGTCAGTGATCCTGCCGACAAGCATCTGGAACGTTAGCTGGGTTTTATCGGTCAGCAGGGGGCTTGGCGTTAGATCGACTCGGACGGAGAAATCATGAGCGATGAACCGGATCCCCGATCTGGCTTGGCATCCCTGATCAGCAGTTGGCGTCACATTTGGTCGCGTGCCGGCCTGGCGCAGGTCGATCCAGTTGATCATTCGGATTCGCCTACTGACCATTGGTTGGCTGATTGGCAGGCTGATGTTTTGTTGCCGGATTTCCAAATGCGCCAGTACGAGCTTTGCAGCCAGCCACACTTGCCAGAGGAAGGCGCCGGTCATCTGCGCGCCACCTTGGTGCGACGGCACAGCCCCCGGCATCGGCGAGCAGTGCTCTATATCCATGGCTGGAACGAATACTTCTTCCAGGCGCATGTGGCGGCGGTCTTCGATGAACTTGGCTTTGATTTCTTTGCGATTGATCTGCACCGTTATGGTCGTAGCCTGCAAGATGGAGAGTTGCCTGGCTATATGACCGATGTTCGCGACTATTTTCCAGAATTGGATGCTGTTGTCGCCGAGGTTAGGCGCGACCATGATCAGGTATTGCTCTACGGCCACTCAACTGGTGGCTTGATCGCCGCCCTTTATGCGAATGATCGGCCACACAAGTTTATTGGCGTGATGCTGAACTCGCCCTGGATTGATCTTCAGGGGTCGGCTTTATTCAGGGCGCTGACGCCACCTTTGATGAGAGGCCTGGCAATGGCGACCCCGACTATGGCCCTGCCATTGTCCGAGAATGATCTCTACGGACGATCGCTGCATCGCGATTACCAGGGGGAGTGGGACTACGACCTCAACTTGAAACGAATTTCGTCGCAACCGATCCGCCCAGGCTGGACCCGGGCGGTGGTCAACGCCCAGGATCGGGTGGGCTCCGGGTTGCACATTGACGCTCCCGTCTTGGTGGTGACTTCAAGTCAGTCGAGCGCCCCGAAAACTTGGGGGCCACTGGTCACCAGCACTGACCTGGCCATCGACGTCGAGCGAGTGGCCGCTCGGGCCTATCGCCTGGGTTGGCATGTCACCTTGGTGCGCCTGGTCGGCGCCTTGCATGACGTCTCCTTGTCCTCGGCCCAGGTGCGACGACGTTTCTTTGATGAGATTCGGCGCTGGGTGGCGGCCTATCTGGCTTGAGATCGCCGCTGACACAAGCTGATGGGTGTTAGAACCCGATGATCCGTGCTGTGCCGAAGGTTCCCAGCACGGCACGGATCATCGGGGCCTCTGCAATGGTCAGAGATTTTGGAGGGCCGCTAGCAGGTCAGTGGCGTTCATTGATGTGATGGAGTCGGCCGATGGTTGCAGGTCGAAATTGACAGGCAAACCGTTGACATAGAAGGCCGGGGTGCCGTTGATGCCAGCCTGGCTACCTTCGTCTTCCATCGCCTGGACTTGCTCTTGCGAAGCCCCTGACTGGTAGCAGGTTTGGAAGTCCTGTAAAGCTTGGCCACTGATGCCGGCCTGGGCCGGGAAATCGACCAGCAGTTGCTCGTCAGTGAAGCCGACACCTTCTTCAGGTTGATTGGCGAAAATGGTCGAGTGGTAGGCCCAAAAAGCATCGACGTCATTGGCGCAGACGGCCGCAGCGGCGGCCCGCCGCGATGAGTCATTACCGATGATTTGATCGCCGACCAGTGTCCGCAGGTGAATGCGTAGATCAACGTCGCCGCTGATCGCCAGATCGTGAAGCGCCTCGCCGTATATCTGCTCAGCACGACCACACCAGGGGCACTGATAATCGGTATGGAGCTCAATGATGATGGCGTCTTCTTTGGTGGCGCCTGAATCAACGGCAATATATTGGGTCAGGTACATGGGGGTTGCTTCCTGGGTTGTGGCAGCCGAGGCGTTCGGCTGCGGCGACGTCGTCCCGCTGGCGGGACCATTCCCCCTGGTCAGCAAGAGTATCACCGTCACAATCAGTCCAATAGCGACAATGGACACCACTACCAAAGCCAAGCGTAATGCGAACACTGTCTTGGCTGGATCGCCCACTGACTGGCCTTCGGCGAGGGGGACATTCCCAGGGCTGCCGGCGTCAATGGGGGAATCGGCAGTGTCCAGGAGAGGGATGTTGTTCGGTGGAACCTGGGATGGGCTGGGATCATTCTGCGACTCGCTACTGGCGGTTGAAGCCGGTTGAGCTGGCGTCGGCTGCCCTTTTGGGGCAGCGTCGCGGCCCACCTGTGAACGTTTGATTCGGGGCATGACTGTCCTTCCTGGCCTGGTGTCTTAGCTTATCAGGGGCTCTTGCTGCCATCGGGGCAGTTGCAACGCGCTCACGGAACCTGAAGTGAATGGTGGCCAAGGTCGGGATCGAACCGACGACCTCATCCTTTTCAGGGATGCGCTACTACCGACTGAGCTACCTGGCCGCTTGAGCCAAATGCTGACTCTTGGCGACCCCGATGGGACTTGAACCCACGACCTCCGCCGTGACAGGGCGGCGCGCTAACCAACTGCGCTACGGGGCCATACTGGCTGACCGGCGAACCGGCCTCAGCAACTATAACAAGGATTGGCCAGGCTCGCCAATCGGCTCGTTGCTGTTGGTGTGGCTTGGGCTGTTACCGGCCATTTGCGCCACACCGGCATCCCCAACGGGGTTCGAACCCGTGTTGCCGCCGTGAAAGGGCGGTGTCCTAGACCACTAGACGATGGGGACATGGATGCCTCAACACCCATGGGCGATGATCCGAGAATCATTGCCCCACCAGTGTAGGGGATCAATGGCTAGTTCGTCATCCGCACCTAGTTCTAGACAGGGGAGTGGCTCACTTTTCAACCGGCAAGGCTGTTCCAATATTTGAGCGTCACTGACGGTATCTCCAGTCAGAATCAAAGACAGTCGATTCTGAGGCCGGATGAGGCCGATGGTCGACCGTGGCAGGTTATTGCGTTCGATCGCGGCGTCAGATCGCTGGTACGGGAAGCCAATGGTAACGGCCAGACCCGCACCTGCGATCTGGGAAACATCAGCGCTTCTGTGTCGTTTCACTGAGTAGACGTCGCCGCTCGGCGTCGAGTGCCCGTTCGCGCTTTTTCGCCTCTTCGCGTCTCTTCGCCTGCTCTTGCTCCTCCCGTTTCTTGTAATCCTCAGCCTGGCGAATGATCGCGGCTTCGGGGGTAGTCGGTGGCATGAAGAAACCCATGGTTCTCACCTCCTTCGCTTGATTTGGATGGTATTGGGGGCTCAAGTCGCAAGTCTCAACTAGATTGCAGTGCTTGCCCAGTAGCGTGGGCGAGCGCCTCTCCGACCGCCAAGGCTGTGCTGGCTGAATCGCCCGGCTCAGCGTGAAAGTCAGCCGCCCAATCGAATTGTGTCGACCAAGTGGGGTCGACGGACATGCCGGTGGGCAGGATGACACTCAAACTCATGACGCTGAGCTCGCCCAGAAGATCATCCACCTGCCCAGAAGTCACGTCATGGATCAGTGTGTCCGTGATGATAATGATGCTGGTTGGGTGCGGATGCTCTTTGAGAACGTCTCTGGTGGCTTGGAGGGCTGGAATGATCTGGGTATCGTCGCCCGTGGCAACCTCGCGGATCGGTTCAGTTTTGGAGTCGATCAGGTCAGCTACCGTGGTTGGTGGCAGTGTCACCAAAGACTCTCCGGCGAATGAGATGACAGTGATCGTGTCGTCATCGCGAAGATTGCCGGGTGCCCAGGTGAGCACCTGTTGGATCGAGTCGTCACGGATGGCTTCGTAATCGACGAAGCTGCCGGAGTCATCCCGGAGTAGCACGAAGTTTCGCGGGATCGGCGGTCGAGGCCCGATGAGGCTCGTCTGGCTTAGATGCATGGGGGGTTGGAAGTGTGGCACAAGGATCAGTGCCGTCACTATTGCGGTCACGACCAGGAGGATAATCAATAACCAGGCGGGTCTGATGCCCAGGGCGTGACCTTGGTGGATTTTGTCTCCCTTGGACCGGGCCAATAGGCCTTCCTGGTAGTCGAAGGGGCCGTCACGCGGGGGCATCAGGAGTCCGATGTGCTGAGCTGGGGGAACGCGGCGGCCTGCCAGGTCGGTGAATCGATTTTGGCCAGATCGCGAAATCCACTGCCGACGCTAACGGTTCGTAATCCACAACTGAGGTAGGTGGCCTGGCGTTTGCCGTAGTACGAGCGAAGGGCTTCGGCGCGGTATTTGTAGGCCTCCTCATGAAGGTCGAACTCCTCTTCCAGCTCCGACAATCTGGCGCGTATAGCCGCTTGCTCGGCGTTGGACTGCTCAACCCTGGCTCGGTTGGACGCTAGCCGAGCAGCGTCTTCACGCTGGCGCCGCCGCAGGATCTGATCAGCCCCGTCTCGTTTCTCGGCGAAAGTGGTGGGTTCATTGCTCAGTGGCGTCGTGCTTGGCGCTTTGGCGGCAGCCTCCAAGTCCGCATGATTGGACTGCAGGGTTTGGAAACGGGCGATGGCCTTCGCGGCTTCGGCACGCAGTGGCGCTTGGAGGGCGATACTGTCTCTTCGTTCCCTGGCGGCAGCCGTCAGGAAGCCGGAACCAAGACCCTGCATCCAGGGTGTTCCCGGATGGATGTGCTCTTGCTGGGCCAGGGACTCCAGAAGCGGTCGATCACGCCGCCCAGCCCTTTTGTCAGACAGCTTGGTTAGGAATGGGTAGACAATTTCTCCGGAGAGCATCCGCTGGACGGCGGGAATCGAACGCGGCAGAGGAGCCTGGTCGGCGGTGATGCTGCTGGCATGAGCCATTGGGAAGGCCTTTCATTTTACGCTGAAGGTTGTGGACCGCGAATGCTCTAAGGCGGCTCCATCGACGATTGACTGGTGGCGGCTAGCGAGGACTCCAACTGTCCTCGCTGGAGTACGAATCGAGGCCGGGATAGCGCCTCTTCAGCTTCCGGATTTGCTCTTGGGCGTTCTGGATGGTTTTCCAGGCAGTCATCTTGTCGTCAGGGTGTTGGTAGCGGTGATACTTACTGATATGTTCGCGGATCGCAGCGCGTTGTCCTTCTATGGCCTTGCGGGCTTGGGCTAGGTTCTCAGCCATGATGCTTTTCCTGTCTGTGAGGTTGGTTTGCTGATGGGTCTTAGTTGCGACTTGGTTCGGTTGAATTGAGCGGATAGCCCTAGGGTGCCTCGGCCTCGAACTCGTCAACATTCGTGCCCTTGTGGGGCGCGAAGACTGCGCTGGTGCTAGCCGGGGAGCCCAAGGAGCGGGCGAACTCCAAGCGGACGGCATCCTTGATGCGCGCTGAATCATTGGCTAGGCGGGTGCAATGAGCTTTGTAGTCAGCCGCCCACTGGCCGGCGGCCAGACGGTTGGCATCTAGGGCTTCGGCGACATGGATGGCCAGGCCGGCGGCCTTGTCGAGTTGCTTGGCCCGCTTCTCCGCCCGCTTTTGAGTGGGGCGAACCAGATGATAGGTGGAAGTGAGATACACATAGACTGCTGAAATCACGCACAATCCGCCGACCAGGTCGAATATCAGCAGGAGGATGGCGACCACCACATCGCCGCCATCCGCCTTGTCATATTTGGTCTTGGTGATGAACGCCTCGCAGGCACGGAGTGCGGCCATGCCAAAGCAGAGCAGAATCCACAAGGTGATGAATAAGCCAAATCCGGTGAACCGTTTCGCAGACAGGGATCTGTCTTTGATGTGGCGCTTGGCCATGGATTGGCCCACCTCCCAGGCTGCTCCCAGCAGGACGACAAAGGTGCAAACTGCTAAGAGTCCTGTTGGGTCCTTGCCATCAGGATTCTTAGCAGTCTTGAAGAGCATCGACACCAGGTGCGTCAAGACTGGCGCGGCCATGATCGGCCCAGCCACGGTGCCCAAGACTCCCAAAAAGAACGGGATGATTATTCGCTTAGGGAAATCCATCGGGGATACTGCTGGCTCACCGAGTTCGCTCGATGGGGCCAGAGCGTGCGTGGGCTGCGTGTAGCTCATTGCTCATTCCTTGGAGCTTGATCTGGTATGACGGGCGGACAGGCTTGGGTGACAGTGCCTCTGAATCCCCAGGCGGTCTGGCCGAGAACTCCCTTGTCGGCCGCCAGTTGCAAACGCTCAGCGTCCCAATGCTGACGATACTGACGGTGATCGAATGGCGCCATGGTGGTGTCTGTGACTGGTTCTGTGCCAACCCAATGGCGGTAAACCACGGCGAACTCATTCTCGGCGGCCTGGGCTTTGCGGGCAGCATTTTTGGCCTTGCCGCAAGTGCGAGCGGCTTCTTCCAAGCCTTGGGCATTCAGGCCCTCGAGAACACGCAGCCCAAATTGCCAGTCGCGTTCGGCGGCTTCGTACAAGGGGGCCATCAGTTCGTCGATATAGGCATCGATGATGGCGAAGTGCGCCTCATCGACAGCTTTGACACTGGTGAGGCCCTGCGCCTTGGACAGAGCCAGATTTTCGATGGAAGATGTCATCTCACTGGGGTCGCTGAAGCCTGGAGGTTGTGTGGTGTCCCATTGGAGCCAGCGG
>JAITVZ010000107.1 GCA_031285505.1 Propionibacteriaceae bacterium
CGTTAGCTGCGGCACAGAGACCGTGGAATGGTCCCCACACCTAGTACCCACCGTTTACAGCGTGGACTACCAGGGTATCTAAGCCTGTTTGCTCCCCACGCTTTCGCTTCTCAGCGTCAAGAAAGGCCCAGAGAACTGCCTTCGCCATCGGTGTTCCTCCTGATATCTGCGCATTCCACCGCTACACCAGGAATTCCAATCTCCCCTACCGCACTCTAGTCTGCCCGTACCCACTGCAGACCCGGGGTTGAGCCCCGGGCTTTCACAGCAGACGCGACAAACCGCCTACGAGCTCTTTACGCCCAATAATTCCGGATAACGCTTGCGCCCTACGTATTACCGCGGCTGCTGGCACGTAGTTAGCCGGCGCTTCTTCTGCAGGTACCGTCACTTTCGCTTCTTCCCTGCTGAAAGAGGTTTACAACCCGAAGGCCGTCATCCCTCACGCGGCGTCGCTGCATCAGGCTTTCGCCCATTGTGCAATATTCCCCACTGCTGCCTCCCGTAGGAGTCTGGGCCGTGTCTCAGTCCCAGTGTGGCCGGTCGCCCTCTCAGGCCGGCTACCCGTCGTCGCCTTGGTGAGCCGTTACCTCACCAACTAGCTGATAGGCCGCGGGTTCATCCTTCACCGCCGGAGCTTTCCACCCGCCAAGATGCCTTGGCAGGTCGTATCCGGTATTAGACCCCGTTTCCAGGGCTTGTCCCAGAGTGAAGGGCAGATTGCCCACGTGTTACTCACCCGTTCGCCACTAATCCCCACCGAAGTGGTTCATCGTTCGACTTGCATGTGTTAAGCACGCCGCCAGCGTTCGTCCTGAGCCAGGATCAAACTCTCCGTTGAAAAACTCACGCTCATCTGAATCAGAATCGCGCTTCAACTTGAGGTTGATAACCTGACACTATCCAAATCATCTGACTGGATGTATCATTATCAAAGGAACCGTTCTCATTCGAAGACTAGCTTCGCTGAGAATCGGGGCACTTACTACATATTGTATTAGTGCATTCTTTGGCATTGACTTTAAGCACACTATTGAGTTCTCAAGGTTCAGGTGCGACCTTCGCTTTGGCTTGGCCATCGCTCCGGGCAACTCGTGAAACTTTACTAGATCGTTTCCGGCCTGTCAAGTTTCAATTTTCAACTCGATTGAATCGAGCCGGTTTAGCTTAGCAGCTTCATCCAGACTCTTCAACTTCGTTTTCCCGTGTGACTAGCACTTTCGGGGCTTCATCTTGCGGGATTCAGCTCCGCGGGCTAGATAAAGTTACCCCTCCGGCAGGAATCTTGTCAAGCCGGTGGCGCGCTGGTTAGCCCACCAGCCATCAATTCGACGTGATGCGCCTTGTCAACCAGGTATTGCCCGGGTTGCGGAGGGCAACACGTGATCGATAGTCCGTCAGAGCTGCTTCCGCTTGATTCGAGACCCATTCCCACGCCGTGCTGGATGACCGTCCGACGCAAGCAGCCCTTAGTCCTGGCACGATCTCGATAAGATAGTTGGTCGAAACTGCCAAATGAGAGGGCACTGTGACCAACAAAACTCCTAGACAGGAGCAGATCGAGATAGAACAAGCCTATGTCGATCGAGTCAATAGGCAACTTCTGCAGGAGAAGGACGCCGCCAAACGACTTGCCCATGAGGCGTACAGCCACTTCAGCTCCACGCGAGACACTTGGTTTCGAGAAGAGTTGAGTACGTCTTTGTATGAGCGTGATGCCTTCTCATACGTCTCAGCACGGCGGATGTCGCAACTGGACAGCCAACACGATGGGCTGGTCTTCGGGCGGCTTGATTTCCACGATCACGAAGTCCGGTATATCGGACGCATGGGTGTCCGCACCAATGACTATGAGCCTTTGGTTATCGATTGGCGGGCTCAATCAGCCGAGGCCTTCTATCGAGCAACGCCGATCGATCCGATGGGGGTGGTGCGGAGGCGGGTTCTGACCAGTCGCGACGAGCAAGTCACAGCGATCGAAGACGACGTGTTGATGCCTAATGCGGTGCCATCCGACATGGTGATCATCGGAGATGGAGCCCTGCTAGCGGCCCTTGAACGCTCCCGAGGACATCACATGAGTGACATTGTCGCCACCATCCAGGCAGAGCAGGACCGCATCATCAGAGCCCCTTACCAGGGCTTCACGATTATCACCGGTGGCCCGGGGACCGGCAAAACCGTCGTCGGCCTGCATCGAATCGCATACATGCTCTATACACACCGGCGTCGCTTCATCAATGGTGGCGTTTTGATCGTTGGCCCATCGGCAGTCTTCATGGACTACATCAGTCAAGTGCTGCCGTCACTGGGAGAAGATGCCGTCAGTATGGAATCACTCGGGTCCGTAGCCAGTGATGTCTTGGCGACGCGCTCCAGCGAGACCGACACCCCAGCAGCCGCTTGGATCAAGGGGCGTCCGAGTATGGTGACCTTGCTGCGCCGCCTAGTCAGCGAGCAAGCGCCTGATGAAGACTTGACACTGGTGATCGACGGAGAGGCACTGACGATCCCCACTGATCGATTGATGGCTTTGCGGCAAAGGCTCATTCGAAAGCAACCATACAACGCATGTCGTGCCGCCCTAAGTGAAGGCATCTGGCGCTTGGCAGTCGAACTCGGGCGTGGACTGGTCGATGTCCTCGATGACAAATTCCGCGACAAGGTGTGGGAATCGGCCAACTACGAGCCATTCGTCAACAAATGGTGGCCAGTCCTGCGTCCAGAGGAGACTCTAGCCCAATTAACTGATGCCAGTCTGATCCGACGAATTAGCCAACTCGACTTCGTGGACTCAACCTGTCTAGCCAATGCGATCCGGCCAAACCATTGGACGATTGCCGATATGGCTTTGCTGGATGAATTGGCAGCCATTCTCGGGCCCGTTCCATCGGCTGGACCTGATCTGTTCAGCGATTCGCCCGTCGCCGAACTGGTCAGCTTGGATGACCGCTTGAACAATCAACGCATTGTCACCGCTGACGCCATTCACGACACTTTCGCTCACATCTTGGTCGATGAGGCTCAAGATGTCACGCCCATGCAGTGGCGCATGCTCCGAAGACGCGGACCGGCAGCATCATGGACCATTCTTGGTGATCCAGCTCAGTCCAGTTGGCCAGTGCCACAGGAGATCACCACAGCCTTTCAACAACTCGTGGGCACGCGACAGCAACAACGATTTCTGCTGACAACCAACTATCGTTCTCCCAAAGAATCGTATGACTTGGCCACCAGCTTTATCCGGCGCACCGAACCGACAGCGGACATCCCCGAATCGGTCAGGGCGACCGGCGTCCCACCAGAGTTGCTGCTAGCGTCCAGCCAGGATTGGACAACAGTGACCGTTGCCGCTGTGCAGCGACTGATCGATCAAGTTCAAGGCACGATCGTAGTCATCGGACTTGCCAATCGTCTCAGCCAACTGCGTGAGCACCTGCCCATGCTGGATCGCTTGGAACTGCTTGACCCATTGTCAGTCAAAGGCCTTGAATTCGATGCCACTTTGATTGTTCATCCCGATGAAATTGTCGACCAATCAGTCAGCGGTCATCGGATCCTCTATGTTTGTTTGACCCGCCCAACCCAACGACTGACCACCATCGACATCGACTCACCCGGCCTCTGGCGACCGACGTTTTCAGGACGGTTGCATGATTGATCAGCCAGCATCAGAGCGAGCCTGGCAGTGGTTTGAGTCACTGCTATCGACCAACGACCCTTGGGCGGTTTGAACTAGACCCTGGGCCTCCAACCGTTGCCAGATCTCCATTGTCGCCTTGGACCGATTTTGAGTGAAAAAATGGAGTCCAGGGGCACCGATGTCAATCAAATCAGCCGCCATGGCGGTTGCGGTCGCGATCCCCAATGCCCGCACCGCCGCTGGGTCATCGGCCACTGCCGCCAGTCGTTGACGCAACGCCGACGGCAAGACCGCCCCACTCAACTGAGCAAAGCGCTCAACTTGAGAGATTATGGTGATCGGCATGATGCCAGCGATCACCGGTATCGGGCAATCAAGGCCGCGCAAACGCTCAATCAGCGACCGATAGGCATCTACTGAAAAGAACAGCTGAGTGATGGCAAAACTTGCGCCAGCTTGCCACTTATCCTTGATGATTTTGGCGTCCAAATCGGGATCATGACTGGCCGGATGAGCGTCTGGAAAGGCGCCAATGCCAATGCAGAAGTCACCGCGCCGGGCAATCAACTCGACTAATTCCGTGGCCGTCGACAAGCCATCCGGGTGAGGCTGCCACGGCTGGGTAGGCCCGCCGGGCATATCGCCGCGCACCGCAAGAATGTGATTCACCCCATCAAGCGCGTATCGATCGATCACTGACTCGATTTGCGTCCGGGATTGACTGGCAATGGTCAAATGCCCCATCACCCGCATGCCGGACTGCCTTACCAGTCGATGGCTTGCCGACAGGGTTCGATCCCTCGATGAACCATTGGCTCCATAAGTGACTGACACAAAGTCTGGTCGGATGGGCGCCAATCGATCGACCGTCCGGGCAAGTTGTTCCTCGCCAACTTGATCTTTCGGCGGAAAGAACTCGAAGGACACCAGTGGGCGATCCGCTTTGGCCAAGAGGTCCGCAATGGTCATGCGATTCGCTCCACGCAAGCATGGACCAACGCGGACAACGCATCAGCGCCTGTCGGCGAGATGTCGAGCCTTTGGAGATACTTCATTCCAGCTGTCGCTTCAGTCATAATCGCCTTCTCAGTAGCCTCAACAGCGCCAGATCGTTGGACGATTTGGCATGCCTCATCGACCTGGTCGTCGGTCAATGTCGGATCGCCCAGCATCAAGCGCAGGCGCTGGGCGTCCCCAGCACTGGCTCCTTGCAGGGCATAGCCAATCACAACGGTTTTCTTGCCCTCACGCAGGTCATCGCCAGTCGGCTTGCCGGTGATTTGCGGATCACCGAACAACCCCAACAAATCATCGCGCATCTGAAAGGCGTAACCCACGTGCGTGCCGAAGGCGCTCAGCCCCTGTTGGACACCACTGGCCGCCAAACCAAGTGCGGCGCCAATTTGTAAAGGCCTAGCCACGGTATATTTCGCAGTCTTGAAGCCCATCACCAGGCCGGCCTCGCGCAAGAGGTCAACACCTTCAAATGGTCGGGCCTGATGCAGCAGGTCAAGATACTGGCCAGCCAGAACTTCGGTGCGCACCGCATCCAGGTACGGCCGGGCTCGCTTGAGACGATCAGCCGCGATCGATGTCTGCTCAACCATTGACATCGACCAAGACAGCAACAGGTCACCGAACAAAAGGGCCGCCGATCGCCCGAAATGAGCGTCATCAGCCCTCAACCCATTCTGGTTATGCCAAAACTGAAAGAAACGATGCGCCGATGGTCCGCCGCGTCGCGAATCAGATTGATCAATCAGATCGTCATGGACCAGCGCCGCCAAATGGAGCAGGTCAAGACTGGCGGCGATCTCCAGGACAGCCGCAGGTGGGAGCTGCTCATATCCGGCTGCCGCCACATACCCCCAATAGCAGAAAGCAGGACGAATGTGTTTGCCACCGCGAATGAAATGCTGGGCCTGCTCCCAAACTGGATCCAAGCGATCACCGACTGGGGCTAACAGATCGCGTTCCGTGCTGAAGTATCGATCCAAGGCCGCTTCGATGGCGCTGACAAATTCCGAACTGAGCGGATCGTGACAATCGAAACGCATCAAGCCTCCTTAGCAAATAGCGCGTTAATGGCAGCCAAATCACCAAGGTTCTGATCTGTTGACCAGGCGGCGGCCAATTGAACATCCCAGTTCGGCAAACCCTTCCAGGGTTCCGGCTCCACCCAAACCCGACGAACTCCGGAATGAATCAAAGTTCGCAGATGCTGACTGTTGCGACAGCCGCGCACGAACCAGATCGGCGAGGCCCCATGACGGCTCCACCCCGCCAGCTGCTGCGTCAAAGCCGAATCGTTGGCGTCAGAGACTATGAAGGTACAACCTAGCTCAATCGCAAGTTGCGCCTGCTCAAAATCGTAGATCTGCGCCCCTGCCAAACGCCCCGGCCAGTCTGAGACATGAGCAGGATCGTTCAGCATGACCACATCAGTCAACGTAGAACTTGAAAGTGGCTCGGTGGCTGCCACCAGGCACCGATCAACGACTCGTCGCGTCTGTTTCAAGGCTGCATCCATGGTCATCGGCGCTGAGCTTGGCTGGTCATCTGCACGATGGAGGCCGAGCGTTGATAGAGCCACCCCCGCCCCGAGGCCGTCATTACCACTGGTCAGGACCAAGAGATCAGCACCTTGGCGTGCCAAGCGGCGACACCAGCCCTGCCAGCGAGCCAGTGGGCTGGCCAAGATTGGCATCACCGCAGCGATGCGGGCTCGCTTCAAGCGAGGCATTGGAGGGAATTGCACCGTCATGCCTTCAGCCTAGCGAACGGCACCTCGACTAAATCAGTGATCCCGTTTGCGTGGCCCCACCAGCAAAAGACAGCAGTACCGGTGTGGTGGGCCCAGAAAGGTTGTGAGGCCACCTACACTCGAAGATGGATGATTTGTGAATTGACGAAGGGACAACCGTGGCTGTGACATCGACTGACCCCCTTTTGGGCCGGCTGGTGGCCGATCGCTACGAAATTGTCGCAGTCATCGGTTCTGGTGGATCAGCTGTGGTCTACCGAGCAATGGACCGGCGCCTGCGTCGCACCGTCGCCTTCAAAATCCTGCACCCGCACCGAGTCGAAGAGCCGGATTACGTCAGTCGTTTCGAGCGAGAGGCCCACCTGGCAGCCCGACTGTCCGATGCCCACATCGTGGCCGTCTTCGACCAGGGCTGGCTTGATGGCCGTCCATACATTGTTATGGAATTGATCCAGGGACAGTCACTCTACTCAATCATTGCCGGATCAGGTCCACTGCCAGTCGATGTCGCTCTGCGCTATGCCCACGAGATTGCTTCCGGCCTGGCTGTCGCCCATGAAGCCGGCTTGATTCACCGAGACATCAAACCAGCTAATGTCATGGTCACGACCAGCGGCCAAGTCAAATTGGCTGATTTTGGCCTGGCCAAGAGTTTCCAAAACTCAAAACCCGACGCTCAGCCTTCCGGAGTCGTCGGCACCATCAGCTACATGGCACCAGAGATGGCCGAGCGAGGTGAAGTCACCGAGACTGTTGACGTCTATTCCTGGGGCATCGTTCTATTTGAGATGCTGACCGGTCGGCGCCCGTATATCTCCGACGTCAAGGAAAACATCACCTACCGCCACATTCATGAGGATGTGCCGGCGCCGTCAAGCGTTCTTGTTGGGGCCAGTCGCGCCCGGGTCCCTGACTACGTCGACGCCCTCGTTCAGGCGGCCACTGCCCGGCGGATACGTCAACGTCCGGCAAATGGCCGTGCCCTCGAAGAGGACACAGCATCGGCCATCCGGGCTCTTGACGCGGGACGAATGCACGATCCTGACTTGGTGCGCCGCTTCCAGCACGGTCCAACCCACAATGAGCCGACGCCAATCTCCTCACGCTCGGCAGGCAGCCAGCACCAGCACACAGTAGCCCCAGCAACCATGGGTCCGGCAAACAGGTCTTCCCAGACCTTGTCCCAGCGTGGTGGTGGCCATGTGCCGAACGCGGGCCGTTCAGCGAGCAAGACTGGTCTCCAACAACCGGCAGCCAGTGGCAACAAACTCACGGCCGCGCCGATAGGGCGGCCATCATCTCGATCGGTCGGTGCGGGCGGTCCAGGCAGACCGATCAGTGGTCGCAAGAAACGCCGACGCGGTCGGGCGCCATTGATAGTGGCACTGGTGGTTTTCTTGGTGCTGGCAAGCGGCGTGGGCAGCTTCACCTGGTGGATGACAACCGGCCGATACACCACGGTGCCAGATTTAGTGCACCTCAATGAGTCAGACGCTGTCAACACGGCCAGCAGTAGTCTGATCGAACTAACCACACTCAAGGAATACTCCGAGACTGAACCGCTCGGGCAAATCATTCGCACCGATCCGGTGGCTGGTGAGCGCATCGTCCGTCAGTCCACAGTCACTGCCTACATGTCGCTGGGCCCAGAGCGCTACCCGATGCCATCAGTGGCTGGTTTGACCAGAGAGGCTGCCCAGGCAGCCATTGTTGAGGCCCATCTCAAGACCGGCACTGTCACCGAGGTCTTTGACGAGCAAATCGAAGCCGGCATTGTCGTTTCAGCGTCTCAGCAAGCGTCGACACCCCTGGCCCGCAACACCGCCATCGACTTGACAGTTTCCAAAGGTCGACAACCCATCGACATCATCGATCAATCTGGGCGGACCTTTGATGATGCCAACTCAGCCCTGACCGAGGCTGGTCTGGTGGTGTCGCGCAATGATGACTACTCAACGACTGTTCCTGCCGGAACCGTCATCAGTCAGGACCCCGCCAGCGGCCAGCTCTATCGCAGCGATCCGGTGACACTGGTGGTCTCGCTTGGCCCGCGCATGGTCACCGTCCCGGATTTCTCCGGCAAGAGCGCCAAACAATTGAAGGAGGCGCTCCAGCAAATCGGTCTGATCGCCACCGAGGTTTATGACAATCAGTGGGGAGGGATCCGCTTTGGCTTGGTAACCGGTGTTGAGCCGCCAGCCGGGACAGTGGTCGCAGAAGGCAGTACCGTCACCGTCCATGTCGTCTAGCGCTTCAAGACACCGCCGCGCAGATCGATCATCTTGGTATCGGTCATCTGTTGCAAGCGGGCGAAGGTGAGATCCCAGCCACGTTGATTGATCAGACCCTCATGGATCAAGAAGCCATCGCCGGCGCCAATGGCCCGCACAAAATCGATCGTCTCTTTCATGGCGCACCACGGCCCATGAGCGGGAACGGCCAAGATGTCAATGCCCACTGGTATAGCGTCCAGTTCATCACCCGGATGGAAGAACACCGGTCCAGCTGCTTGCTGCACGACATAGCCGACATTGCCAATTTGTGGAATATCGGCATGAATCAAGGCGTGCCGCCCCCCGACCGCCTCGATCTTAACACCGGGCAACTCAAGACTTGATCCGACGGGCAATCCGACCGGGCGACCGGGCAGATCAAGATCCAGCACCCCCGGCTCACAGATGATCATCATCTGGGGATTGTGCGCAACCAATCGCGGCAAATGCTCAAGGTCGACGTGATCAGGATGGGCGTGGGTGATGGCAACCGCGTCAATATCAGTCAATTCGTGCCAAGCGTCAGAATAGTTGCCCGGATCGATCAGCAAACGGAACTGATCAGTCTCCAGTAAGACGGTGGCATGACCGAGATGTGATATCTTCATACGGATCTCCTTAGGCTAGAATCTGGCCGATGATCTGACCCGCCTGATGGGCCTCTTCCAAAGAAATGCCTAAATGGGTCACCGCTCGGACCAATTGCGGTCCGATCTTTGACAATCGAACTCCCTGGTCGGCTGCTTGCGACAGCAACTGATCAGCGGATGAATCAACCGGGTTTATGAGAACAATATTGGTAGCAACGTCACGCGGAACGGCCTGCGGGCAATAGCTCCGGATGGCCGCGGCCAAGGTTTGGGCCGCCTCGTGATCCTGACTCAGACGGTCGTATTGATGGTTCAAAGCAAAAAGGCCGGCCGCAGCCAGAATGCCGGCCTGGCGCCAACCGGCGCCCAAACGTTTGCGCTCCACCCGAGCTGCCGCAATGCGATCACTAGTCGAGGCCAGAATGCTGCCTATCGGCGCTCCCAGACCCTTCGATAAGCACAGGCTGACAGTTGTCGCCAAGCTGCCAAAATCCGCCAAGGTCGTTCCCGTGGCGACACAGGCATTAGCCAAGCGAGCACCATCGATGTGCAACCCCAATCCCCGCTCTCTGCAGGCCCAAGAGATCCGGCGCACGCCTGACAGCGGCTGAATGGCGCCGGAGGCAAAGTTCAAGGTGTTTTCCAGCTCAACAGCTTGGGTGGTCACCAAATGCCCGGATTCAGCACTGATCAATGGCTCAATGTCTCGCCAATCGGCGATGCCGGATTGACTCTGCCAAGTTCGGGTGGTGATGCCGTGCAAGGCCGCATGGGCGCCCAATTCCGCTCGGACTATGTGCGCCAGACTGTCGCACAGAATCTCGGCACCGCGATCGACATTCAGCCAGACGCCAAGCAAATTGGCCATTGATCCGGAAACCACGAACAAAGCCGCTTCCTGGCCGAGCAGCTCGGCAGCTGTGGCCTCTAACCGGTGGACGGTCGGATCCTCGTCGTAAACGTCGTCGCCGACCGGCGCATTCGCCATCACTGATCGCATGGCCGGCGTCGGTTGTGTGACGGTGTCACTGCGAAGATCCATGAGCGCCAGCCTACTGTCTGATGGCCATCGGGTCAGAAATCAACCACGTCGTAGCTACCGATGGCCGGACGCTCCAGGGTTGACAAACGATCCGCCACCATGAAGGCCAACTCCAGGGATTGAGCGCGATTGAGCCGGGGATCACAGGCTGTCTCATAACGGCTAGCCAAGTCCTCTTCACGCAACTCGCCGACCCCACCGACACACTCGGTGACGTCATCGCCAGTCAACTCAACGTGGATGCCAGCCGGCCAAGTCCCCAAGTTGGCGTGGACGTCGAAGAAGCCGGCCACCTCGGCCGTGACGTCAGTGAACGAGCGAGTCTTATAGCCAGTGCTGGTGGCGAAGGTGTTGCCATGCATCGGATCGCAAACCCAACAAACCTGGCGCCCGCTACTCTCGACCGACTCAATGATGGCGGGCAGTTTGGCCCGCACTTGCTTGGCGCCCATCCGCGCGATGATGGTCAACCGCCCCGGCTCGCGGGTTGGATCGAGCGCCTCAACCAGATCGACCACTTCGCCGGGATCAGCGGACGGACCCACCTTCAGGCCGATGGGGTTGCGTAACTGTCGCAGCAGAGCCACATGGGCACCACTCAATTGCCTCGTCCGATCGCCGATCCACAACAGGTGGCCACCGACGTTATAAGGCGTGTCAGTTCGAGAATCGATGCGAGTCAACGCATGCTCATAATCCAGCAGCAGGGCCTCATGAGAGGCGTAGAAATCAACGGTCTTGAAGGATTGATCGCCGACCCCGCAAGCCATCATGAAGGCCAAGGCTCGATCAATCTCGGCTGTCAACTGTTCATAGCGGACCGACACTCCGGCTTGGCGGACAAAATCATTGTTCCAGCTGTGCATTGACCGCAGGTCAGCAAAACCGCCCTTGGTGAAGGCCCGCACCAGATTGAGTGTCGCGGCCGAAGCGTTGTAAACCCTTAGCAAACGGTCTGGGTCTGGCTGACGCGCCTGCAGCGTGAACTCCAAGCCGTTGACGGCGTCACCGCGATAAGCCGGCAAAGTGAGGCCATCACGGGTCTCAGTCATCGACGATCGAGGCTTGGCGAACTGACCGGCCATGCGACCAATTTTGACAACCGGCACCTGGGCGGCATATGTCAAGACAACCGCCATCGACAAAAGCACTCGCAGACGTCCGCCAATCGATGCCGCTGTCACACCGTCGAAGGTCTCGGCACAATCGCCCCCTTGCAAGATGAACGCTCGGCCCGCAGCTGCCTCGGCCAGCTTCAAGCGCAGATCATCGCACTCACCCGCGAAGACCAGCGGTGGCAGGCGCCGCAGCTTCTCAACGACGTCAGCCAAACGCTCCTTGTCCTCATAGGCAGGCTGCTGGGCCGGGCCAAGGGCATGCAAGCTGGACAATGGGGGCAAAGTGGTCATGCGATAAAGCCTAGCTGGCATAACAACTGGTCAACCGCGATGACCAGAGAACGATTGAGGGCCAAGCGAAAGTCGCCGTTGCCACGGATCAGTGCGACTTGACCGCGGTCGAGTAACGATCAACCACAGCCTGCCCGGTGATGGCAGCGATCCTATCCATCACCTCAGCGGTGAACGCCCGGAGGATCTCGGCCGATTCACGGTGCTGCGTGGCTTCCAAGAAATTCTGGCGCATGATCGGGTCAACGGCCATGGGTTCGCCGATGCACAGTTGGGGACGATAAAGCCAAGGCCAAGGCAAGATTCCCTTGACGAAACGTGTTCTAAAACAACCAACAGGTATCACCGGCGCCCCACTAGTCAGCGCCAATCGGGCCACGCCAGTGTGCCCCTTGTAGAGTCGGCCATCTGGTGAGCGGTGGCCTTCCGGAAAGACAGCGACAAAGCCACCCTGCTCCAAAACGTCATAGACCGATCCCAGGGCCACGCTGGCCTCACCACCACCGGCGCGATCAATCGGCACCTGATGAGCCTTCCGCAAGAACCATGACAGCAATCGCTGGCCAGGTGATCGACCCTGAAAAAGCTCCTGCTTGGCCGGAAAGGTGATCTGTGGAGGCATCAACACTGGAATGAGGAATGTTTCACCGACACCGAGGTGATTCGCCGCCAGGATGGCCGGTCCTCGTTTGGGTAGATTCGCCTTGCCAATCACCTTCGGCCTGAACAGCAAGTAGACCAACGGCCGAACCAGAAACCGCACAACCGCGTAGAACACAGGCACCTCCCATTGGCCATGGCCGCTGCCGGACCAATCCGGCTGTTGCCAGGCCATTTTACGGCCAACACAAGCCGGCTCGTACTAACATCGAAGAGTGCCAAGCTCTGATGATGATTTTGCCGCAATAATTCAGCGGGAATTCAACGAAGATGTCAACGCCGGGCAGGCTGATACAGATTTCCACTTCAGCTTGGACGACGATGAGCAGTCCTACACCCAGCTCTCACCAGCCGGTCGGCATCTTTCTGCCGTCAGCTATCTGGCCATTGCAGGCGTCGCCGTCGGCTTGATACTAACCGCTGTGCGCTGGCTGGCACCGACTAGCCCGATCTGGCTGGGATGGCTGGCAATTGTTGCCTTCGTTGTTGGTTTCGCTGGGCTGATCGTCATCCTCAGTCGCCGCCCACCGACAGACCCCCAAGGACAGGTTTAGCTTGTCAAAGCAGCCGACGCGCCCCAGCGATCGGCATTCCGGAATTGAGTTCCCTGTAGACCACGCCAAGACGAGCGTTACGGGCTCCAATGGTCATACCACCGCCGACGTAGATTTCGACGTGGCTAGGTCCGCTGTAATAGAAGACCAGGTCACCAGGTTGAAGGTCGGACAGGGGCACGGCCACACCGTAGTGAAACTGAGCAATCGAACCGTGCGGCAGACTGATGCCCAAAGTGGCATAGGCAGCCATGGTGAATCCTGAGCAATCGTAGCTATTGGGGCCAGCGCCGCCATAGACATAAGGAAAGCCAACTCGAGCGGTGGCCCAATCAACAATGGCTTGGGCGCCGGCGCCGTTTACCACCGGTGGCGGTGTGGCAATGACCCGTGAGGACTGCCCTGCGCTATCGGGCGCAGCATCGGCTGCGTTTTGCGAGGCAGCAGCCGCAGCGGCAGCCTGAGCCGCCAGCAAAGCTCGTTGCTGTTCCGCAGTCAGGCGGTCAACCAGATCCTGGGCCTGATCGACCTTCGTATTCGCTTCTGCCTGAAGATCGGC
>JAITVZ010000004.1 GCA_031285505.1 Propionibacteriaceae bacterium
GCGCAGGTTTTGGCCACATCGCGGTTTGCGGCCAATCTGCTCAACCGGTCGCCAGCCAACGTCGCCATTCTGATTGGTCACGGCGAGGCTCATGGGACAGGCAAGGCTGATCTGCGAGCCGAACTGGCCGCCAGCATCGAGCGTGGCGCGCAACTAGAGCAGAGAGGCCAACTGATCCGCTCGATGCGCAACCGCGAATTGTTGCGCGTGGCCATGGCTGAGGTGATTGATCATTTGCCAGTCGACCAAGTAGGTCAGCAGCTCAGTGATCTGTGGGACGTCGTCGTCAACACCGCCTTGGTGGTAGCCGAGCAGGCTCTGCCAGGACCAGTGTCTTTGGCGATCATCGCTTTGGGGCGATGGGGCGGGCGCGAACTGACCTACGGGTCGGATGCTGACCTGATGGTTGTCACCAGTGAATCCGACGATCCCGATCTGCAGCGCCTTGGTGAAGAGCGTTTGTCGTTGATGCGTCGTCTGCTGCAATCCAGTTCGGTCGACCCGGGACTGGAACTCGACCTGGGCTTGCGTCCCGAAGGCAAGAAGGGGCCGATGCTGCGCAGTTTGAAGTCGACTCTTGCCTACTACCAGCGCTGGGCCCAACCCTGGGAGGCACAAGCCTTGCTGCGGGCCCGTTTCGGCGGAGGCGATCGGGGGTTAGCCGATCAATTCCTTAGCCAGATCAATTGGTTTCGCTATCCGGCCCAAGGCTTGGACGCGACCGCTGCCAGTTCGATTCGTCGCCTCAAGGCTCGGATGGAAACCGAACGGATCGGACGCGGGGTCGATCCGCGCAATCATGTCAAGCTGGGGCCTGGCGGCTTGAGCGACGTCGAGTGGACTGTGCAAATGCTCCAGTTGCAACACGGACATCAATTGGCCGGTCTGCGAGTGACTGGCACGCTGGCGGCCCTGGAGGCGGCTCAAGACGCCGGTCTGATCAACCAAGTGGAGGCAACTCGACTGCGCGCCGCTTTTGAAATGGCCAGCCGGATTCGCAACGGGAATAATCTGTTGGCACACCGCGACGCCAACCTGATTCCGGCCAACGCCCAAGATCTGGGGCACTTGGCCCAGGCCTTGGGCTATCCCCGTGGCCAGGGGTCGACGTTGGCCGACGACTGGCATCGCACCGCGCGGCTGGCCAAGGGAGTGACAGATCGCGTCTTTTGGGCCAGTCAGTGATCGCCTGGCGCTGTGGTCACAGATCGTAATACATCTCGAACTCGTGGGGGTGCGGCCTGGTGCGAATAGCATCGATATCTTCGCGCTTCATGTCGATCCAGGTGGCAATCAGGTCTTCGGTGAAGACGTCGCCGGCTGTCAGATAGTCATGGTCTTCAGCCAAGGCTTGCAGCACCTCGTCGAGGGATCCGGGCACCTGCTTGACGGCGTCATGCTCCTCAGGTGGCAACTCATAGAGATCTTTGTCAATCGGCGCGTCTGGCTCGATGCGATTGACAATGCCATCAATGCCGGCCAGCAGGCAGGCGGCGAAAGCCAAATAGGGGTTGGCACTGGGATCCGGGCAACGGAACTCGATGCGCTTGGCCTTGGGGTCAGTGCCAGTCACCGGGATGCGGATGCAGGCGGATCGGTTTCCGGACGAATAAACCAAGTTGACCGGGGCTTCAAAACCCGGGACCAGTCGATGATACGAGTTGGTGGTCGGATTGGTGAAAGCCAGCAGCGACGGGGCGTGATGGAGCAAGCCACCGATGTAGTAGCGCGCCATATCGGACAGGCCGGCATAACCAGACTCATCGAAGAATAAGGGCACGCCATCACGCCAAATCGATTGATGGACGTGCATCCCTGAGCCATTGTCGCCAAAAATCGGCTTCGGCATGAAGGTGGCGGTTTTGCCGGCCTGCCAGGCGGTGTTCTTGATGACGTATTTGAATTTCATAACGTCATCGGCGGCAGCCAGCATCGAGGCGTAACGATAGTTGATTTCACACTGGCCGGCGGTGCCGACCTCATGGTGACCGCGCTCGACCAGCAGACCAGTGTCGGTCAGCCGGGCCACCATCTCGTCGCGCAGATCGGCGAAATGATCGACCGGTGACACCGGGAAGTAGCCACCCTTGTACTTGATCTTGTAGCCACGATTCGGTCCACCATCACGCTCGGTGCTGATGCCAGTGTTCCAGGCGCCCTCTTCGGAATCGATGAAATAATAACCAGCCGATTGCTTGGTCTCAAAGCGCACCGAATCGAAGATGTAGAACTCCGCCTCTGGGGCGAAGAAGGCAGTGTCACCCAAGCCGGTCGACGTCAGATAAGTCTCGGCTTTACGAGCGATATTGCGCGGGTCGCGGCTATAGGGTTCATGAGTCATCGGATCATGGACGAAGAAGTTGATCACCATCGTCTTCGACTTGCGGAAGGGGTCGATGAAGGCGGTCGTCGGATCGGGCATCAAAGCCATGTCCGATTCATGGATTTGGGCGAAACCGCGAATCGATGAGGCGTCGAAAGCGATGCCATCGGTGAAGACTTTGGGGCCGAACGAGGCTGCCGGTATGGTCAGATGTTGCATCACACCGGGCAGATCGCAAAAGCGCACGTCAAAATTCTCGACGGCATGATCCTTGGCATAAGCCAGGAGTTCCTCGGCGTTGGCAAACATCCAGTCTCCTCAGTTTTCGCGGGCGTGATCACCTTAGCGTTTCGCCAGCGGTTAGCTTGCCAAGCAGGGGTTGCTTGGTCATTGCGCCACTGTTTCGAGCTTGTTACATCTGCGGCTAAGCCGCCAAGATTATCCCGTGGCTCATCTCTTGTCTGCCGAGCATGTCGGCTTGGAATACCCGAATCAGACCGTTTTAGCCGATGTCAGTTGTGGCTTGTCAGATGGTGATCGGGTTGGGGTGGTCGGTCGCAACGGCGACGGCAAGTCATCCTTGATGGCGCTGCTGGTGGCCGCTATCAGTCCAACATCTGGGACAGTGCGCCACCGGCGGGGTTTGTCCGTCGGTTATCTGCGTCAAGAGGACGACTTGCCGGTTGATGATTCCACCGTCGAGCAAGTCATCTTTCCCGGCTTGGAGCGATATGTCTGGGCGTCACAGGCCAAGGCGCGGTCGATCATAGATGGTCTGCTTGGCGATCTTGATCTTGATGGAGCAATCAGCGCGCTCAGTGGGGGCGAGCGCCGCCGCGTCGCCTTGGCGCGACTGCTGGTGGGAGACTGGGAGGTCATCGCCCTGGACGAGCCGACCAATCACCTCGACCTGTCGGCTGTGGCATGGTTGGCCAAGCATCTCAAGGAGCGCTGGCCGGCCGGGCGTGGCGCCTTGGTGCTGGTCACCCATGATCGCTGGTTTCTTGATGAGGTGGCCTTGACCACTTGGGAAGTCCATGACGGTCGAGTCGAGCCTTTTGACGGTGGCTACGCCGCTTATGTCCTGGCCCGGGTCGAACGTGATCGACAACTGGTGGTTGCCCAGACCAAACGGCGCAACCTCCTGCGCAAAGAACTGGCCTGGTTGGGTCGGGGGGCGCCGGCCCGCACCTCGAAACCGAAGTTTCACATTGAAGCCGCCACGGCCCTGATTGAAGACTTGCCGGCGCCGCGTGATCCTGTCGCCTTGCACCAGTTGGCGGTGGCTCGTCTCGGCAAGCAGGTGGTCGACCTCGAAAACGCCAGTTTCCGTTATGGTGACCAGGAACCTTGGGTCCTGACCGACGTCAATTGGGCCTTGGCGCCGGGGGAGCGCAGCGGTTTGCTCGGCTTGAATGGCGCCGGCAAGTCGACGCTGCTGGGTCTGATATCCGGCGAGCTCACGGCCAGTCGCGGGCGGGTCAAACGAGGCAAGACCGTCAAGATTGGTCTGCTTGATCAGAGCTCGACTTCACTCGATCCTTTCACTGAGGACCTTGTCCGTCAGGTGGTCAGTTCGCTGAAGACGGTCTTCGTCATCGATGGCGGGCAGGTCAGCGCAGCCGTCATGCTGGAACGGCTCGGCTTTTCCACTGATCTGATGTCAACCCGGGTCGGTGAGCTGTCCGGTGGGCAGCGGCGTCGCCTGCAATTGTTGTTGGTGTTGGCGCAGGAGCCCAACGTCTTGATTTTGGACGAGCCAACCAATGATGTCGACACCGACACCTTGACCGCCCTGGAAGACCTGCTTGATTCTTGGCCGGGCTGCCTGATTGTGGTGTCGCATGATCGCTATTTTTTGGAGCGGGTCACCGACCAGCAATTCGCTATTTGGGAGGCGCACTTGCGCCATCTGCCCGGCGGTGTCGACCAGTGGATCGATTTACTGGGCACGGCGCCGACACAAGCCAGTCGAAATGAATCGAAGGCTGGCACCACCGTTTCATCCAACCACTCGGGCGCTGACTCGATGGCCCTGTCTGCCGCGGAAATCCGCGATCTGCGCAAGCAGCTGTCGCGAACCGAAAGCCGCATCAAGCGGATAGAGGAGCAAATCGAGCGGCAGACGGGGGCGACTGCGCAGGTTGATGCCAGCGACTGGCAGGAACTTGGTCGGATGACTGACGTGATCGAAGAACTGCGACTGGAGCGGGACCAGCTGGAGGAGCAGTGGTTGGAGCTGGCCGATCGCCTGGATGCCGGCTGAGCAATGAAAAGACGGGGCCGATAGTCATATCGACCCCGTCTGGGCTAGCGCTTGTCTAGTCCACATCAAGCTGCTGGTTGATCGTCCCCTGAGATTTTGTCTTTCAGGAGATCCTGAACCTGGTCCACCTTGTCGGCGAACTTGCCGCCTGTCTTGGAATCAATGAAGTCACCGACCTTGTCGATGCCGTCCTTGATCTCGTCTGCGTGACCGGACAGCGCTCCGCTGATTTGATCAGCAATGCCCATAGTCAGCCACCCCCTTTCAGTCAGGTGGATCGAGGATCCACAACGATTGGCAAATTGCCATGACTCACGCTACACCGACAGTCGGCATCAGCCAAGCATTGTCGAACATGGAAGCCTGCATTCATAGCGTCTGCCCCACCGGCATCGGCTGGCCTTCTTCAATTGTCGAGCAGTCCCAACCCCTTCATGAGACAATAATCTGATGCAGCCGCCGGTCATCGCCCTTGTCGGGGCCACTGCCAGCGGTAAATCAGCCCAGGCCATCGCCTTGGCTCAAGCCCTGGGGACCATTGGCCAGGCGGCAGAGATCATCAATGCCGACTCGATGTTGGTTTATCGCGGCATGGATATCGGCACCGCCAAGCCGAGTCTGGCCGAGCGCGCCGGTGTTCGTCATCACCTGATAGACATCATGGAGCTTGATCAAGCGGCGTCGGTGGCTGATTTTCAGAGACTGGCCAGGGCGGCTGTGGCTGATTGCCGCGTCCGCGGCGTCTGGCCGATAGTTGTTGGCGGCTCAGCCCTCTACCAGCACGCCATTCTCGATCATTTCGATTTCCCTAAGACCGATCCGGCGTTGCGAGCCCAGCTGCAATTGGAGGCTGATCGTCTCGGTGGCCTGGCTCTCTACCAGCGCCTGGTTGATCTGGCCCCAGCAGTCGCCGCCAAGATTGACCCGGCCAACGCTCGCCGTATCATTCGCGCTCTGGAAGCCGTCAGTCTGGGAGAGTCGTTCAAGCCACAGTTGCCGAATTGGCAATATGCCATCGACGGCGTCATCCAATTGGGGCTGGCAATCGATCGGCCGACCATGGATGAGCGCATCGCCAAGCGCGTTGGGCAAATGATGACTGATGGGCTGGTTGAAGAGGTGGAGCGTTTGGTCAGCCGTGGGTTGCGACGGGCGCCGACCGCCAGCCGGGCGATTGGTTACGCTCAAATACTGGCCCACCTCGACGGTGAGCTGTCTTTGGATGCTGCCATCGAGGCGATTTGCGCCAAAACTCGGCAATTCTCGCGCAAGCAATTGAGTTGGTGGCGCCGTGATCAGCGCATCATTTGGTTGGATCATCGCAGCTCGCCGGATCAACTGCTGGCGACAGTCAATGCTTTGCTCGAAGGCCAGTTCGTGCCGCCAGGTCACCCTGAATTGTTGGCTTGACTGGGCTTGGACCAAGCGGGTTTCACTTCCTTGGGTATGCTGAGTCTGGCTAACCCGAAGGAGAGTCAAGCAATGCGCACCTGGTCATTCGCCAAGGGACATGGCACGGCCAACGACTTTGTCATCGTCAAGGATCGGTCCGGCCTGCTCAATCCCAGCGTCGAAGATGTCCAATTCCTCTGCAACCGCCAACTGGGCATCGGCGCTGATGGCCTGCTGCGGGCGGTCAAAGCCGAGCACATGCCGGATTGGGATGGCCCGGGTGATATTTGGTTCATGGATTATCGCAATGCTGATGGCTCACTGGCCCAGATGTGCGGCAACGGCTTGCGGGTCTTCGTTCAATGGCTCATGGAAGAGGATCTGGCGGCCGGCGACCCGATTCTGATCGCCACCCGAGCCGGTTTGAGACAGGCGTCAGTCTTACCAGATGGGCGCTTGCTGGTGACCATGGGCGTGCCAACCTGGATGCAAGTCACTGGTCGAGTCCGGATCGATGGCCAATGGTTCAGCGGTCATATCGTCGACGTCGACAATCCACACTGCGTCATCCATCTGGCATCCTGGGCCCAATTGGCTGATATCGATCTCGATCGGGTTGAACCGGATCCCAGCGATTTTCCGCAAGGATGCAATGTCGAGGTCGTGGTCAATCATGGCCCGGGGCGCTTGAGCATGCGCGTCTATGAACGCGGTGTTGGTGAAACTCAGTCTTGTGGCACTGGGGCGGTGGCGGTGGCCTGTGATGATCGCGGCCTGACCGGGGACATTTTGGATCATTACCGGGTCGATGTCCCGGGCGGCCAACTGAGCGTGCGCTTCGATCAAAGCGGGCAAGCCAGCTTGACAGGCCCGGCTGTGGTTGTCGCTCGAGGAGAGGTGATTCTGCCTGATGAATACTGACACAGAACCGAGTCAATTGGGCGGACCAGCGGGCAGTCATGTCGATCTGGCTGGCGTCTTCAACGCCGGGGAAGCTGATTTGGCCCAGCGCGCCGCTCTGGGGCGCAGTGAGGGCCTGGGCACCGACCTGACCGATGTCAATCAGGTCGAATACCGGCAGTTGCGGCTGGAGCGAGTCGTTTTGGTCGGACTCAACGGCCCAGGGGTCAGCCCGGCGGATCAAGAGCGTTCTTTCACCGAGTTGGCGGAATTGGCTCAAACCGCTGGATCGGAAGTGCTGGCCCGGCTGTCCCAAACCCGTGATCATCCCGAGCCGGCGACGTTCCTGGGAACGGGCAAAGTCGCCGAACTGGCGGCTTTGGTGGCCGAGGTCGGGGCTGACACGGTGGTGGTCGACGGCGAATTGACTCCGGCGCAACTGCGTAATCTCGAGGACAAGGTCAAGGTCAAGGTGGTTGATCGCACGGCGGTCATCTTGGATATCTTTGCCCAGCACGCCAAGACCCATGAGGGTCAGGCCCAGGTCGAATTGGCCCAATTGCTCTATTTGCGCCAACGCTTGCGCGGTTGGGGAGAATCACTGAGCCGTCAAGTCGGCGGTCGCGCCGCCGGGGGTGCCGGTATTGGTGGGCGGGGCCCCGGTGAGACCAAGATTGAGACTGACCGACGCCGCATCGGCGGGCGCATGGTCAAGTTGCGCGCCCAGTTGCGACGTTTGGCGGCCACCCGGGCGGTGGCTCGTCAAGAGCGACGCCGCCACCAGGTGCCCGGCGTGGCCATCATTGGATACACCAACGCCGGCAAGTCATCTTTGCTCAACGCCCTGACCCAGTCACAAGCGCTGGTCGACGATTCCTTGTTCGCCACACTCGATCCGACAACACGGCGCACACAAACAGCCAGCGGCCGCGTCTACACCTTGACTGACACCGTTGGTTTCATTCGCCGCTTGCCGACCGATCTGATTGAGGCCTTCCAATCCACTCTGGAGGAGGTCAGCTCGGCGGATTTGCTGGTGCACGTTGTCGATGCCGCCGACCCAGATCCCATCGGCCAGATTGAATCGGTGCGTGCCACTCTTGCCCAGATTGGCGCGGCCGGCATCCCCGAGTTAATGGTGTTCAACAAGATCGATCTGGTCGATGATCTGACTTGGGCGACCCTGCGCTCGCAATTCCCCAGCAGCTGTCCGATTTCGGCCACCAACGGTCTTGGTTTGCCGGATCTGCAAGCGGCTATCGAGGAACAGCTGCCGATCAACACCGTGACCGTCGATGTCTTGTTACCCTATGACCGCGGCGATCTCCTTGATCGGGTGCACAGCGATGGCGAAGGCGTCGAGATCGAATACACCGGCGAAGGCGTCCATCTGTCAGCGCGGGTCGGTCCGGCCTTGGCCGCGGCGTTGAACGCCTATACTGTCTCGGATGTCTGATCCTGACCTGACGCACCGACTGTTGTTGGCGGCCGTCGAGCGTCTTGGTGGCAGCCCCAGAGACGGACAGATCGAAATGGCGGCCTGCATTGATCGTTCGTGGACCGTCGGCCACCACGCCATGATTCAGGCCGGCACCGGCACTGGCAAGTCACTGGGCTATCTGGTTCCAGCAGTGGCGACGCTTTGTCAAGCCACTGATCAAGCGCAGGTGGTGGTGGCGACGGCCACCTTGGCCCTGCAAACCCAATTGGCCAACAAGGATCTGCCGACAGTCTTGGCGGCGGCCGACGATCTGGATTTGCCAGCGATCAGCTGGTCGGTCCTCAAGGGGGCCGCCAACTATATTTGCTTGCTGAAGACCCGAGACGCGCCCCTTGATCCCAGCGAATTGCAACCATCCTTGACCGATGTCAACCCGGATCCAGCGCAGGCGTCGACTTCGGATCTTGGCGGCCAAGTCTTGGAACTGCGCAGCTGGGCTAAAACGATGGTCAAGCAGGCTAAGATCGCTGATCGCGATGAGGCGCCCAGTCATTCACCACGAGCCTGGGCTCAGGTGTCGGTCAATGGTCGGGAATGCATCGGTTCAAGCTGCCCTTACGTCAACCAATGCTTCGTGATGGCAGCCAGAGAACGCTCGGCCAAGAGTCAGCTGGTCATCACCAATCATGCCTTGGTGGCGGTCGAAGCCGAACGGGGTTGGGCCAGCCTCCACCCGGAGGCGCTGATCATCGATGAAGCCCATGAGCTGGAGTCGCGGGTGACGACTGCTCGGACGGCCGAATTACGGCCCAGCGCCATTGATCGCCTGACGCGCCTGGTCAAGGCGCGGTTGACCGACGCCACTCTCGACTCCCTGATTGGGGCAGCCCAGCGTTTCGCCGATGCCTTGGAAATGACGCCAGCCGGGAGATTGCAGCCCGGAGAGGTGACGCAGGCCGCCGGCGATTTGCGGGCCAGTCTGCGGCAAGTGATCAGCGGCTTGGGCAAGGATGATGCTGACCCCCATGCGGAGCAGTTGTCATCTGAGGCTCAGGGGTTGTTCGAAGCTTGCGAACGGGTGGCGGCCTTAAGTGAAGACGATGTTGTCTGGGTGGCCAAGAATCAAGCCTATGGAGTCGAGGTGCTGGTGGCGCCCCTGTCAGTGGCTCAAGCAATTCGCGGATCGATCCTCGATCATCAGCCGACCGTCTTGACCTCAGCCACATTGGCTCTGGCCGGCTCCTTTGACGCCATCAACCGCTCGGTTGGCCTGCCCGCTGATGGCTCCGACGCCGACGAGTGCGATCGGATCGATGTTGGATCGCCCTTCGACTACGCCAGCCAGGGCATCTGCTACATCGGCGCCGACCTCGAGCCTCCCGGGCGCGATGGGCCGACTGACGCCACTTTGACCGAGGTCGTTGATTTGGTGGAGGCCAGTGGCGGCCACGCGCTCGGCTTGTTCTCGTCGATGCGAGCGGCTCAATTGGCGGCTGATCATCTGCGCTCCACCACCAGTATTCCGGTGTTGGTGCAAGGGGAGGGGCATCTGCCGGAATTGATCAGGCAGTTTCTTGATGATGGACGCACCTGCTTGTTCGGCACAATCTCTTTGTGGCAAGGGGTCGACGCCCCCGGATCGACCTGCCACTTGGTGATCGTTGACCGGATCCCATTTCCTCGCCCCGATGAGCCATTGATCAGGGCCCGCCAAGATCAGGTCAGTCGCCACGGCGGCAATGGCTTCATGCAGGTGGCAGCCAGCCATGCGGCGCTGATGCTGGCTCAGGGCACTGGCCGCCTGATTCGCTCGGTCAGCGATCGGGGAGTGGTGGCCATCCTCGATTCGCGCTTGGCCACGGCTCGCTATGGTCGTTTTTTGTTGGCTGCGATGCCACCTTTGTGGCGAACCACTGATCGGGCTTTGGTGTTGGCGGCCCTGCGGCGGCTCAATATCAGCGCAGCCCAGGATCAAACCGATCATGTTGGCGGCAATCGGGATGGCGAAGCAAGCGCAGACGTCTGACTTGGCCAGCGCTGGTCATGATTGTCATGGCGCCGGTCAAATCCGGTGTTGATCCTGCTGCCCAGGCATGCAGCTGGCAGACGATCAAACTGGCGGCCCACAAGCTCAACTCAGGATTGGCATGCGACGGACAGCGGCTGAGCTGGTAGACCTGGAGCGGCCAAGTGGGATCCAGGTCACGACGGGTCAAATCATGGCAGTTGAGGCAAGGTCCGTCTCCCGGTATGACCAGGGGCCCGATGGTGGCCTGACTGGGGCCTACCTGGCAAAAGAGTTGCACTTGGCCCTGATGATAGCGGTTGATCGCCTCGACACGGTCAGCCGCCCAGGTGCCTGGGGCGACAATCACTGCGTCCA
>JAITVZ010000013.1 GCA_031285505.1 Propionibacteriaceae bacterium
TGTCGCTGACTGTGACCGTCTTCATGCCCAACACTGTAGGTCACAGCGGTGACAATTTCTTGGGTGGTCATTGGGTCACAGGGGACGGACTCCAGATTAGGCGGTGACTTGTCCTTCACTGGGCAGGTCATGGCACAGTAGAGGCATGGACGACCGTCAGCTGCTGCAGGACCTTGATGATCAGCAGCGACTGGTCGTCGAAGCTGTGGGATCACCGGTGGCCTGTCTGGCTGGCGCTGGCAGTGGCAAGACCCGGACTTTGACTTATCGCTTGGCTCATGCGGCTTTGACTGGGGCAATCGATCCGCGGGCCGCTTTGTGTGTCACCTTCACCACCACGGCGGCGGCCGAGATCAAGCAACGCTTGACGGCATTGGGCGTGACTGGCGTATCATCGCGAACCTTTCATGCGGCCAGCTTGCGCCAGGCTCAATACTTCTGGCCGCAAGTCTACGGATCGCAGTTGCCGCCGATCGTCGAGCGCCGTGACGAACTCATTGAACGAGTGTGTGTCTGGTTGGGTTGGCAGCCAAGTGCCGGCCTGGTCAGCGAAATCAGCACTGAGTTGTCATGGATTAAACAAAGCAATGTGTTGCCCGAACAATATGTCGCCTTGGCCGAGACGAGTGGCCGGCATCGGTTGCGTCTGGAGGCCGATCAGATGGCGGACGCGATCGTGGCCTACGAAGAAATTAAGCAGGCGGCGGCGGTCATCGACATGGATGACCTCTTGCTTTGCAATGTCGCCCTATTGTCGACCAGCGATGCGACGCGCCGACAAGTCCAACAGACTTATCGCCACTTCGCCTTCGACGAATATCAAGATGTTTCTCCGTTGCAGGCCCGTTTGGTGGAACTCTGGGTCGGCAGGCGTGATGACGTCTTGGTGGTCGGCGATCCAGATCAGGCCATCCATTCCTTCGCTGGTTCTCGGTCGAGCTATTTGCAGGGCTTCGCGGCGACTCATCCAGGAACGATAGAGGTCAGTTTGACCAACAACTATCGATCGAGTTCGCAGATTGTGGCCGCCGCCCGGATCGTCGGTCACCCGACTCGTTCGATGGTCGCGGCTGGGCCTGTTGGCTCGGCAGTGCAATTGATTGATGCGGCTGATGATCAAGCGGAGCAGACTCAGGTTGTCGCCTGGCTGCAAGCCGGTCATCAAACAGGCCGCTCCTGGTCAGATATGGCCATCCTGGTGAGAACCCACAGCCAAGTCGGGCAGCTGCGGCAGGTGCTGCAGACGGCTGGTGTCCCCTTCTCCAGTCGAGACGACCTGGAGTGGTCAGGTCGGGACAGGCTGCATCTCGGAACAATCCACGCCGCCAAGGGCGATGAATGGTCTCAGGTGGCGTTGATGGGATTGGATGAGAATCACATGCCCTTTTCGCTGGCGAAGTCTCCAGATCAGGTGGCCGAAGAGCGCCGCTTGCTTTATGTAGGGATGACCCGGGCAAGGCAGGCACTGTGCCTGTCCTGGTCGAGGACGGCCGATGGGCTCCGGGTCAAACCGTCACCATTCCTTGATGACCTGGTTGCACACTAACGGCTGATTACAGAAGTCAATCCTCACAAGCGCCGCATCACCGCCACCACTTTGCCCAGGATCGTGGCATGATTGCCGTCGATTGGCGCATAGAGACGGTTCTGCGGCAGCAGCCAGACTTGGCCGGGAGTACGTTTGA
This sequence comes from Propionibacteriaceae bacterium, assembly GCA_031285505.1. Taxonomy (GTDB): domain Bacteria; phylum Actinomycetota; class Actinomycetes; order Propionibacteriales; family Propionibacteriaceae; genus WQYJ01. Next base: position 1,686 of record JAITVZ010000013.1, read on the forward strand.
GCACCTTGACCGTGGCTTCATCATCCAATAGAGCCGCCACAATCTCGCCGTTTTCGGCGGTGGGTTGAGAGCGAACCACTACCAGATCGCCGTCACAAATGGCGGCGTCGATCATTGAGTCGCCGTGGACTTCCAACATGTAAAGATCACCCGAGCCGACCAATTGGCTGGGCAGGGCATAGGTGTCTTCCAGTGATTGCTCGGCCAGGATGGGGGTGCCGGCGGCGATGCGCCCCAACAAGGGGACCATCACCGCTGGAGCATTGGTTGACTCAGCTTGATCGGCGCCAGGCAATAGCACCTCCATGGCGCGAGGACGGTTCGGATCACGGCGAATCCAGCCAGCGGCCTCGAGACTACGCAGTTGGTGGGCCACTGATGACGGGCTGTTTAGCCCGACCGCTGCGCAGATTTCCCGCACAGTCGGCGGATAGCCTCGCTCCTGATTGGAGTCGACGATGACTTCGAGAATGCCGCGCTGTCGCGCCGTCAAACCGTTGGCGTCGCGATGCGCGTCGGGCAACTCGGTGACGTTGCTGTGAATTCTGGTGTGGTCGGTCGAGTCCATTGCATCAGTCTAGGGGGTGGTGCGTCCAAGTTCAAACACCTGTTCGAATTGGCGCTCGAAGAAATGTCACTCCTCTAGTGCAAACTGACTGGATAGTCGATCGATCGAACAGGTGTTTGATTCTTGCCGGCCCATCGACTATAAATGGATCGTACATACGTTCGAAAGGTAGCGACCATGAGTGCTTTACAGTCCTTCCCTCTAGATGTCGTCCGCCAAAACGCGTCAATTCGACTGGTTGGCGATGACGAGCTGCCGATCAACTGGCTGCGTCGCCAGCATGGGCGCCAGGTGGCTCGGATTGAGTCTTTGGCCAGAGTTTGGACGGCAGCCAAGATCGTTGCAGTTGTCGGTAGTGGTGCATTCTCTCTGGTCAGTTTGGCTGTCGCAGCACTTCGCCTGGCTGGCGTGCCGATTGCCTGACCGATGACTCGACGCGTCCAGATGCCCACCGCCCGATGCCCACCGCCCGATCCTGACGGCCGCCGGACGGGCAGTCCCGCCTAGCAGCAGTCAAGGATTCGAGGTCGGAGACACGCCGACATTGTTTGGGTTGACGCAGTGACGATAAGGGTGAACAATTACTACATCTAGTGGTTGCAGCGATGTGATTCCACCAGTGATAGTGTCCAATGAGTTTCTATATAGCTTAATATTCCCATGATGACAGAAGCGGAGGATGGACTGGTGCGTTGCCCATACTGCCGTAGTCAGGATTCACGCGTGACTGATTCGCGGGTGTCAGAGGACGGGTCAGCAATCCGCCGTCGACGTCTGTGCCCGGAATGCGAGCGTCGCTTCACCACTTTGGAGCAGGTCCAGCTGACGGTGATCAAGCGTTCTGGTGCGGTTGAACCCTTCGCCAGAGAGAAGGTCGTCAGCGGGGTTCGCAAGGCTTGCAAGGGCCGGCCGGTTTCAGAAGATGACCTGGCCCGCCTGGGGCAAAAAGTTGAAGAGGCTATTCGATCCCTCGGTCAAGCAGAGATTCCAGCCGAAGAAATTGGTCTGGCGACTCTTGAGCCGCTACGACAACTGGATCAGGTCGTCTACCTGCGTTTCGCATCAGTTTATGAAAACTACGCTTGCGTCGAAGATTTTGAAGCCGGCATCGCTGAATTGCGTTCAGTCTGAGTGCCGTCAGTTCCCAAACTTGAGAAAATAGGAAAGGTTTGTCATGCCATCTGCGACCGAGTCGCCGTCCAAACTGTCGATCAGACGCGTCTTTTCTGACCCCGCTCAGCACCCGTATGAGCAGGTGACCTGGACCCATCGCGATGTCGTCCAAACCAATTGGAAGACTGGCGAGACGGTGTTCGAGCAGCGCGGCGTCGAGTTCCCCGACTTCTGGAGTGCCAACGCTTCGACGATTGTCACCACCAAGTACTTTCGCGGTGCTTTGGGGGCATCCAATCGGGAGGCCAGTCTCAAGACACTGATTGACCGAGTGGTCGGTAAGTATCGTCAAGCTGGTGAGTCGGCTGGCTACTTTGCCTCGGCCGCTGATGCGTCTGTTTTCGCCGATGAACTGACATGGATGCTGCTGCACCAGATGTTCAGCTTCAACTCGCCGGTTTGGTTCAACGTCGGCACATCGGCGCCGCAACAGGTGTCCGCCTGCTTCATTCTGAGTGTCGACGACTCAATCGACTCGATTCTCACCTGGTACCGCGAGGAGGGTTTCATCTTCAAAGGCGGTTCCGGCGCAGGTGTCAATCTGTCGAAGATTCGGTCCAGCAAAGAGTTGCTGTCGTCGGGGGGCACGGCTTCCGGGCCAGTCAGCTTCATGCGAGGCGCTGACGCCTCGGCTGGAACGATTAAATCGGGTGGCGCCACCAGACGAGCGGCCAAGATGGTGATTTTGGATGTCGATCATCCCGACATCGAAGAGTTCGTCGCCACCAAAGCCCGGGAAGAGGACAAGATTCGTGCGTTGCGCGACGCCGGCTTCGATATGGAGATCGGTGGGGCTGACATCTCATCAGTCCAGTATCAGAACGCGAACAACTCGGTGCGGGTTTCCGATGCCTTCATGCGCGCTGTGGAGATCGACGCTCCTTTCAACCTGACAGCGCGCACCGATGGATCGACTGTGGCGACCGTAGCGGCCAAGGATCTGTTCGGCAAGATCGCTAAGGCGGCCTGGCTGTGCGCCGATCCGGGAATCCAGTACAACGATACGATCAACGCCTGGCACACCACGCCGATGTCCGGGCCGATCACGGCTTCGAATCCTTGTTCTGAGTACATGAGTGTCGATAATTCTTCCTGCAACCTGGCATCGCTCAATCTGATGAAGTTCCTCAAGGCTGACCGCAGTTTTGACATTGACGGCTTCAGAGCGGCTGTCGAATTGATCATCACCGCCATGGACATCTCCATCACTTTCGCCGACTTTCCGACCGAGCCGATCGGTGACAACACGCGCAAGTTCCGTCAATTGGGCATTGGCTATGCCAATCTCGGTGCCCTGCTGATGGCGTTGGGCTTGGCCTATGATTCAGATGCCGGACGTTCGCTGGCAGGAGCGATCACCTCGTTGATGACAGCCACGGCCTACCATCGCAGCACTGAATTGGCCAGTGTGGTTGGCGCCTATGACGCTTACGCCCTGAATGCCTCCGCCCATCAAGGCGTGATGCAGCGCCATCGCCAGGCCAATCAGAACTTGACGGTGGTGGCTGGGACCATGGCTGACCAATTGAAGCAGACTGCCTCCAAGCAATGGGATGCCGTTGTCGCAGACGGTGCAGACCATGGTTTCCGCAACGCCCAGGCTTCCGTTCTGGCACCGACCGGCACGATCGGTTTCATGATGGACTGTGACACCACCGGCATCGAGCCAGATTTTGCGTTGGTCAAGTTCAAGAAAATGGTTGATGGCGCCTCGATGCAGATCGTCAACTCGACAGTTGGCCAGGCCTTGTCGGTGCTCGGCTACAGCCAGGATCAATCGCAGGCCATCATCGACTTCATCGCCAGTCACGGCCATGTGGTTGGCGCACCCTTCCTGAAGGAATCGGATTACCCGGTCTTTGATTGCGCCGTCGGACAGCGATCGATTGAGCCAATGGGGCACCTGCAGATGATGGCCGCCGTTCAACCGTTCCTGTCCGGGGCCATCTCCAAGACAGTCAACCTGCCCGAATCCGCCTCTATCGACGACATCGCAGATGTCTACATGAAGGGTTGGAAAATGGGGCTGAAGGCTGTGGCGATTTATCGCGACAATTGCAAAGTGTCCCAACCTTTGTCTACGACTAAGAAATCGGAGCCGGCCAGCAAAGTCGAGGCGGATCACAGCGGTGACCATCGGGCCAAGCGTAAGCGTTTGCCAAAGTCGCGGGCCGGTCGAACCACTCGTTTCGCGGTCGGTGGGGCAGAGGGCTACATGACGTCCGGCGCCTATACCGATGGGGGATTGGGGGAGATTTTCCTCAAACTCGGCAAGCAAGGCTCGACATTGTCCGGGGTGATGGACGCCTTCTCGATCGCCGTGTCGATCGGTTTGCAGTATGGGGTGCCCCTGGGCACCTTCGTCCAGAAGTTCACCAACCTGTCATTTGAACCGGCTGGTCTGACCGATGACGCGGAGATCCGCATGGCCAAGTCGATCATGGATTACATCTTCCGGCGTCTGGCCTTGGATTACCTCGATTTCGATGAGCGTTCCGAGTTGGGCATCTATTCGGCTGCTGAGCGAGCCCGCTACGTCGCTTCCGGCTCGTATCTTTCGGAAGAGGATGAGTCCCAGTTGATCGACTCCGAAGCATTGCGCAACGATGACGGCGACAATCTCCACCTCGATGGAGCCGGCGCCATCCAGCCTGCCTTGATTGCTGCGCCGCACACCACCGCTGAATTGATGGAGAGTCTTGGCCAGTCGGTCGATGCCCCCTTGTGTATGACTTGTGGCACCAAGATGCGGCCATCGGGTTCTTGTTTTGTCTGTGAAGGTTGCGGTTCAACCTCGGGTTGTTCCTGAAAGACGGGCGCCCAATGCCGATCTGACAAGGACACTCGTTGTTGCTGATCGTCATTGGGTGCACAATTGATTAATCGGGCGGCGCCCCTGCGATACTTGTCCCAGGACGGGTAAGCGGGCAAGCCGCTCGGTTGTCAAAATCAGTCAAGCCACGACACGCAATGAAGAGGAAGGCCACGATGACAGGCAATCGACCAAAAATTCTGGTGGGTATCGATGGATCCGAGGATGGCATTCGGGCCGCTCGTTACGCCATCGGTCGAGCCAAACACCGACAAGGCGATCTCTGGTTTGTCAACGCCGTCGACGATGGAGTGGTCACCGGTGATTGGGGGATCATCTACGAACCAGTGGTGCTGAAGGAAGCCGGTCAGGCCGCCGTCAAGCAGGTCGAAGAGCTAGCCATCGCCCAGGGAATTGATCCGGATCGGATCCGCACAGATGTTGTCATTGGCAATCCGACCAGTGTGTTGTCGGAATGCAGCAAGGAGGCCGAAATCCTAATTGTTGGTCGGCGCACCTCGACTGGTTTGGAGCGGATGTTTGTTGGCTCCACCTCGACGGCTTTGGTGTCGACAGCATACTGCCCACTGGTGGTCATTTCAGCTGCATCAACGCCCCAGCCGGTCGGCCACTTCCGCAAGATTCTGGTGGCTATGGGCGGCTCCGGCGACAAACCACTGCGCTGGGCCTGTCAAGAGGCCCAAATCCTGGCTGACAAGGTGGATGTGGTCCACGTCATTCCATATCAACCGACTCGGTTGGTGTCTTATGTGCCGAATTCGGTGGCTCAAGAGCGTGATTGGGAGCATCGGGTCCTAGCGGGTCTGGACAAATTGGTCAGTCCGGTGCGCCAGCAATTCCCCAACCTGGACATCACGGTGCGATCCCAGCGCGGTGTCTTAGCCGATGAATTGATCCAGGAGTCAGCCAAGGTGGATCTGCTGGTGTTGGGCACCAGATCCCATCCCAGCCTGATCTTGGGGGGATCAGTGCGGGCAATTCTGGCTCACGCCTCCTGTCCAGTGGCGCTGGTCAACCGTTAGGCGGCTGCCATCACCGTTTGCAGTTTGGCGATGGCACTGCGTTCGATCTGACGGACCCGTTCGGCGGATATTCCCCAGTGCTCGCCAATCTCGGCCAAGCGGTTGGGGCGTCCATCGAGCAAGCCATGACGGCGGCGGACAATATCAGCTGAGCGATCGTCGAGCTGGGACAGAACGTTCATCAGGGTGCCGCCAGTTTGGCTGGCCTCGAATTCGTCACTGGGAGCTTCCAACGGCGTGGTGGCGGCGATCAGATCACCCAAGGTGGCAGTCTCGCCGTCCGCCAAGGGCGCATCCAGAGAAGCAGCCGAGCGAGTGTAGCTGAGCAGCTCGACCACGTCAGCCTCTTTCATCTCCAGACTGTCGGCGATCTGGGAGCTGCTTGGCTCACAGCCGAGCTCGGCGGTCAAGCGACGACTGGTGGCTGTGATCCGCGATATCTGCTCGGCGATGTGAACTGGCAACTTGACGATGTGCCCGTGGGCGGCGATACCTCGAAAAATCGACTGTCGGATCCACCAAGTGGCGTAAGTGGAAAACTTGAAGCCTTTGGTGTGGTCGAACTTCTCAACCGCCCGAATCAAACCGACGTTGCCCTCTTGGACAATGTCCAGGAAGGGCATGGACTCGCGGGAGTACTTGCGAGCGATCGACACCACCAGACGGAGATTGGCATCAATGAAACGCCGTTTGGCGGCTGCTCCGCGGTCACGGATCTCCAGTAAGCGGGATTGAGTCATGTCGGCGGGTCGCTCGACCTCGGCATGCTCGATCAAGTGATTCGCCATCAGGCCCAACTCGATGGTTTGGGCCAATTCGCGTTCCTGGCTGGCATCAAGCAGGTCGTGGCGCGAGATGGCGTCAAGATACAAACCAACGGCGTCTTTCTGGTCCGAGCTGGCCAGGGCAACACTTGGTTTCGCACTCATGCGGACAATCCTTTCATTGAACCTTCATTGTCAACAACGCGACTTGGGGTTGATTCATTCCCAGCCCAGCTGAGCAACGCTTGCCTGGCTGCGTAATCTTGAGCCGACTGTCTGATTGAGCGTGCCGGTCCGATGTCGGCATGATCTGCCCAATCGGCATTCAAGGCATCGACTTGCAGCCTGTCATGGGGTTGATGCATAATATGTTTCTGACTTGACGGGAGCGGGTTTTTTTTTGCCCTAAACCCGGTTCAGTCACTTTTCAGGGAAGGGTTTAGTCCATGCCACGCAATAGCGCAGTGAAGACAGTCTTGCCGGGCCAAGTCAATGAAGAGGCGGCGAATACTGTCAAGCCGGTTCGCCGATCCAGGGCCAGCATCAAGGCGCTGCCGACGCAATCAGCCGTCGAGTCAGAAGCGGCCACTCCTGGTGCGCCCAGGCAGGCCAAGGAAACTTCCTCCAGCCGAAGCAAGGTGACGGCGACCAAAGCAGCTTCCGGGAAAACCAGCACCGTCAAGAAGCCGGCGGTCAAAGTGGCGCCGGCCGCGGTCGATCCCGATAAGCCGGCGCCCGCCAAGAAGGCCGCGACGGCCAAGAAGACGACGTCGACAACTGCCAGCGGTTCGCGTCGCAAGACGACCAAGGCCAAAAGCACACCTAGTTCGACGGACATGTCTGTCGAAGAGGCGGTTTTGGCGGCGACGCAGGCTGGCACAGATCTGTCGGCGACCGATGGCAGCAACGTTCAATTCACCGTCACTGCTAAGAAACGCAGCCTCGATGACGTTGATGAGGCGGAATTCCAACCGAAGAAGGAGGCCAAGCTCGAAGCCGAGCTGGTGTCTGACGAAAGCTTCTCGCTGTCGGACAAGGATGAGACCGATGAACCGGAGCAGCAGGTGATGGTGGCTGGCGCCACGGCTGATCCGGTGAAAGATTATCTCAAGCTGATCGGCAAGGTGGCACTGCTCAATGCTGAGCAGGAGGTCTCCTTGGCCAAGCGGATCGAAGCCGGTTTGTTCGCGGAAGAGCGCCTCGGCGAACTGCCTGATGACGCCCCACTAGCCGATCGTGAGGATCTTGAATGGATCACCACAGATGGCCGTCGTGCCAAGAACCATTTGTTGGAGGCCAATCTGCGTCTGGTGGTCTCCCTGGCCAAGCGTTATACCGGTCGGGGCATGCTGTTCCTTGACTTGATCCAAGAAGGCAATTTGGGTTTGATTCGGGCTGTCGAGAAGTTTGACTACACCAAGGGCTACAAGTTCTCGACCTATGCCACCTGGTGGATCAAGCAAGCCATCACCCGAGCGATGGCTGATCAAGCTCGCACCATTCGCATCCCGGTTCACATGGTGGAAGTGATCAACAAACTGGCCAGGGTGCAACGCCAGATGCTGCAAGATCTTGGTCGCGAGCCAACCCCGGAGGAGTTGGCCGTCGAGTTGGACATGACCCCAGAAAAGGTGGTCGAGGTCCAGAAGTACGGCCGCGAGCCGATTTCTTTGCACACCCCTTTGGGTGAGGATGGCGACTCAGAATTCGGCGATTTGATCGAAGATGCCGAGGCAGTGGTGCCGGCTGACGCCGTCAACTTCTCCTTGCTGCAAGAACAACTTCATGATGTGCTGGACACCTTGTCTGAGCGCGAGGCTGGTGTGGTATCAATGCGTTTTGGTCTGACTGACGGCCAGCCCAAGACCCTCGACGAAATCGGACGCGTCTACGGTGTCACTCGGGAACGGATTCGCCAAATCGAATCCAAAACCATGTCAAAGCTGCGCCACCCGTCTCGGTCGCAGGTCTTGCGCGACTACCTCGACTGAGGGATACGCCGATGACCACGGATCAAGTGCCGACGGCGCATCGTCGCTCCGCTGGAGCGGTTGGCGAATACAGCGCCCGCCAACTGTTGGTGTTGGAAGGCTTGGAGGCGGTGCGCAAGCGCCCGGCTATGTACATCGGATCGACCGACACCAAGGGCTTGATGCATTGCCTCTGGGAGATTATCGATAATGCGGTCGATGAGGCCTTGACTGGTTTCGGATCGTCGATTGAGATCCAGCTCAATGCCGACGGGTCAATCGAAGTGGCTGACCACGCCCGGGGAATCCCGGTCGACATTGAACCGAAGACTGGTCTGACTGGTGTTGAAGTGGTGTACACCAAGCTTCATGCCGGCGGCAAGTTCGGTTCTGGCTCCTATAACGCGGCTGGCGGCCTCCATGGGGTCGGCGCTTCGGTGGTCAATGCCTTGTCATCACGACTTGATGTCGAGGTGGATCGTGATGGCGCCACTTGGGCGATGTCTTTCCGTCGGGGTGTGCCTGGAACCTATGACGGTGTCGGCCCGGCTGCGCCCTTCACGCCGGGGTCTGGCTTGCGCAAACTGCCGGGTCGTCTGGCTAAGACGGTCACAGGCACACGGGTGCGCTATTGGCCGGACCGCCAAATCTTCCTGGCTGGCGCCAACCTGTCGCTGACCAAATTGAAAGACCGGGCCCGCCAGACGTCTTTTCTGGTGCCTGGTTTGGCGCTGACTGTGACTGATCGTCGCGATGGTGGTGAGGACCGCGAGACCTTCCGCCATGACGGCGGCATCGCCGAGTTCTGCGATTTCCTGGCCAAGGACGAGGCAATCACCCCAGTGTTGCGTTTGACCGGCCATGAGACCTTCACCGAGACAGTGCCGATGCTGGACGAGTTTGGCGCCATGACCCCAGCCGATGTCGACCGTGACTTGGGCATCGACATCGCCCTGCGCTGGGGGACTGGCTATGACGCGGTCTTAGTGTCCTTTGTCAATATCATCGCCACCCCTCAAGGCGGCACTCATGTGACCGGTTTTGAGCGGGGATTGCTGAAGGCCTTCAACAAGGCGTTGGAGGGCACCCGATTGACCAAGGCCTCCGACGAGATCGCCAAAGAGGATATCGCTGAGGGACTGACGGCGGTGGTCACCGTCCGCTTGGCCGAGCCGCAATTCGAAGGCCAGACCAAAGAGGTCCTCGGTACGCCAGTGGTCGCTCGCCTGGTGGCGAAGGTGGTTGAGCGCGAGTTGTCTGATTTCCTGACTTCGAGCAAGGCCCAGACCAAGACCCAGGCCAGGACGATCATGGAGAAGGTCGTCCAAGCATCCAGGAATCGCCAACAAGCCAGGGCCCACCGAGAGGCGGCGCGGGCCAAGAACGCCCTGGCTTCATCGTCGCTGCCCCCCAAACTGTCAGACTGCCGCTCCAATGACTCCGACCGCACTGAGTTGTTCATCGTCGAGGGCGACTCGGCCTTGGGCACAGCCAAATTGGCCCGCGACTCGGAATTCCAAGCGCTGATGCCGATCCGGGGCAAGATCCTCAACGTCCAAAAGGCCTCCGTCACCGACATGCTGAAGAACGCTGAATGCTCATCGATCATTCAGGTGATCGGCGCTGGGTCCGGGCGGTCCTTCGACGTCGAACAAGCCCGTTACGGCAAGGTGATTTTCATGGCCGATGCTGATTCGGACGGAGCGCACATCCGCTGTCTGTTGGCGACATTGTTCTTCACCTACATGCGACCGCTGGTGGAGGCGGGTCGGGTCTACACAGCAGTGCCGCCATTGCACCGCTTCGAGATCATCAATCCGCGCAAGGGCCAGGAAAAGTACATCTACACCTATTCCGATCCCGAGTATCAGCGGAAACTGGCCGAGTTGACCAAGCGGAACATCAAATTCAAGGAGCCCCAGCGCTACAAGGGGCTGGGTGAGATGGATGCCGATCAGCTGGCCGACACCACAATGAATCCGCGTCACCGTACCCTGCGGCGCTTGCGGATCAGCGATCTTGATTCGGCGGCTGGAGCTTTCGAAGTCTGGATGGGCAGTGAGGTTGGACCGCGACGTAATCGGATCATCGAGGGGGCTTACAGCCTGGACACGGATTCGATCGACGTCTGAGGGCAGGCCAACCAGATGATTGGTTCCAGGGTCCGGTCGTCTGCGTGGCGCTCAGGCGGTGTGGTGTCAAGGCAGGTGGGAAGGTCAATTCAATGGAGTCGCGTGACATGACACAGGATCGAGATCTGTTTGGCAATCCGATCAGTTCTGGCGCAGCACCATCATTAGACCCAGTCGGCTCATTGACATCAGTGACCAGCGACGCTCCTTTGGCAGTGCGCTTGCGCCCGACGCGGATCGATCAGATTCTCGGACAGGATCACTTGCTGGGCCCAGGATCGCCGTTGCGGCGGCTGGCTGACGGTCAGGCGATGTCAGTCTTCCTTTGGGGGCCACCAGGTGTCGGCAAGACCACAATCGCCTCAGTGATCTCCCAGGCCACGGGCGCCCGATTTGTTGAGTTGAGCGCTGTCTCGGCTGGAGTCAAGGAGGTTCGGGCTCAGATTGATCAGGCGCGTCGCGAATTGGCCCACGGGCGGCGAACAGTCTTGTTCATCGATGAAGTCCATCGCTTCTCCAAGGCTCAACAAGATGTGCTGTTGCCAGCTGTCGAGAATCGGATCATCACCTTGATCGCCGCCACCACCGAGAACCCGTCATTCTCAGTCATCGCGCCCTTGCTATCTCGCTCCTTGTTGCTGACCCTCAAGCCATTGACCCCGGCTGATCTCGATCAATTGTTGGATCGAGCCTTGACTGATCCACTCGGTGTCCACCCCAGCACTGGTGGTGATTACATCCTTGACACCGACGCCCGCGAGGCCTTGATTCGCCTCGGGGGAGGTGACGCTCGCCGCATCCTCACCTATGTCGAGGAGGCGGCGGCCAGCGCCGAGGCGCAGGGGGCGGCGACGATCACGGCCGCCATTGTCGCACAGGCCGTTGATCGGGCAGCAGCCCGCTATGACGCCGACGGTGATCAGCACTATGACATCATCAGCGCCTTCATCAAGTCGATTCGTGGCTCTGATGTTCAGGCGGGGTTGCATTGGTTGGCAAGAATGATCGCGGCGGGGGAGGACCCGCGCTTCATTGCTCGCCGGCTGATCATTTTGGCCAGTGAGGACATCGGTCTGGCATCGCCCAGCGTCTTGCCGCTGTGCGTCGCCGCCGCCCAAGCGGTCGGTCTGATCGGTATGCCCGAGGGACGAATCGTCTTGGCGGAGGCGGTCATCGCCTGCGCCACCGCACCGAAATCGAATGCCGTGATTATGGCAATTGATCAGGCGTTGGCCGACGTCGATGCTGGTCGGGGCGGGGCAGTGCCAGCCCATCTGCGTGACGCCCATTATGCCGGGGCCAAGGCTTTGGGTCATGGGCAGGATTATCACTACGCCCATGACAGTCCCCACGGAGTCGTCGCCCAGCAGTATCTTCCCGATGACTTGCTTGACGTCAGTTACTACCGACCCACCGATCATGGTGGCGAGCATGCCGTGGCGGAGCGCCTCGGCGTGATCGAACAAATCCTGCAACGTCCCCGAAGCAAGAGCAGTTCCGACTAGACTGGACCGGTTGGACCAAGCCCGATCCAACCCACACCATTCCGGTCCATCGGCCGCGATTGATCGGAGGACCCGATGCTATCGGCAGAGATTCGCCAACGTTTCCTCAACTACTTCGCGCGCCATGATCATGCGGTGGTGCCGTCTGCGTCATTGCTGTACAACGATCCGACACTGTTATTCGTCAATGCCGGCATGGTGCCGTTCAAGGACTACTTCACCCAGGTTGAACCAGCACCCTGGCGACGGGCTGTTTCCGTGCAGAAATGCGTTCGCACCCTCGACATCGACGAGGTCGGCAAGACCACCCGTCATGGCACCTTCTTTCAAATGAACGGTAACTTCTCCTTCGGTGATTACTTCAAGAGTGAGGCGATTGAGTTCGCCTGGGAGCTGGTCACCGGTGACCAAGCGCAGGGCAATTTCGGTTTTGATCCGCAACGGGTCTGGGTGACGGTGCTTGGGCCGGGCCATCATCCGACTTATCCTGACGGCGACATTGAGGCTCGCCAGTTCTGGATGAAGGTCGGAGTCGACCCATCGCACATCCAAAGCCGTGGTTTGAAGGACAATTACTGGACAATGGGCGTGCCCGGCCCAGGCGGACCGTGTTCCGAGATCTACATCGACCGCGGCCCCAGCTATGGTCGCGAAGGCGGCCCCGAAGCGGACGAGGACCGGTTCTTGGAGATTTGGAACCTAGTTTTTCAAACCGAAGAGCTGGGACAGGTGCGGGCCAAAGACGACTTCGATGTGCGGGCCACTTTGCCGAGCCGCAACATCGACACCGGTATGGGCCTGGAGCGAGTGGCGTTGCTGCTGCAAGACGTCGACAACATGTATGAGATCGACCAAGTCTTCCCAGTGATCGAGCGGGCTTGCGCTCTGAGTGGCAAACGTTACGGCCAAGATCATGACGATGATGTGCGTCTGAGGGTGGTGGCCGACCATGTGCGGTCCTCATTGATGCTGATGACCGATGGTGTCACCCCGGGCAACGAAGGGCGGGGATACGTGTTGCGTCGCCTGCTGCGCCGCTCCATTCGGTCAATGCGCTTGCTGGGGGTCGACGCTGCCACACTGGTGGAGCTGTTGAGCGTCAGCCGGGATCAAATGGCAGCTTCTTACCCAGAAATCACCGATCAGTGGGCCCGAATCGCCGACGTCTCCACCGCTGAAGAGTCGTCTTTCCGCCGCACCCTCAATCAGGGGACTGCTTTGTTCGATCTGGCGGTGTCGGCTCAACATGACAGGCACTCCAGCAATTTGCCAGGTGAACAGGCCTTCCAGCTTCATGACACCTTCGGCTTCCCGATCGACTTGACGGTCGAGATGGCCAATGAGGCTGGGTTGACCGTTGATTTGGACGTTTTCGGACGCTTGATGCAAGAACAGAAGGATCGGGCCAAAGCCGATGCCCGCGCCAAGAAGGGTCAGCTCAAATCGACGCCGGCCTATGCTGAGCTGCGCAAGGAAGGCGAGACGGTTTTCTTGGGTTATGACGAGTTGATCATCGACAGCCACGTCATCGGTTTGATCAAAGCCGGTCAACCTCAGTCCCAAGCGCAAGTCGGCGACGAGGTGGAGGTTGTGCTGCGGGAGACACCCTTCTACGCCGAAGCTGGCGGGCAGGACGCCGATCAAGGCGTGCTGACCGCTGCCGGCATGCGTATGGAAGTGATCGACGTCCAAAAGCCGATTCCCGGGTTGATCGTCCACCGCGGCTTGGTGACCGATGGCGCCGTCGAAATCGGTGCCCGGGTGACCGCGGCTGTTGATTCGGCCAATCGATTCGCGGCTTGCCAGGCGCACACCGCCACACACATCATCAATGCAGGTTTGCGCCAGTTGGTTGGCCCACAGACCCATCAAGCCGGATCCTATAACAAGCCAGGTTATCTGCGTTTCGATTTCAATGCTTCACAGGCCTTGTCGGTCGATATGCGCGCTGAGTTGGAGGGTGTGGCCAATCAGGCGATTCGCGCTGACTGGCAGGTGACGACCAACCAGATGCCTTTGGCTGAAGCCAAGGCACTGGGCGCTCAGGCGATGTTTGGCGAGAAATACGGTGAAATCGTCCGGATGGTCGAGTTCGCCGGGCCCTGGTCGCGCGAGCTGTGTGGTGGAACTCATGTCAGTTCAACGGCTCAGATCGGTTTGCTGTCGCTGATCGGCGAGTCATCGGTTGGATCGGGCGTGCGTCGGGTCGAGGCTTTGGTCTCGGCGCAGGCTTTTGACCAATTCGCCGCCGAGCGCGCCATTGTCACGGCATTGTCCAGTCAACTCAAGGTGCAGCCAGGACAGCTTGGCGAGCGGATTGGGCGTCTGCTCGATGAGCTGCGCGCCGCTGAGAAGCAGATCTCCCAAATCAAGACGGAGCAGATGAAAGTGGTGGCCAAGCAATTGCTGAGCAATGCTCGGCCGGTCGGCCAGTGCCAGTTGATCAGTGCCATAGACCCACTGCCCGGCGGTGATCTTCGGGCCTTGGCGCAGTCCATCCGCGGTCAATTGGCTGATTCAGCGGCGGTCGTCGTGCTGGTGGCGACCACCCCGAAGCCGACGATGGTGCTGACAGTCAGCCCGGCCGGAGTCGCTGCTGGGTTGAAGGCTGGCGCCTTGCTCGCTGCGGCCATGCCCCAGCTGGGAGGTCGTGGTGGTGGTGGGGCCGATATGGCTCAAGGCGGCGGTGACAACCCGGCTGGGGCGCAGGCGGCCATCGACGTGGTCGCGGCCGCACTGCAGTGACCACTTTGTCTGCCCTGGCGCCAGCGGGCGTGCTGATCGGCATCGATTTTGGGATGGCCCGGATCGGCGTTGCCGCTTGTGACGCCGGGAGAATCTTGGCTTTTCCGATTGGTGTGGTCGACGCTGGCGGCGATTGGCTCCACGCCCTGGAGGAGTTGATCGGCCAGCGCCAACCGGTTGCCTTGATCGTCGGTTACCCTCTGACCTTGGGGGGGCAGGCCGGTCTGGCCGCCGGTCGAATCAAAGAGATGGCCGCCGCACTGGCCAGGGTTTGTGACAGGCCCATCTGGCTGGTCGATGAGCGGCTGTCGACGGTCGAGGCGCAGCGACGCCTCCACGAAGCTGGCCGAAAGGCCAAGAACAGCCGGCCGATCATCGATTCACAGGCGGCAGTCGGTATTCTGGAGGTTGTCTTGCAAGGATTGAGCCGTGGGCAGTTCCACGGACAGCGATTGGAACTGGAGGCCGTAAATGACTGATCGCGGCAACGGTTGGATAGCATCCGAGCGCTCACGACGGGCCAAGAGCGCTGTGGCCGTGGCTCTGAGCTTCATCATCCTTTTGGGTGGTGTCGGATTCGGCTTGTGGAAGGGGTATGCCGCCTACATGGATTGGCGCCAGGACGAGGATTATATTGGCGATGGCGCCGACCCGGTCGAGGTTTACATTCCGCCGACAGCTGGCACCGTCGGTCGGATCGCCGACATCTTGGTGGCCAATGAGGTCATTCGTGATCCACGTGTCTTTGAGAACGCCGCCATCGAAAAGGGTGTTGACACTTCCATGCCGTCGGGCACTTTCAATTTGTTGACCCATCTGCCAGCCGCCACCGCTTTGGACATGCTCTTCGATGCCAAGAATCGAGTGCAGTTGAAATTGACTATCCAAGAGGGTTGGCGGCTCAGCCAAATCAAGGCCGAGATGATCAAGGTCTTGCAGATCACTGAAGAGGACGTCGACCAAGCTTTAGCGCAAATCGCCGCTGACCCGGGCAGCCATCATCTCAACACCGCTTGGGTGACGGATCCTGCTTATCCCGAGGGCTATCTCTTTCCTGACACCTATTTCGTCGAGCCGCACAACGCCTTGGCGGCCTTGGACATGATGACTGCCCAATTCGCCACGGTGACCGGGCCGGAGGGTCTGAACCTCGATGCGGCGGCGGCCAATCTGTCGACCAACCTTGGCCTGACCATCACGCCCGCCCAGGTGGTGATCGTCGCTTCAATCATTGAGGGAGAGGTCAATCAGGATCAGTACCGGCCGATGGTCGCTCGAGCCATCTACAATCGCTTGGCGATCAATATGCCGTTGGGCATCGAGTCGGCCTTTCGTTATGGTCGCGAACGCGCCAATGGCACGCCTTACGATGACGGTGTCTCCACAGCCGAGCAAAACGATGCCAGCCTGCCTTACAACTTCTACATCCGCACCGGCTTACCGGACACACCGATCAGCAACCCCAGTCGGTCAGCCATGGAAGCCGCACTCAATCCAACTCCTGGCGATTGGATCTACTGGCTGACGACCAACCCCACCACCGGTGAGACCGGTTTCGCTTCGGATGACGCCGGTTATATCGCTCTGCGTGACACCTTCATCCAGTGGTGCTCCGACAACGGTAATCCGGCCAGTCTGTGTTGAATCGAGTTGGTCTGCGCCGGCTGGCGGTGATCGGCTCACCAATTGGACACTCGTTGTCGCCCGCCATTCACCGCGCGGCTTTACGTCAGCTGGGATTGGATTGGTCCTATCAGGCGATTGAACAGACCCCTGCCACCTTGCCGACCTTCATTGACGGTTTGAGCAGTGATTGGCGCGGTCTGTCAGTGACCATGCCTTGCAAGGCAGCCATTCTGGCATACGGCCGCCCCGATCAGGCCAGTGCCGCCTTGGGCGTCGGCAACACCTTGATTTTCAATGGTCAGCCGCAATCGAAGGAGGATTCTCGGGTCTACAACACCGATGTGCTGGGCTTTGCCAAGCTACTTCGGCAGTCGGGTCTGAGCAACGATCAGTCGGTGGTGGTCTGGGGGGCGGGCGCGACCGCTCGATCGGCCATCTGGGCTTTGAAGGAGTTGGGCTGGCGTCGAATCACCGTCCGCGCCCGCCGGTGGTCAGCCGTCGAGCAACTGATCGACTTGGTTGAACCCTGGGGCATCGAACTTCGGGCCGAACCCCCCGGGCAGCCGTCCATAGCCGCCGGCATCATCTCGACGGTTCCGGCAGCTGCCGCCGCCGGTTGGTTGGGCGACGTCGATCATGTCGAGTGGATCTGTGACGTGATTTACGACCCATGGCCGACGCCGCTTGGCAGCTTTGCCCAGCGCATCGGGGTGCCGGCGGCCAGTGGGCTGGATCTGTTGGCCAGCCAAGCCCAGGAACAGGTTCGTTTGATGACCGGGCATGAGGTGTCGGTCGATGATTTGTTCGGGGCTGCAGTGGCGGCTCTGGCGCATCGTCAGGGTCTTTCGGCCAATTGAGGCGTCCGGCTCCGCCATGAGCTTCCGGCGGCACGATCAGGTTGGCACCGTAGAATTGCCCTGTGTTTCGATATATGACTGCCGGGGAGTCCCACGGCCCGGCCTTGACCTGTGTGATCGAGGGATTGCCAGCGCACATCGCCGTCAATTCTGATGATCTGCGTTCAGCCTTGAGTCGGCGTCGACTGGGAGCCGGGCGTGGCGCCCGGATGGCCTTTGAACAAGACCTGGTGCGGATCACCGCCGGTGTGCGCTGGGGTGAGACGATCGGTTCTCCGCTTGCCATAGAAATCGCCAATTCGGAATGGCCCAAATGGCAGCAGGTGATGTCGGCGGATGCGATCGATCAAGCATCCCTCGACGACCAGGCTCGGGCGACTCCGTTGCGTCGACCGCGTCCGGGCCACGCCGATCTCGCCGGTATGCAGAAATATGATTTCGATGAGGCCAGGCCGATTCTGGAGCGTGCCTCGGCCCGGGAAACAGCGGCCCGCGTGGCAGCCGGAGAGGTGGCCCGGCTGCTGTTGCGCCAGGGCCTCGGCATCGAAATATTGAGCCAGGTGGTCTCCATCGGCTCAGTCCAGGCGCCAAATGGCCAGGTATTGCGGGTGGAGGACCGTAGCCGGATTGACGCCGACCCGGTGCGCTGCCTGGATCCGGCCAGCTCTGCCAATATGCAGGCGCTGATCGAGCAGACCGCCCAGGTTGGCGACACTCTGGGGGGCGTGGTCGAGCTGTGGATTTGGGGGGCGCCTCCGGGATTGGGCAGCCATGCTGTGGCTGAAGAACGCCTCGACGCTCGTTTGGCGGGAGCGATGATGAGTATCCAGGCGGTCAAAGGTGTTGAGATCGGTGATGGCTTCGACTTGGCCGCCGAGCTTGGTTCAGCCGTCCATGATCCGATGACCTTCGATGATGGGCGAATTGTTCGCACGACCGATCGAGCCGGTGGCATTGAGGGCGGCATGTCGAACGGTGAGATCATTCGTTTACGGATCGCGATGAAGCCGATCGCCACCTTGACTCGGGCTTTGGGCACGGTCAATCTGAGCAGCCGGCGAGGCGACCTGGCCGATCATCAAAGATCGGACGTCTGCGCCGTGCCGGCACTGGGTGTCATCGCTGAGGCACAGGCAGCTTTGGTGTTGGCTGGAGCTTGTCTGGCCAAGTTTGGTGGAGACACCGTGGCTGATCTGGCAGCCAGTGTCGAGCATTATCATCAACGCTTGATCGATCAAGGTCTGGCGGGCCGCTGGTGACCATCGTTCTGATCGGCTTGCCGGGCAGCGGCAAAAGCACCGTCGGAGCGGAGCTAGCTGTTCGCCTCGGCGTTGACCTGCTTGACTCGGACCAGCTGGTGGAGAAGACAGCCGGGCGCTCGATTGCCGAGATGTTCGCCGGTGACGGCGAGGCCTATTTCCGCCAGCTCGAAACCCAGGTCATCCTGGAGAACTTGGACAATGTCGACTTGCTGGCGTTGGGCGGCGGCGCCGTGATGACGCCGGCCATCGCCGCCGCTTTGGCCGGGCATCAGGTGATTTGGCTGGATGCGCCGTGGGCAGCCTTGGTGGAGCGGTTGGCCGCAGACAGTTCGCGGCCACTTTTGGCCACGGATCTGGCGGCGACCCTTGAACAATTGGCTGCTCAGCGTCGGTCGACCTACCACAGGCTGGCTGATCTGCAGATTCCGGCTGATCAAACTGTTACGGCTGTAGTGGATCGAATCATCGCTTGGCTCGGGGAAAGCAAACCGCTGTCGACCAGGGTCATCGAGGTGCGCTCCGATCGGCCGTATGCCGTCACCATCGGCCCAGGCGGACTGGCCCAGTTGGCGGCGATGCTCGGTGACGCCTCCCGGGTGGCGATCATTCACCCGCCGGTCATGGCTGCCATCGCGGGCGATCTGGCAGCGATCCTGCCCGAGCCGAAACTTCTGCCGGTGCCTGTTGGTGAGCCGGCAAAGACAGTGACGGTGTTGGCCGGGCTCTGGACCGAATTGGCGAGAAGTGGTTTCACCCGCAATGACCTGATCATCGGCCTGGGGGGTGGTTCCACCACCGACCTGGCCGGTTTCACGGCCGCCAGTTGGCTGCGAGGCATCGCCTACATCAGTGTGCCGACAACGGTGCTGGCGATGGCGGATGCGGCTGTCGGTGGCAAGACTGGCATCAACCTGGAGCAGGGCAAGAATCTGGTTGGAGCCTTTTGGGAGCCGCGTGGGGTCATTTGTGACACTGCACTGCTGGCCAGCCTGCCCAGACCTGAGGTGGTTTCCGGATTGGCTGAGGTCGTCAAGTGCGGTTTCATTGCTGACCCGGCCATCCTTGATTTGGCCGCCGCACCGGCCTTGCGCCATGGCCATTGCCAGGACCCAGTGTTCATTGACGCTTTGACCAGGGCGATCGTTGTCAAAGCGAGCGTGGTCGCCACCGATTTGCGCGAGCAATCACCGGGCGGAGCCATCGGACGTGAAGCCCTCAACTATGGCCACACCCTGGCCCATGCCATCGAATCGTTGACGGATTATCACTGGTCCCATGGACAGGCGGTTAGTGTCGGCATGGTCTTCGCCGCGGAAGTGGCCAGGGCCATCGGATGGTTGACCAAGGATGAGGTTGATCTGCATCGCCAGCTGTTGACCGGCGTCGGCTTACCGACCCGTTTCGACCAAGCCACCTGGCCGGCGCTGCGCCAAGTGATGAGCTTGGACAAAAAGGCACGGGGACACCGTCTTCGTCTGGTCTTGCTCAATGGCCTTGGTCAGCCGCGCATCGCCAGCGGCCTGGATGAGGTCTTGCTCGAGCGGGCCTTTGAACGCATCAGTTGCTGATCGGACCCCGACGGCACCGCCTGGGCTGAGCGTCATAGTTGGTTGCCAGCTTCCGGTAGGATACTGGGCTGGATAAGAAAGGCTGAAGCGATGATCTCGACGAACGACATCCACAATGGCACAGTGCTCAATCTTGACGGGCAGCTCTGGCAAGTCACTTGGTTCCAACACCACAAGCCAGGCAAGGGCAACACTGTTGTGCGCACCAAGTTGAAGCATGTGCTGACTGGCAAGACCATCGACCGCACCTTCAATTCCGACATCAAGGTCGAAGACGCCCAGGTGGATCGCCGCGAGATGCAGTATCTCTACCATGATGGTGACGCCTATGTTTTCATGGACACCGCTGACTTTTCGCAGATAGCCATCCCTGATGATGTGGTCGGCGATGCCAAGAACTTCCTGCTGGAGAACGGCACCGCATCGGTGGCTTTGCACGAGGGCAACCCGCTGTTCATCGAATTGCCGGCCTCGGTCGAATTGGAGATCACCTACACCGAGCCTGGTTTGCAGGGTGATCGGTCATCAGCTGGCACCAAACCGGCCACGGTTGAGACCGGATATCAGATCCAGGTGCCTCTGTTTATCACCACTGGTGAGCGGGTCAAGGTCGACACCCGCGACGGTTCTTACATCTCCCGTGTCTGATCCGGCGGTCGGCGCCACTGCCACGATCGTGCCTGACCCGTCTGGGGGTGTGCCGGGCGGCAAACCGAAACGTTCCCGGATGCGCAAGGCCCGCAAGTACGCCCTGGACATTCTTTATGCCGCGGACATGTCCAGGCAGGGTATCGAGTCGGCAATTGCTCATTACGCGACGATGTCTCGTCACTTGCTGCCGGGCTATGCCCTGAGCCTGGCGCGAGGCGTGGCGGCCAACGAGTATCTGATCGACGGTTATCTGGCGCCCAGCTTGGCCAGCGAGTGGACGGTCGATCGGATGCCGGTGGTGGATCGATTGTTGGCGCGAATGGCCACCTATGAAATGGTCTATGGTGATCTGCCGGCCTCAGTTGCCATCAGCGAAGCGACTGGCCTGGCTGCTGAATTATCGACCAACGATTCACCGAAATTTCTGAATGGTGTATTGGCCAGGGTGGCGACATTGATCCCCACAGCGGAGGCGGCCCAAGATGATGGCACGCCAGCTGTGCTGCCGCCCGCAAACGATCAGTCTGAGCCAGGTCAATCGGCGAAGCCGCCGCTCGACAGCGCGGTCGCCGAGGAATTGGCGGGCGCCAAGTCACTGTTCGATCAGCTGGACGATGCCGATCCGATCACCGATTCCAGTGGTGATTTCGCTGACTGGGACAATTTCGACGATTTTGATGATTTCGATGACGATCATGAAGCAGCGGCCATCGCCGATGCCATGGCTGACTTCGAAGCCGATGACGCCTCGACTGGTGAACCCTCATAGTGTGGGCAGGCGGTCTCGGCGTCCGTCTGGAAGGTAGGCTCTAGCCTCATGCGTGAATCCGTCCCCGCCATCATGGTGCTCGACGATGGTCGTTGCTTCTACGGGCAGTCCTTCGGCGCCCAAGGTGAAACCTTCGGTGAGGCTGTTTTCGCCACTGGCATGTCGGGCTATCAAGAGACCTTGACTGATCCGAGTTATGACCGACAGATTGTGGTAGCCACCGCCCCACAGATCGGCAACACTGGCTGGAATGATCAAGACGACGAGTCCAGTCGTATCTGGGTGTCCGGTTATGTGGTGCGTGATCCCAGTCCGGCGCCGTCGTCATGGCGCGCCACTGGATCGCTCGACCAGGCGCTGATCGAGCAGCATGTGGTCGGTATAGCTGGCATCGACACCCGGGCCCTGACCAAGCACCTGCGCGACGCCGGCGCGATGCGAGCCGGCATCTCCACCATTGACCTGGATCCTGACTCCCTGTTGGCCAAGGTGCGCCGTCAGCCACTGATGGTCGGCGCTGATCTGGCGGCTGAAGTCAGTGTCAGTCAACCCGTGGTGGTCGAAGCCAGTGGCCGCCGACGTTTCACAGTGGCGGCCATCGATTTGGGAATCAAGTCGATGACGCCGACGATGATGGCGGCTCGGGGCATCGAGGTGCACATTTTGCCCGCCAGTGCGACCATCGCCGACATTGAGGCTGTCCACCCCGATGGCGTCTTCTTCTCCAATGGCCCCGGTGACCCAGCGGCCGCCGATCGGGTCGTCGATCTGCTGCGCGACGTGCTGGCTGCGGAACTGCCTTACTTTGGCATCTGCTTCGGCAATCAGATATTCGGTCGGGCCCTGGGCTTCGGCACCTACAAGTTGAAGTTTGGCCATCGTGGCATCAACCAACCGGTCAAGGATTTGACCACCGGTCGCGTTGAGATCACGGCCCACAACCATGGCTTCGCGGTCGACGCACCGCTGGGAAGCGATGTGGCCACACCGTTCGGCACCGCCCGAGTGTCTCATGTCGACCTGAATGACAACGTGGTCGAAGGATTGGAGCTGCGCCGCGATCAAGAGCTGGTGGCTTTCTCGGTGCAATATCACCCGGAGGCGGCCGCTGGTCCTCATGACGCCGCCTATCTTTTTGATCGTTTCGCGGCGATGATGGCTGCCCGGCGCAGCCTTGAGCAGAAGGCGAGGCTCTGATCGATGCCAAAGCGCACAGACATCCGCTCCATTCTGGTGATCGGCTCGGGGCCGATTGTCATTGGTCAGGCCTGTGAATTCGATTATTCGGGCACGCAAGCCTGCCGGGTGCTGCGCGAGGAGGGCTATCGGGTCATCCTGGTCAATTCCAACCCGGCGACGATCATGACTGATCCCCAATTCGCGGACGCCACCTATGTCGAGCCAATCACCGCTGATTTCATTGAAGCGGTCATCATCAAGGAGCGCCCCGACGCATTGTTGGCGACCATGGGTGGCCAGACCGCCCTCAATGCCGCCATGTCCTTGCATCGAGCCGGAGTGTTGGCCAAATACGGTGTCGAGCTGATCGGCGCTTCGGTCGAAGCGATCGAACGTGGTGAAGACCGCGAAAAATTCAAGCAGGTGGTGGCTTCGCTGGCTGACCTGCCCGGCGGTGCTCCCGAGGTGGCGAAGTCGATCATCTGTCACAGCGTCGATGAGGTCCTGGCTGCTGCCGAACAACTGGCTTATCCGGTGGTGTTGCGGCCGTCATACACCATGGGTGGGGTTGGATCAGGATTCGCCCATGACAGCGCCGAGGCCAAGCAGATGGCTGAGATCGGATTAGAAGCCTCACCAACCACTGAGGTGTTGGTCGAAGAATCGATCATTGGCTGGAAGGAATTCGAGCTGGAGGTGATGCGCGATCGGCTCGACAACGTCGTCATTGTCTGTTCGATCGAGAACTTCGATCCGATGGGGGTTCACACCGGTGATTCGATCACTGTCGCCCCTGCCCTGACCCTGACCGACCGGGAATACCAGCATCTGCGCGACATCGGGATCGCTGTCATTCGGGCGGTCGGTGTCGACACCGGTGGCTGCAACATCCAGTTCGCCGTCAACCCGGTTGATGGACGAGTCATTGTCATTGAGATGAATCCGCGGGTGTCGCGGTCGTCAGCTCTGGCATCCAAGGCCACCGGTTTTCCGATCGCCAAGATCGCTGCCAAAGTGGCGATCGGCTACACCCTGGATGAGATCCCCAACGACATCACTGGTGTCACCCCAGCCAGTTTCGAGCCGACGCTCGACTATGTCGTGGTCAAGGTGCCGCGATTCGCCTTTGAGAAGTTCACAGCCGCCGATGACACCCTGACGACTCATATGAAGTCAGTCGGTGAGGCCATGGCCATCGGTCGCAACTTCACCGAGGCCTTGGGTAAGGCGCTGCGCTCGCTGGAGGATCCTCGGGCGCCATTCGACTTGGCTGGCCCGCTGCCCCCGCTGGCGCAGTCATTGGCATCGGCCGCCCGGCCCCACGATGGTCGCATCGGCGACGTCATGGCGGCCATCCGGGCAGGAGCAACGATTGACCAGGTCCACCAAACCACCGGCATTGACCCTTGGTTCCTCGACCAGTTGGCGCTGATCGCCCAGGTGAGCCAACAGATCGCCCAAGCCGATCACCTCGATGCCGATCGGCTCCGCTTGGCCAAACGCCACGGCTTGAGCGACCATCAGATTGGCGCTTTGCGTGGTCTCGACGCCGACCAGGTGCGGGCCCTGCGTTGGGAACTCGGGGTGCGACCGGTGTTCAAGACCGTCGACACCTGTGCCGCCGAGTTCGCTTCGGCGACCCCCTATCATTACTCCACTTATGATCAGGAAACAGAGGTGGCCCCGCGCGACAAGGCGGCGGTGTTGATCCTCGGATCGGGGCCAAACCGGATTGGTCAGGGCATCGAGTTTGATTATTCTTGTGTCCACGCCTCAATGGCTCTGGCGGAGGATGGCTATGAGACGGTCATGGTCAATTGCAATCCGGAGACAGTCTCGACCGATTATGACACCTCCGACCGGCTTTATTTTGAACCGTTGACCAAGGAAGATGTCCTTGAGGTCTATGCCGCCGAAGCCGCTGCCGGTCCGGTGGCTGGTGTGATCGTCCAATTGGGTGGACAAACCCCGCTGAAACTGGCTCGTGGCCTGGAGGCAGCCGGACTGCCGTTGGTCGGAACGTCGCCGGCGGCCATCGACTTGGCCGAAGAGCGCGGTGCTTTCGGGCGAGTGCTGGCCAAAGCCGGCCTACCGGCGCCGCGTTACGGCATGGCAACCTCGGTCGACGAAGCCATCAGCATCGCCAACGCCATCGGTTATCCGGTGTTGGTTCGTCCCAGTTATGTGCTCGGTGGTCGCGGAATGGAGATCGTCTACAACGATGCCACCTTGACCACCTATGTCACCACGGTCACCTTGGCCTCAGTCGACAATCCGGTGATGGTTGACAAGTTTCTCGATGACGCCACCGAAATCGATGTTGATGCCCTCTATGACGGGGTCGATCTCTACATCGGTGGCATCATGGAGCACATCGAGGAGGCTGGCGTCCATTCCGGCGATTCGGCCTGTGCCTTGCCACCGATCACTCTTGGGGCTGAGGTGATTGAGCAGATTCGCCGTTCGACGCAGGCGATCGCCGACGGGGTTGGTGTGCGCGGCCTGATCAACATTCAATATGCCTTGGCCGGCAATACCTTGTTCGTCCTTGAGGCCAATCCTCGAGCTTCCCGGACGGTGCCGTTCGTTTCCAAAGCGACCAATGTCCAGTTGGCCAAAGCCGCCGCTCGGGTGATGCTGGGCACCAGTATCAGT
>JAITVZ010000058.1 GCA_031285505.1 Propionibacteriaceae bacterium
ATTCATTAGCACTCAGAACTGCGGCCCACCCGATCCCAGCCTGACCGGCCGGGCCAAAATCAACTCAAGACTCATCGGCTGACGCGCCGGCTCGACGCAGATCGATCCGGGCAGCCCGACGACCGTCCATCGCCACCACCGTCAGCTCGAAGGGTTGTGCCAGATCATCACCTTGTCCGGACCGCAACAATGACACCGTCACCGCCTCCCCCAAGCTGGGCAACTGCCCCTTCAACGCCACCCAGAAGCCAGCGACAGTGTCATAGGGACCTTCCGGCAAGACATAGCCGGTCAAGTCTTGAAATTGCTCCAAAGTGGTCAACCCATCGATCTCAGCGTGAGTCGATGAGCTGACCATGGCTGGCGTCGCCTCCTGGTCATACTCGTCGCTGATCTCACCGATCAGCTCCTCGACCAGATCTTCCAAGGTGACAATGCCGGCCGTGCCGCCATACTCATCGCGGACAATCGCCATGTGGGCTCGCTTGGCCCGCATCTGGGTCAAGGCATGAATCACCCGGACCGTGTCGGGCAAAGCCATGATCGGCCGGGCCAATTGGCGGATCGGCGTGGCCCTGGTCGACGGATCAAGATACATCAGATCACGGATATGGACGAAGCCGACGATGTCGTCAACCGATCGACCGGTCACCGGAAAGCGCGAATGGCTGGCCGATTCCAGCTGATGGATCGCCTTGTACGCCGGCAAATCACCGGACAAGAACTCGGTTTCAGTACGAGGCACCATCACCTCGCGCAGGTTGCGCGCCCCGGCAGCGAAAACCTCATCGACAATGCCACGCTCCTCAGCCGACAAGGAACTGGTGGAGTTGACCATCTGACGCAATTCTTCCTGGCTGACCTCTTGTCGGGCCGCGCCTGGATCACCACCAAGCAGGCGCACCACCAGATTGGTCGACACCCCTAAAAACCAGACCAATGGCTTGGTCAAGGAAGCGACGACATCAATGAAGCCAGCCAAGGCCAGAGCGAACGATTCGGCCCGTTGCATGGCCAGCCGCTTAGACACCAATTCGCCGAAGACCACTGAGAAGTAGGAAATGACCAAGGTGACGATGATCAGCGCCAAGACTGATGCGACATTGCTGGCCACGCCCAGTCGGGCGATCAGTGGCGACAAATCATCCGACAAGGTGGCGGCGCCGAACGAAGCTGACAAGAAACCAGAGAAGGTGATGCAGATTTGGATCGCTGACAAGAAACGATTGGGGTTGCTGGCCAGCTCGGCCACCTTGCGACCGCGGGTACCCCGGGTGGAGGCCAACTGCCGCACCTGGGACTCCCGCAACGACACCAAAGCCATTTCGGCAGCCGAAAAGACACCGCCGATCAGGATGAAGACGGCGATAAGGGCGATATTGGCCCAGGGGTTTGACACAGCCTAGCCGCCTAGGCCATGGCGGCAGCCAGGCGGGAGGCGATGGCGTCCATGAAGTCATTGGTGTTCATAAAGGTCTGCTCCGGGCCGACCAAGAGGGCCAGATCCTTGGTCATGGCCCCAGCGTTGACCGTGTCGACAACCGCCTTTTCCAGACACTGAGCGAATTCGACAACCTCCGGCGTGACGTCGAGACGACCACGGTGCTTCAAACCCCCCGTCCAGGCGAAAATCGAGGCGATGGGATTGGTAGACGTCTCCTGACCTTGCTGATATGCCCGCCAATGACGGGTGACGGTGCCATGGGCGGCTTCTGCCAATGCGGTGCGCCCATCGGGGGTGATCAACACCGAAGTCATCAGACCGAGCGAGCCGAAACCCTGCGCCACGACGTCGGACTGGACATCGCCATCGTAGTTCTTGCAGGCCCACAGATAGCCACCGGACCACTTCAAGGCTGAGGCGACCATGTCATCAATCAAGCGATGCTCATAAGTCAAACCGGCGGCGGCGAACTCGGCGGCGAACTGCTGGTCGAAAACCCGCTGGAAGGCATCCTTGAAAGCGCCATCGTAGGCCTTGAGGATGGTGTTCTTGGTCGACAGATAGACCGGCACCTGCCGGGACTTGGCATAAGCGAAGCAGGCTCGGGCGAAATCCTCAATCGAATCGATGGTGTTGTACATGCCCAAGGCGACGCCACCGCGCTGCGGCAGATGGGCCACCGCGCGGCTGATCGGCGCTGATCCGTCATCGGGAGTGAACGTCAAAGTGACGCGCCCCGCGCCTGGGGCGACAAAGTCCTGCGCCTTGTACTGGTCGGCGTGGGCGTGGCGGGCGATGATGATCGGCTTGGTCCAACCGGGCACCAAGCGAGGAATCGATTCGATGACGATTGGTTCACGAAAGACCACCCCACCAAGACGGTTGCGAATCGTGCCATTGGGCGACTTCCACATGGCCTTGAGCCCAAATTCGGCGACCCGGGCCTCATCGGGGGTGATCGTGGCACACTTCACTCCGACCCCGGCTGCCGCGATGGCGTCAGCGGCGTCGATGGTCACTTGGTCGTCGGTGGCGTCGCGCATCATGATCGACAAGTCGTAGTAATCGATGTTCATGTCGAGATATGGTTCGAGCAGTTGACGCTTGATATCGGCCCAAATCACCCGGGTCATCTCATCACCGTCGAGCTCGACAATCGTGCCCTTGACCTTGATCGCCATCATTCGTCCTCTCGTCGCTAGGCAACCAACTCTAACGCAGTGTCAGTTCATTGGCCGCCTTCGGTGTGGCTTTGACTCGATTGAAGCGACGGACGGGCCACAGATTGGTCGCCAGCCGGGCAATCCGCTCAGGCTCTGCTGGCGGCTCGCAGCAGCCATGGCCGCACGGCGGAGACCAGGTAGAGGGAGCCAGTGACCAGCACTCGAGGCGCGCCCGTGGCCAGCAGTTGGCGCAAGCCCTGCAGTGGATCGGTGACAACACTGGTCCTCATGCCAAGACCGGCCGCCACCCCAGCCACCTGATCCGCCGGAAATGACTGCTTGCTCTTAGCGTCATGACCGAAGTGGAATTGAGTGGCCAGCAATTGACCGACCAAAGGTTCCAGAGCCGCCAGGCTGGCGGCCAACTTGGTTTCAGGTGCTTGCAGCAATGTGGCCAGCACCGGCACTGGCCCCCAAGCTTCCTGGCGACCAACCTCGACCAAAGCGGCCAACTTGGCCGGGTTGTGAGCGCCGTCAAGCACCACTTGTTGCCCGGCGATGTCGAAGACCTCAAATCTTCCTGGCGGCGACCAGTTGTCAATGCTGGCCGCCAACCGACTGGTGCGATCAGCTTGCCATCCGTCACGCTCGGCCAGCGCCGCCACCACCGCCTGGGCCATCGCCCAATTGGCCCGCATCACCACCGGTTCCAGCCTCGGCGTCGCCTGGGCAATCTCCGCTGGCACGACCTTGATCACTTGGGCCGCCAGTTGTGCCACTTCGGCGTCAATGACGGCCATGGCGATCGGATCCTGAGCGGCGACGAAGACCAATCCACCCGGCACGATGATGCCCGCCTTTTGCATGGCGATCTCGGCCAGAGACTCACCCAGCTTGTCCGTGTGGTCCAGCCCGATCGGCCCGATCACCGAAACCTTGTCCGGACGCTGACAGATATTGGTGGCGTCGCGACGGCCACCAATGCCGACCTCGACGATGGCATAATCGACCCCCTGACGGGCAAACTCCCACAAGGCCAGACAACAGACCAATTCGAAATAAGTCAGCTGACCGCGCATCGGCTCCAAGATCGCCAGCATCGCCATCAGCTCATCGCGGAATCGGTCCGCATCAAGTGCTTGACCATCAATCTGAACCCGTTCATTGACGCCGCTGATGTGCGGCGAGACCGTCAAACCAGTCCGCCAGCCGGCTTGCTCCAGCAAGGCCCGAATGGCATAACAGGTCGAGGTCTTGCCGCAGGTGCCGGTCACATGGATCACCGACAACTGTTGTTGAGGGTCACCGAGCAGCTGCAAGGCTGCGGCCATCTGCTTGAGCGATGACCGGCCGGGCAGACGCTGGCCAGTGAAAGCAAACATCAATTCCAGGACATCGTCCAATTCGCCATCGCTGGCAACTGCGCCAGCCGGCGATCCTGACATCAGGCTCACAATTGACGCCCGGCCCACTCAAGGCAGCGCCAATCTCCAGGCTCGCCTTCGACCACCACCTGGTCAGTATTGTGCAACATCCAGATCGGATCGGCAGTCATCTGCAGATGGCAGCGGACTGCCAACCAGGTGCGCATGGCGGCGCCGTGGGACACCACCGCCACACAGTCATGGCCTGCCAAGGCCGTCAGTCCAGCGTCGTAGCGCTCAAAGAAGCCAACACCCGAATCGCCACCGGGCATCGCCAGGCTGGGATCATTGATCCAGCTCTCGATCACCTCGACATAGCCACCCCATGGCGGAGTCATTTGCAGCGGCGACATCTCCCAGGCGCCGGCGTAAATCTCACGAAACTGCGGCATCGACTTAACCGCCAAACCCTTGGACTCGGCTAAAGGTTCAGCGGTTTGCATCGCCCGTGTGATATCCGAGCTGGCCACCAACTCGATCGGCTGGTCACCCAGACGCTGCACCAAAGCCTGCGCCTGCGCCAATCCCCGGGCGTTCAGCGGAGCGCCAGGATAGGCTGTGTCGAGCAGATGGTTGACATTCGAATCGGTTTGGCCATGTCGGATGAAAATGACGCGCATGGGCCTATTCTACGGCGATGGCGCCCGAATCACCTGGGAAATAAACCGAGCGAGCGACTCGCCCGATCAATCCCTGCGGCATCTCGGGCGCGGTCAAGGCGAAGACGTCATGGTCGCGCCAGGAGCCGGCGATATGCAGGAAACCCAGGCGACGACCCTCATAACGGAAACCGAGCTTGTCAACCACTCGATGGCTCGGCTGATTCTCGGGGACGATGCAGATCTCCACGCGGTGCAAGCCGATCGAAGCGATGGCGTAGTCCACCACCAAAGCCACTGCCGCCGGCATGATCGATTGGCCAGCTTGATCTTGGTCGAGCCAGTAGCCGAGTGAAGCAGTCATTGCCGAACCGTAGACGATGTTGCTCAGGGTGACTTGGCCGATCAACTCTGGGGTGGTCGTCATTGATCGCCGCCGCCTGATCAGCCAAGGGGCCATCAAGCCTTCACGGGCGTCAGACCACATCTGTTTGAGCCGCCGATTGGTTGGAATCGGTTCGGTGACATGGGGCCAAGTGGCATCCCAAGGTGTCAACCAGGCAGCGTTACGGGCTCGGAGCGCATTGACCTGAGCCGACCAGCGCGGGTGAAACGGTTCAAGGATGATCGACCCGCAGCTCAGGCGCACCGGCCAATGATGGCTCACCGGGAAAGCTGGCGCAGTCACCTCAAGACCACCACACAGGGTCCACGTCATCCGTCGCATCACTCCGCTCATCGCCTGGCCGATGGTCAGTTTAGCGGCAGATAAAACGCCTCACCATCGGAATCAACCAACCCATCATCGCTGGCCAGGATCGCCAACGCATTCGCCCGGTAGATCATATCCAAGCCGGCCAAACCGTTGGGTCGGCCGGTGATGGTCATCCGTGCGTCCTTGATC
>JAITVZ010000105.1 GCA_031285505.1 Propionibacteriaceae bacterium
GCTTGAAGCCGCTGGGCTGGTCGGTGCCGCCGACGGTGCTGCGCTGGACGTGAGCGACGATGGCGGCGCGCCGGGGCGATCACAAGCGGACAAGCCGAGCAGGCTGATGACACAGAGCAAGCCGATCATCGCCCGACACCGTCGGCCAGGCCCAGACCCCCCTGTCGCTTTCGCTTCATTCCGCATTGTCGGCTAGATCCAACCGGTCAGCCACATGCGCCACTGCCACTGCTGTCTGGTCAAAAGTTCCCCGGTCAGCACCGGATAATTGAAGGCGAAATTGACGATCACCAGGCAAACGACCGCCGTGACAATGATCGCGCCGTTCTGACGCCTGGGACCGGTGCGCGCCGGGCCGAGCACCACCCCTAAGACCATGGCCAAACCGATGACCATGAAGGGAATCATGCAAATGGCATAGAAAGAGAACATGGCGCCACGACTGGACATCAACCACGGCACCCAGGTTGAGGCCATGCCCAGAATAACCACCCCGAAGCGCCAATCCATGCCGGCCAGCCACCAGATCAAGCCGATGACCAAACAGATGGCCGCGAGCCACCAAAGGATTGGCGTGCCCAGCCCGGTGACCACGCGCATACAGGTGGAATCGACAGCTGCCAGACAACCCTGGTCACCAGGCGCGATGTCGTTCTCGGCATAGATGCCAATGGTGCGCAACATGATCGGCCATCCCCAGGGATTGGAGCCGTAAGCATGGGTGACCTCGCTCATGCTCAAGCCGGTGTGGAAGCCGTAAGTGTCAACATGCCAGCGCCACAGCCCGGACAAGGCAGTCCCGAAATGCTTGGTCACCCAATCATCCGGGTGTTCCACGCCCCACTGCCGGTCGTAGCCGCCATCGGCCAGCAACCAGGGGATCCAACAGGCCAAATAAGTGGCCGCTGCCAGCAACACCATTGAGACGAAGGCCGGCAGACCGTCGCTGAGCAGACCCCACCAGGCTCGGCGACCGGCCCCGGCCAACCGTCTGGCGCCAATCGACCACGCCAGGGACAGGACAGCGAAAACGGCCAGGGGATAGACGGAGTTCCATTTGGTGGCACAAGACAAACCGAACATCAACCCGGCCAACCACAGCCAGGGGCGGAAAACGACCGGTCCAGCTTTCCCAGCCAGGCTGTCCAGTCCGCGAACAGTCAGGTGTCTGGCCAGGCGATTGCGGAAATAATCGCGGTCGGCCACGACAGCCGCCACGGCGGCCAGCAGGAAGGTCGCCTGAAAGATGTCCAACAAAGCGATCCGCGACATGACAAAGTTCAAACCATCGAAGCAGAGCAGCACTCCGGCCAACGCGGCGATCAGGGTCGAGCGAGTCATCCGCCTGGTCAAGCGAATCACCAAGAAGATCATCAGACAACCGAACAACAGGGACATGAATCGCCAGCCGAAAGCATTGACGCCGAAGATCCGCTCCCCCAGGCCAATGATCCAGGAGCCGACAGGCGGGTGAGTCGCCCAACGAGCTGCCTCGGTCAGGTAACTCGTGTCGCCGCTGGCAAAAGCCCCATCGGCCACGCCATCGCCACCCGACCAATCACCCTCGTATGACTGTTGCCACAGGCTCCAACCGTCTTTGGCGTAAAACACCTCGTCGAACATCAAACTGCCAGGAAAGCCCAAGCCGACCCAGCGCAGGAAGAAGGCCAAGGCAGTGACACTCAAAGTGGTGATCCAACCGATCAGGCGGTCTGGTGGCAGACCCTGGGACAGTTGCTCAAGGGCTGACGCTCGGCTCGGCGGATTGGAGGCGTCGACGAAGCGAAAGAGCCGATCACGCCAAGAACGGCTTGGCCGAGATGTTTGGGGACTGCTGGCGGTGGGCAGAGACTGAGCTGGCAGCCAGTTCTGTTGCATCGCTGCCGCGGCTGTCGCCGGGGCGCCAGCTGAACTGCTCGGATAACGCTCGGTTGACGCAGCCGTGGCTGTCAACGCAGCGGCGGGAGGGGATTGGTCGGCCGTGACACTTTCCGGACGCTGCTCGCTTGGCGAGGCATTGCCCAGCGGCGCGACGGCGGGTGACGATTGGGCGGAAGTGACGGGCCGACGCGGCGGCTGCTCCCCGGCCGGTCGCTGCCGGGAGCCGCTTGGAGGCTCGCTTGGTTCAGTTAGATCAACCAGCCCCGGCGGATCAAGGCGGCCAACCGCGGGTCGGCCATAGGGCCGATCCGGGGCATTCCCCACTGGTCGCTGATCCTGCTCACTCATTCGATCAAGTCTAGTGTGCTGCACTGGAAATTGGTTGTGTGTGGGTGGGGTCGTGCGTGGCGGATCGTAAGGCGGAGGCTGGAGGAGGACTGGACGCCCGTCGACCAACGACGACGCCGCGAAGCGCCACAACGGAGCCCTGCCAGCAAGGAATAATCGGTGTGGTACACCACAGTGTTAATCGCCGCCAACCACACAACTCCCCTGTCAACAATCACACTAGTTGAACTGACTCACTTGATACACCATTTTAATACCATATTGAATTCGCAAAGCGTCGCAAGCCTGTGGGAGTTCACCCGTCCTAATCGGGTGATACCCACCCCCCAGCGAGACCTCATCATGCAAGGTGTATTTGACACCGAATAGTCCTATCTCATCCGGCCCTAATACTTCAATACTAGATGAAGGAACCATTGGTATTGTTATACCATCGATTGACTCGATGGTCAGGCATCCGTTCCTTGTAGCCAAGCGGCCGGAAACCAGGGCTAGATCAGAAAACTCACCAAATGGTTGGTATGTCGCCACCTCAAACGGCCGGTCCTCACCAGATACATTCAAAAAAAGCCCCAAGCACATCCCAGCCAGGAAAACCACGCAAGCCACGATTCCTAAAGCCAACC
Organism: Propionibacteriaceae bacterium; assembly: GCA_031285505.1. Lineage (GTDB taxonomy): Bacteria > Actinomycetota > Actinomycetes > Propionibacteriales > Propionibacteriaceae > WQYJ01. The sequence continues at coordinate 2,856 of JAITVZ010000105.1, forward strand.
AGTGTATGCCTCGAAACGTATCTCTGGTCTTAGACATGTCATTAGCCCAAACTCGTATTTCCAGGGATGAATCCGATCTTTGAATAGATAGTGGCGGAACCAGAGTCGTCCCCACCCTTTATGATCCCCACCGGCAAGTTTACTCCCGTCCAGACTGGACCACCTGAGTCCCCACTGGTGCCCCCAACAAGAACCTTGACGAATGACGCGTTACACGCCAGTCCCTTGCAGGCATCGGGGTACGTTGGCCGATACATGGTACTCTCGACTTTTCCGCAGCTATACCCACTATCGCGGCCCCTCTTGCAAACGGTCGCGCCGGGGGCAGCACTCGCTCCTGGGCCCATGCCCGTAGTGACTGATGCGGAGCTTCCGTAGAATCGGCTACCGCCGATATCCCCACCCGTCACCGAATGAAAGGCGATGTCCGCATTGGCATTGTAGGTCATTGCTCGGTAGGCCGCAGAGCGTCCAGCTCCACTGGCAGCAACACCATAAAAGTAAGACAATTGGGTGCCACAGTGCGCTGCGGTGAAGAAACCGCGGTAATCTCGTCCAGCTAAGTTATACGACCCTGGGAACGCGGCAGTACAGTTACTCAAAGCAACCCCACCATTGACAGTGGCCGTGTCATGAAACGTTCCAGCCAATGAATTAATGTGTGCAGGAAGATTCGTGATGCGGGCAGCGGTTGACTCCATCGGACTTTGCCTTCGAACATCAGTCGCTGATAACTGGCCGTCAACAACATCCAATACCAAATCACCAGTTGCCGGGTCTATGAAGAAGCCTTGCAATCCAGGAATAGTCAAAGACAACTCATCAGTATATTTACCGGCCACAGCCGATCGCCGTTGAACAAAGGCATCTTGCTCAATTAACCTTAGCTCGATGCCAGTTGAACGCGCGATGTCCTTTACTGCCTGAACTGAGGCTGGATCTACGGAACGAGCGTACAAAACAACAGCATTCACGTCTGTTTCAAGCCATACATCGATCACTGATGAGTCATCAGCGATACCAAATAGAGCAAGCGACTGTACTATAGCCCCTTCGGTACTCATGCGAAGCTGCGCAGCGTCATTTGTAAGCCCAATAGCTTCTGCATAGGCTGCTACCATAGAGGCATCGCCTTGGACTTCATTCGGCATATTTGCATCGCCTTCTAGGACCGATGCACCCCGGGTGTCATCGTCGGCCTGAGCCTGCGACCAAGGAATAGCACAAACCAATCCCACAACAAATGCCGCCACCAACGGGCGTGTTTCATTCATTTGAACCCCTTTGATCAAACAACATATGATCGCCGTATCGTACATGTAGCACCAAGGACTGTCAATGATACGATCAGCCTCATTTGAAGTGTCCGGGTGACTGGATCAAGCTTTGTGCCAAGGCACACGAGGGAAGTGAACCAGACGTCCAGGCCCTGAACAGCAACACCGCAGAACTCCTCCTTGATGTCAAACCGATCACAATGGCTTGGAATCAATCGTCTGGTCATCTGACCGGCAATCATCACCGCTAGCCTGGTGTCATGCTTGAAGATCAGCCCGACACCCTGACCCAGCCCAGCAATGAATCCCCACAGCGGGACACCAACGGTCTGCTGCAATTGGTCGGCACGCCAATCGGCGATGCCCGTTACGCCAGCCCGGCCATGATAACCGCGCTCGAACAAGCCGAACTGATCGCCGCCGAAGACACTCGCCGCCTGATCGCCTTATGCCGGCGGATCGGCATCCATCCCCAAGCTGAGTTGATCTCCTACTTCGACGGCAACGAGGCCGAGCGTACCCCCCAACTGCTCAAGCGCCTGCAAGCTGGCGTCAGGATCGCCCTGGTGACCGATGCCGGCATGCCGTCGGTCTCCGATCCCGGTTTTCGCCTGGTGACCGCGGCGATCAGCGCCGACATCCAGGTGACGGCGGTGCCAGGGCCATCGGCCGTCTTGACGGCCTTGGCTGTTTCCGGCATCGTGCCGGATCGCTTCGCCTTCGAAGGTTTCCTGTCGCGCAAGGCCGGTCCGCGCCGAGCCCGGATGGCGCAGATCGCCACCGATGATCGAGCCCTGATCTTTTTTGAGGCGCCGCACCGCCTAGCCGCCTTCCTTGATGATGCGGTCGAAGCTTTCGGTGCTGACCGGCCGGGTGCCATTTGCCGAGAATTGACCAAGCCTTATGAGGAGATCATTCGCGGCAATCTGGCCGAGTTGGCCGCCTGGGCTGCCGGTGAGGTCCGCGGCGAGATCACCATCGTCATCGCTCCTGCGCCTGCCATCGAGGGGCAGCTGGACCAGGCCTGTCAGGCCGTGACGCAGATGCTGGCGGCTGGCGCCAAGCCTTCCCGGGCCGTGGCGACCGTGGCCGCCAGCCACGGAGTCGATCGGCACCGCTTATACGACGCCATCCTCACTGCCAGCAAGGAGCATTGAGCTGCGTTGCCGCGCTGATCAGTTGGCAGAGTTGGCTTGGGGGCAATGCTGCAATTGGTAGAGGGCGATGCCGGTGGCCACCGAGGCGTTGAGCGATTCGACACCGCCACTGATCGGGATGCGGGCCAGATGATCGCAATGCTCGCGCACCAGCCGGGACAAGCCAGCACCCTCTGAGCCGACCACCAAGACAATCGGCGCGTCGATGGTCAGTTGATCGATGGTCTCATCACCCTCGCCGGCCAGACCGATGATAGTGAAGCCGGCCTTCTTGAAGGCGTCTAGCGCCCGGTTGAGGTTGACCACCTGTGACACCGGCAAACGGGCGGCAGCGCCAGCTGAGGCCTTCCAAGCGGCGGCGGTCATCTTGGCTGAGCGTCGTGACGGGATGACCACACCAACCCCGGCGAAAGCGGCTGTCGAGCGGATGATCGCCCCGAGGTTATGGGGATCGGTCAAGCCATCGGCCGCCACCACCAGCCCACCGCTGTCCAATGCCTCATCCAGGAGCTCATCAAAGTCTGCGTAGTCGAAGCTGGGCAGCATCAGGGCGACACCTTGGTGGACCGCCCCACCGGTCAATCGGTCCAATTCCGAGCGGGTCGCTTGGAGCATGCTGATCGAGTTGGCGGCGGCGAACTTGAGGATTTCGCGCAGGCGGTCGTCACGATCAGCCCCCTCGACGATATAGGCCGCCTTGACTGGCAAACCAGCCGCCAGGGCTTCCAACCCCGGGTTTCGCCCAACCACCCAATCACCAACAACTTTGCCAGGCTTGGCGGATGCATTGGCCCGACGCTCCTGCGCCTGCTTGTTCTTATAAGCCTGGTGATAGGTGCGGTCCTCGGCCTTCGGGGTGGGCCCGCGACCAGCCAGACTCTTGCGGATTCGCCCGCCCGAACCGGCGGTGGTGCGTCCTTTGCTCATTGCGGCAGTCTATCGGAGGCGCCAAGGCGAAGGGGAAAGGGCGCCGCCAACTGCTCTGACCATTCCTGCCAGGCGGCCATCGATCCAGGGCTCAAATAAAGGCCTGGCCACGGCTGCCTACGACTCCTCGGTCAGCGCGACCACAGGCTGGGCGATGTCTCACGGATCAGCGCGTCCAGCGAGCGCCTTGGGCTGTGTCTTCGATGGTCAGGCCCAAGCCAGTCAAAGAATCGCGAATGGCGTCGGCGGTCGCGAAATCCTTGGCCGCCCGGGCTGCCGCCCGCTGCGCCAACAGGGTTGACACCAAGCCATCGACCACCGGAGCCAAATCGTCGCCGGCCTGCTGGTCGACCCAGGCAGTGTCGGCCAGATTCAAACCGAAGATGTCGAGCATCCGGGACACCTGGGACAAGGCTTGGGCGACCATTGGTCGATCCAACGCCTCCAATGCCCGATTGCCAGCCCGCACCGTGTCATAAAGCACCGCCAGGGCGGCCGGAGTCCCCAAATCGTCATCGAGGGCGTCAGCGAAGGCCTGCGGCACGCCGATCAAGCCCGCCAGGCCGGTTGACTCAGCTGCGAGCGCTGCAACCGAATCCTCAGAGTTGGACCCAAGCTCCGAGGCAGTCACCGACACGCCCGCTGCTGATTGGTCGAGGAAGGTTGTCGCCCGCTCGACGAAGCTATCGACCCGGGCCAAGGCCACGCTGGCCTCATCCAAGGCCGCATCGGAGAATTCAATGGTCGAGCGGTAATGCGGCCCGGCCAGATAGAGCCGAACCGCTCTTCCCGACCAGCGCCCAACGACAGCCGTGACCAGCATGCCATTACCCAACGACTTGCTCATCTTCTCGCCAGCGGCAGTGACCCAGGCATTGTGCATCCAATAACGGGCGAATGGTCGGCCCGCCGCCTGCGACTGGGCCATCTCGTTCTCGTGGTGAGGGAACTTCAGATCGATGCCACCGCCGTGGATGTCGAAGCTGTCGCCCAGGTATTTGCCAGCCATGGCTGAGCATTCGAGGTGCCAACCTGGCCGGCCCCGCCCCCAGGGAGCGGCCCAACTGGCTGTTTCGGGCTCGCCCGGCTTGGCGCCTTTCCACAAGGCGAAATCACGCGGGTCACGCTTGCCGCGAGGATCAGCGTCAACTGCCGCTTCCATCTCATCGAGGCGTTGCCCCGACAAAGAGCCATATTTCGGCCAGGAACGGACGTCGAAATAGACGTCACCGGAACCGTCACTGGCGACATAAGCGTGGCCCGCTGCCAACAACTGCTCGATCAACGCCAGCATCTCCGGGATATGGCCGGTGGCTCGGGGCTCATAGGTCGGCGGGGTCAGACCGATGGCCGCCAAGGCCCGATGCAGCTCGCGCTCTTGAGCGTAAGCCCAAGCCCACCACGGCACCCCAGCCTGCTCGGCCTTGGCCAGAATTTTGTCGTCGATGTCGGTGACATTGGTCACCAATCGCACCTCGAAGCCACAGGCCGTCAACCAGCGTCGCAGGACGTCGAAGACCATCTCTTTGCGGACATGGCCGAGGTGGGGCGGGCCCTGCACGGTCATGCCGCAGCAATAGATCGACACCTGGCCAGGAACCAGTGGTTCAAAAGGGATCTTGGCCGACCGCGCGGTGTCATGCAGGACGAGGCTCATGGCTCAAGTCTAGACGATTGATTCCCAGGGCTGGTCGTCTGAGTGACGGTCAGGTGCTGCTGTGGCAAGGCGCATGAGGCAAGTGAACCAGACGTCCACGCACGAAGCGGCACCGCCGCCGGCACGCCTCTGGAGCTCAGGCAGATCGCAATGGCTTGGAATCAATTGTCTAGTTGCCCAGGGATCAGGATGAAGCGGCTTTGGCCCGCAAGGCAGCGATGTCGAGGAAGGGGCTGGGCTCGGGCGCAGCGTCAGCCGCCGATTCCCACGGATCGGGCGGCAAAGGCTCATCGTCGCCCTCCTCAACATAGCCCTGTGACGGGTCGAAGGGATTGACCAATTGTGGTGAACCATCAGCCGGGATCAAAGCGTCTTTGTTCATCGCCTCGTCCGGCAGCCCCTGGAGGACGTCGCGGACATAACCCTTGGCTGCCTCGACCAAAGGCACATCGCGGTGCTCACGCTGCGACTTGTACCAACGGTAATCAAGCAATTCATGGAACAGCTGGGCCGGCTCACGCTTGGCCCGCAGGGCGGCGGGCACCTGTTGCATGACCGGCTCGAACTGCTCGGTCAACCAGCGGTGGGCCACCACTGCCTCATCGGCCTTGGTCTGACCACTGCGAAAACGATAGGTGTCGAGGTCATTGAGCAAGCGGCGGGCCTGGTTCTCCTCGGTGTCCAAACCTGTCAGGCGCATCAGTCGGCGCTGGTGGTGGCCGGCGTCGACCACCTTCGGCTGGATACGAATCTTCGAGGACCCGTCATCGGTTTGGATGTCCATCTCGGCGACATCGAAGCCCAGTGCGTTCAATCGCCGCACGCGGCCCTCGATCCGATCCATCTCCGAGACCGAGAACTCTTCGGCGCCGGTCAGCTCCTGCCACAACTCGGCGTAGCGGGTCATGACCATCGACACCAGGGCCAGCGGGTCGAAAGGGGCCTGGAGTCGGCCAGCGGCTTGCAGATCAAGGAAATCACCGAAGAGGTTGGTCCGGGCGATCTCCATGTCTTGGAGACGCTGACCGTCGGTCAGTCGGTCATGCATCTCGCCGGTCTCAGCATCGACCAGATAGGCGGCGAAGGCGCCGGCGTCGCGGCGGAAGAGAATGTTCGACAGTGAGATGTCACCCCACTTGAAGCCGATCAAATGCAGCCGGGCGATCAACACCACCATGGCGTCGATCAGGCGGGACACCGTCTCTTGCCGGACTCCCGGCGAGAACAAGGAGCGATAAGGCAGGGCGAATTCGAGGTGACGGGTCAAGAGGATCGGGTCCAGGGGGTTACAGTCATGGTCCATCCGCTCGGTGATGATGCCGATCGGCTCGACCGAGGGCGTGCCCAGCCGGTGCAGATCGGTCAACAACCGATACTCGTGGTTGGCCAGATGCTCGACCACCTCCTTGGCGGCATAAACCGAATCACCGACCTGGATGAAGCGGACGACGTGGCGCGACAAGCCGCGTGGCAGGGCGACCAAGAGATTGATCGGCCAATCGGCCAGGGGCGTGCTCCACGGGAAGGGCAGCAACCGTGAATCCGGAGTGGTCGAGATGAACCGAGGCATGACAGTTATTTTCTCATGGATTGGGGGCTGGCTTCGGCCAACAGCAGTTGTCGAGGAACATGCCAGTGGGGCCCCCGCGTCAACGAGGGCCCCACTGGCAAAAACGACGATCAGGAGATGCGCAGTTCCGACTCATTCGAGAAGACATGAACAGCGGCGGCGTCGACACCCAGGCGCAAACGGCCTTGCGACGCGCCCTGACGGGCGTTGAGACGGGCGACAATCTGCGGCGCGGTCAACTTGTCCGCCTCCGCCATGCCAGCCAGCGTGGCGTAGAGGTAGATGTCAGCGCCGAGATCCTCGATCACCGAGACATCCACGGCGATGCCGGCATCGGCCACATGGAAGTTCTCCGGGCGGATACCCAGAGTCAGGGTCGCCTCACCGGGCGCCTTGGCCAAAATCTCACGAGCCACGGGCACGACATAATCGCCGATCTGGACGCCACCGTCGACCACTTGGCCCTTGATCAAGTTCATGGCCGGAGAACCGATGAAGCCGGCGACGAACAGATTGACGGGCTTGTCGTAGAGGGTCATCGGCGCGTCGACCTGCTGGAGCAAGCCATCCTTCATCACGGCCACCCGGTGGCCCATGGTCATAGCCTCGACCTGGTCGTGGGTGACATAGACGGTGGTGACACCGAGGTTGGCCTGCAGAGCGGCGATTTGAGTACGAGTCGAGACACGCAGCTTGGCGTCGAGGTTCGACAAGGGCTCGTCCATCAAGAAGACGTGCGGCTGACGAACAATGGCGCGGCCCATGGCGACACGCTGACGCTGGCCACCGGACAGGGCCTTGGGCTTACGGGTCAGATACTCCTCCAAGCCAAGCAGCTTGGCGGCCTTCAACACCCGCTCCTGACGCTCGGCCTTGGGCACATTCTGCATCTTCAGAGCGAAGCCCATGTTGTCAGCCACGGTCATGTGGGGATACAGAGCATAGTTCTGGAAGACCATGGCGATGTCGCGGTCTTTCGGTGGCAGATCGGTGACGTCACGGTCACCGATGAAGATGCGGCCCTCGTTGACCTCTTCAAGGCCAGCCAGCATCCGCAAGGAGGTGGACTTGCCACAGCCCGACGGGCCGACCAACACCATGAACTCGCCATCCTGGATGTCCAGATTGAGACGGTCGACGGCCGGATGATCCGACCCTGGATAAATCCGGGTCGCATCCTTGTAAGAAACAGTTGCCATAACAATTACCTTTCCACGGGCGGTACGTGCCCGACGATCCTTTGTGGAGGGTAGATCCCTTTGTGCCTAGTTTGAAGCTGATTTCGCCAGGCGTCAAGTCGCCAGCCAACAATTGCCAGGCCGCCTTGGCGCTACGATGTGCTGATTGAGCCCGGCCGGAGGGGATGAAGCGATGACTGACACGACCGAAGCCGGCGAACCGAACGAGAAGATCGGGGCGCCGACCGCTGATCAAACGGACCCGACGACCCCTGAAAAGGCAGGGCAAGACCAGCCTTGGTGGGACGATCCGTCGCTGCCTTGGCGCCACAAACCGACCCGGGCCGATGTCGTCTGCTGGGCGATGATCGCCGCCGTCGGCATCTGGGGCTTTGCCACTATCCCCCTGCGAGCCGTCCTGATCGGTTGGAACCCGCCGGTCGCCGCCATGATCATGGGTGGTCGAACCTCAGTGGTGGCCACTGGCGCCTGGACCCATATCAATGGTGGGCCGTTGATCGTCTACTGGTTGTTGGCTTCCATCTCGTTGGTCAAGTTCTCGTGGGTCTACTGGTGGGCCGGCCACCTCTGGGGCGAAAACATCATCAGCTTGTTCGCTGGTCAGTCAGCGCGAGCCCGCCGCCGGGCGCAGCGAGCGGTCCGAGTGACCAGTCGCTGGCGCCTGCTGGCGATCTTTTTGACCTTTCTGCCGGTCCCCTTTCCGATGCCGATCGTCTTCGCCGCCATCGGTGCGGCTGGCGTCTCACTGAAACGGTTCTTGCCGCCGGTCCTGGTCTGCTCCGCCTTCTTCCAAGCGATCTACCTCGGGCTCGGTTGGTGGATCGGCCAACCAGCGGTCGACCTGGTCAATCTCTATGCCAACTACATGTGGTATTTCACCATTGTCTTGGTTGCGGGCATGATCATTGCCTGGTGGTGGCGCTCCCATCGCGCCAAAGGCCAAGCAGCCGACAATCAGACGACTCAACCCAGTGATGGCCAACCCCAAGGTGATGACTAACCCCAGTCAGAAGGTGATGACTAACCCCAGTCAGCCAGTGCTCAGACCGCCATGGATGTGTCGTCGGCCGAGGTCTCGCTCTGATTGATCGGCCCATCAGCCGTCACCGGCAAGCTGGCCGGGATTGGTCGCAGATCGACGGTCCGCACCGTCCGACCGCGCCCCGATGGTTGCAAATAGGTCGTCGGTGTGACGTCGATCGGATCCCACAAAGACAACTGCTCATCACCGTTCGGCCCGATCAGGCCACCAGACGCCACTGCCGGCTGATCCTGGGATGCCGGCGCCATCAACACCTCAGTTTCGGGGCAGGCTTGCTCGGTCGCGCCGTTAAGGGCCGCCATCCGGCGGCGGGCCCGCCCTGCCTCCAAACGGGAATAAACCACCCACAACACCGTCAGACCGGCGACGATCAGGGGCGTGATCCAGTTGACATGGGGGCCGACAAAAATCAGAACGGTCGAAACGACAATCGCCAGCAGTAAGACATTGAGGACGATGCCACGAGCCCGTTCGGCCTTGCGAATCATCCGCCAGGTGACATAACGGGCACGTTGGCGGGTCAGGTGGGTCGACACCGAGTCGACCGGTCCAGAAACCGACTGATCATCCCCGGCGGTATCCTGCTCCGAGACCCGACCAGCGTGAACTTGCCGGGTCATCGACGATGGTTGCTCGTCGAGGGTGGCCTCTTCGACTCGCGGCAGGCGCCAGGACACCTGCCGGGGCAGAAAATAGCCAAGGCAGGTCAGCACCGCAATGCCGAAAATCAGACCGGAGGCTTGCATGCCTAACACCGTATTGCATCGAAGAGCCGTCGGCAGCCGAAACACACCGATTGTGCCGACAATATCCCCTGTCAAAAATGATCCCCCCGGCCGCCTCATCCAGTGATTGCGACCGAGGGATCAGTTGGCGGAGCAGTTTTCCTGCTCGTCTCGTTGTCGAGGCGCTGGATCAGTCCTGCACCGCCCGATGGCGGGTCAGGACTGATCCAGCGACACCTTAAGCGATGGCCCGCCCGGGCTTGGCGAACTCATCTTCTTCATACTCGCCCGACGCTGAAGTCGGTGAGGCTGGCTCATCAAAGTCGGTGCCGCGCCACTTGGCGATCAGACGCATCAGATGGTAGATGATGATTGCGCCGATCGAGCCGATGGCGATGCCGCCGAAGGTGGCCGATCCGGCGTTGAAGGTGAAGTCGGCGATGCCGGCGATCAGCGCCACCGAGGCCGTCAGCAGGTTGACCGGCGATGAGAAGTTGACGTGGTTCTCGACCCAGATTCGAGCCCCCAGCATGCCGATCATGCCATAGAGCACGGTGCCAGCGCCGCCGAGCACCCCGACTGGAATGGTGAAGATCAGGGCGCCGAACTTCGGAATCAACGACAGCAGCAAGGCGACGATGCCGGCCACCCAATAAACGGCCGTCGAGTAGATCTTGGTGGCCGCCATCACGCCGATGTTCTCAGCATAGGTGGTGGTGCCCGAACCGCCACCAACACCGGCCAGGATGGTCGAGACGCCATCAGCCAACAGGGCGCGGCCCATCAGTGGATTCATGTTCTCACCGGTCATCAGGGCCACTGATTTGACGTGACCGACGTTCTCAGCGATCAGCACCAGCACCACCGGCAGGAACAGGCCCAAAACTGACCAGTCGACCTGGGGGCCCTGGAAATGGGGCAGCCCGAACCAGGCGGCCTGGGCCACCGGCTCGAAATCAACCTCGCCTTGAATCAAGGCGGCGATATATCCGACGATGACGCCGATCAGAATCGACAGCCGGCCGATCATGCCGCGGAAGAGCACTGTCACCAAGAGGATGGCGACGATGGTGATCAGCGCGGTCAAACCGGCCTGCTTGACGTTGTTCCAAGCCGCAGGGGCCAGATTGAAGCCGATCAACATGACAATGGTGCCGACCACCACCGACGGCATCAGCTTTTCAATCCAGCCACTGCCGAGCAATTGGACAGCCAGACCGACCAGGGCCAAGAGGACACCGGCGGCGATCACACCGAACAAAGCCGTGCCGAGGTTGCCACCGTCCGAAGCGACAGCGGCGGTGATCGGGGCGATGAAGGCGAAGGACGAGCCGAGGTAGCTCGGCAGTTTGTTGCCGGTGATCAGCAGGAAGAGGATGGTGCCGATGGCCGAGAAGAACAAGGTGGTGGCTGGCGGGAAGCCGGTCAGCAGGGGCACCAGGAAGGTCGAACCGAACATGGCGACGACATGTTGGGCGCCCAAGCCGATGGTCTTCGGCCAGGATAGGCGTTCGCGAGGCTTGACCACCTCGCCGGGTTTGATCGAACCGTTGCCGTGCAAGGTCCAGATGGCCATGGCTGCTCCTTTCATGGGCGCAGGCCTTGTGACAGGCCGGCGCGAAGATGGCAGACCCGCCGTTTTGCCAGGGGACATCGGGCGAGCATGGGCGCGCCTGGCGGATCAGCGTCACTCTAGGCGATCAGGGCACACCTGACGAAGGCAAGTGAGACTGGCCGTCACCCACCCCGGCAGGCCAGTAAACTGACGTTTCGGTATTCCCGAGGCGACATTATCGCTGGTCACGCCCCAGATCTTCGCGGGCCCACTGCTCAATCATCGTTGCCCTAGGCCTCAGCCATGGTGGCGACCATCACCGCCTTGATGGTGTGCATCCGATTCTCGGCTTGGTCGAAGACGATTGACGCCGCCGACTCGAAGACCTCTTCGCTGACCTCCAGCCCGTCGTCGATTCCCGCCAAGCGCTGGATCTCGCCGCCCATGGTGGTGTTGAGGTCGTGAAAGGCCGGTAGGCAGTGCATGAACTTGACGTCGGGGTTGCCCGTCTGCTCGAGCATGGCCTTGGTGACGCGATAGGGCATCAACATCGGGATGCGTTCCAGCCAGACCTCTTTCGGCTCACCCATCGACACCCAGACATCGGTGTAAATGAAATCGACGCCCTTGACACCGGCCGCGACATCGTCGGTGATGGTCAAACGGGCTCCCGATTGAGCAGCGATGTCAGCCGCCTGCTGTTGAATATGAGGCCAGTTCTGCAAGGCCTGGGGAGCGACCACCCGGACATCCATGCCCATGATCGCACCGATGGTCAACAATGAGTTGCCGATGTTGTAGCGCGAGTCGCCGACGTAGGCGAAGGAGATGTCAGCCAGTGGCTTGCCGCAACTCTCGGTCATGGTCAACAGGTCACACAGTGACTGGGTCGGATGCCACTCGTTCGTCAAACCGTTCCAGACCGGCACTCCGGCATATTTGGCCAACTCCTCGACGATCCGCTGACCGTGGCCGCGATACTCGATGCCGTCATAGATCCGACCGAGCACCCGGGCGGTGTCGGCGATCGATTCCTTGTGGCCGATCTGGCTGGAGACCGGGTCGAGATAGGTGGTGTGGGCCCCCTGGTCATAAGCGGCCACTTCAAAGGAACAGCGGGTCCTGGTCGATGACTTCTCAAAGATCAAAGCGACATTCTTGCCAACCAGGCGGCGTTGCTCCTGGCCTGCTCGTTTATCGGCCTTCAACTGGCGGGCCAGATCGACCAGCCCCTGCCACTGAGCGGCAGTCAGATCGGTCTCCTTGAGGAAATGCTGGCCCTTGAGATCCATGACGGCTCCTTCGTTGTCGAAGCTGCCAATCTAGTCGCCGCCGCTTGGCCCTGGCAATCGCCTGGTCGCAAGTAAGATGGGCGCCGGAAAGGAGCCCATGACCGCCGACCCCACTGCCTTGGCCCAGCCATCGCCTCGTCGCCAGTTGACCGCTGAAGCCCGAGCGATCGTCCGCTTCGCCAAGGCGATGCTGTCCTGCGGCGCTGAGACTGATCGAGTCCGTCGCGGCATGGACCAGATCGCCGCCAGTTTGGGGATAGATCGTTTGCAATCACAACTGACCCTGTCTGAGGTGACTGTCACTTTGTTCTGCCAGGGGCGTTTCCGCACCCAAGTGGGCAATGTCCACGCGGTGGCAGTCAACGCCGACAAGTTGTCCCAACTGGAGTTGTTGACCAGCCAGTTGCCGCCTCGTACCACGCCAACCGACATCGAAGGCCGAATCGATGCCATCGACGCCCGCGACAAGCTCCATGCCCCCTGGCTCCAAGCCTTGGCCACCGCGGTCGCCTGTACAGCAGTCGGCTTCCTCAACAATGCTTGGGCGGCTGAGCTGGCAGCGGTGTTCATCGGAGCCTTCCTCGGTCAATTGGTCAAGGTCTGGTTTGGCCGGATCAGGCTCAATGTCTATCTGGCAACGGCTCTGGCGGCCCTGGTGGCGGCGGCTGTCTTCTGGGGTGTGGCCACCCTGGTCGGCGGCCTGGCCCACAGCCCGGCTCATTCGGCTGGCTTGGTGGCCGTGCTGATCTTTCTGGTTCCAGGCTTCCCCTTGGTCAACGCCTTGCTTGATCTGATCAAGACCGACATGACAGCTGGTTTGAGCCGACTGGCCTACGCCTTCATGATCCTCGGATCAGCCTCGATCGCCTTGATGCTGGCGGCCGGTTTAGGGCTGGCGTCGACCACCGCCTTGCCGGCCCCACCGATTGGCGCGGCCCCCTGGTGGCTGTTGGCCTTGGCCGCTTCCGGGGTCGGTGTGGCCGGCTGGGCAGTGATGTTCAACGCTTCACGGCGCGGCGCCTTGTTGTCCGGGCTGATCGGCTTGGCTGGGAACGCCGTGCGGCTGGTGTTGGTCCAAATCGCCGGTCAACCGATCTGGTTGGGGGCCGGTGTCGGCTGTCTGCTGATCGGCGTGGCCGCCTCATTGTTGGCCCGCCCCAATCACTTGTCAGCAGTGACGTTGTGCGTGCCGGCGGCCTTGATCATGGTGCCAGGTGTGCCGGCCTATCGGGCTTTGACGATGTTCGCCTCCGGTGACATCACCGGCATGGCGGGCAACGCCGCCACCGCCATCTTCACCATCGTCGCCATGGCCATCGGCTTGAGCATTGCCCGGGTTTTGTCCGACCAAGATTGGATCCTCGACGCTCGGCCGTCCACCAGTGAGGCCCTCGACGACGCCAGCGGCCAATAGGTTCGGCTGACAGGTCATTCCAGGTGATGTTTTCAGAAACCTCTAAACTGGCCGGCATGATTGATCTTGAGGGTCTGGGCCTGCCCAGTTTGCCAACGCCGCTGCCGCTGGCCAGCGTTGACGCGCACACCCATCTCGACGCAGTGGCGCAGCGCACCGGTTTGACCGCCGAGCAATCATTGGACTTGGCCCGATCGGTCGGCATCCATTGGCTGGTGCAGGCCGGCGACTCTTTGGCTGACTCCACCTGGGGCGAGAGTTTCGCCAAAAGCCATCCCAGCGTCGTCGCTGGCGTCGCCCTCCACCCCAACGAGGTGGCCCGCCATCCGGAGCGCTTCAGCGCCGATTTCGCCGGTATCACTGCCTTAGCCCAGGCCGGCGACCATGTGCGGGCGATCGGTGAGACCGGCCTTGACTATTTCCGCACCAGCGATCAGACCGGCCAAGCCCTGCAGCGCCAGGCGTTCGTCAAACACATCACCCTGGCCGCCGAGGCCGGCTTGACACTGATGATCCATGACCGCGACGCCCACGATGATGTTTTGGCCATCCTCGACGACTCGCCGGGGCCGCCGCGGGTGGTGATGCACGCTTTCTCCGGCGACGCTGATTTGGCCAGCGCCTGCGCCCTGCGAGGTTACTGGCTGAGCTTTCCTGGGGTGATCAGCTACAACGCCAATCAGCACCTGCGCCGGGCTTTGGAGGTCACCCCCGCCGACAAGGTCCTGGCCGAGACTGACGCCCCCTTCCTAACCCCTGTCCCAGCGCGAGGCCGACCCAACGGCCCCTATCTGATCGCCCACACCATTGACTTCATCGCCGCGCAGCGTGGCTGGGCACTGGACCAGGCCTGTCTGACCTTGCGGGACAACGCCTTCGCCGCCTTCGGTGGGCCCTGGGGTGAGGCGACGGACACCGCCATGGGCCAACAATGCGATGCCGATGTCTGATTACCTCGACGCCAGCCGCATTCGGGCTTTGGCCGCGCAACTGGACCTCAAACCATCAAAGGGGCGCGGCCAAAACTTCTTGCTTGACGCCAACACCGTGCGCCGGATCGTCAACCTGGCTCAGCTGGCTCCGGGCGATGTCGTCTTGGAGATCGGGCCCGGTTTGGGCTCCCTGACGGCCGGTTTGCTGCACAGCGGGGCAGAGGTGATCGCCATCGAGATCGAACCGGCTCTGGCCCAGCGATTGCCCACAACCATGGGCGAACTCGCTCCCGACATGATCGATCACCTCCATGTGGTGGAAGCCGACGCCCTGCGTGTCCAGCCGGCAGATCTGACAACCGTCGCCAGCAGCGCCAACGCCTGGCCACCCCGACCGACCAGCGCTGAAGACATTGACACCAGCGCTACTGACAGACCGGGCCCTAGCCCGACCCGCCTAGTGGCCAACCTGCCCTACAACATCTGCGTGCCAGTCATTTTGCACACCCTGGCCCTGTTCCCCAGCATTGAACGCGGCTTGGTGATGGTCCAATCTGAAGTGGCCGATCGCTTGGTCGCTGGCCCGGGCTCAAAGGTCTATGGCGTCCCCTCAGCCAAACTCGCCTGGTACGCGGACGCCCGTC
Source organism: Propionibacteriaceae bacterium (assembly GCA_031285505.1). Classification (GTDB taxonomy): domain Bacteria; phylum Actinomycetota; class Actinomycetes; order Propionibacteriales; family Propionibacteriaceae; genus WQYJ01. The sequence continues at coordinate 18,247 of JAITVZ010000105.1, forward strand.
GAGTCGGCTCCGTCCCGGCCACCGTGTTCTGGCCGGCGCCCAACGTCGAGTCAGGCCTGGTCAGTTTTGCCCGCCGCAATCCCCCGGCGCCGCCAGGCGATCCGAGTCTGCCGCCCGCCAGTCGGTCGGCCACTTTCGATCTGATCGACGCCGCTTTCTCCCAGCGGCGCAAGATGCTCCGCTCGGTGCTGACCAGCCACTACGGCTCGCTGGTCCAACCAGCTTTGGCCCTGGTCAGCATCGATCCCCAGGCCCGGGGCGAGACCCTATCGATTGATGATTTCGTCCGTCTCACCCAAGCCTTGACATCGCTGGGCGCGGTGGACGTCCACTGACCGAGCAGGAACACCGCCTGGGCGCCTCCTGGGCACCAGACAAGCCTCGTGTCCCGCCCCATGAATTCGTTTCAGCACACCCGATGTCTGGGAATGAGTCATCCATAACTTCGGCTGATCGGACGCCTCACGAAACTACCACCCCGAATGGCCCATCAGTGGAAGCTCCAAGTCGGTGCCGAGGCAACAATTGAGCTTGGGCCAGCCGAAAATGTCCCTGCCTTGTGATTGACTAAGCCCCATGAGTGGAATGGGTTTGGGTGGTGGTCGCGGGCGGGCTTCCCGCATCTCATCTGGTGATATCGACGCCCAAAAGGCGATCAACGCCGCCGCTCCTCAAGTCGACCATTTGCTGGGGAGGATCCTCGCCCTGTTTCGCCCCTATCGTCGCACCATCGCCTTGATGATCATGCTGGTGCTGCTGACAGCCCTGTTGTCGGTCTTCCCGCCGCTGATCACCCAGCGGATCTTCGACGACGGCCTATTCCCTGCGGGCGGGGTAAACATGGCGGTGCTGGGGCGGCTGCTGGTGATCTTGGTGGCCCTGCTGTTGGCTTCGAACGTCATCGGCATCTGGCAGACCTGGTTGACCTCGAAGACCGGCAACCGGGTGATGGGTGATCTGCGGGTGAAACTGTTCGACCACCTTCAACAGATGGAGCTGGCCTTCTTCACCAAGACCAAGACGGGGGTCATCCAATCGCGCCTGGCCAACGACGTCGGTGGGGTGTCGACCGTATTGACCAACACAGTCACATCAGTGGTGGGCAACACCGTCACCGTCATCGCCTCGGCGGTGACCATGTTCATCCTGTCCTGGCAGTTGACCTTGATCGCCTTCGTGCTGATGCCGATCATGGTGCTGGTCCAGCGCCGGGTCGGCACCGTTCGGGCCCGGGTGGCGGCGCAGACCCAAGAATCACTGTCCAACATGACGGCCATCACCCAGGAGTCGTTGTCGGTCTCCGGGGTGCTTTTGGCTAAATCCTTCGGGCGAACCGCCGATGAATCGGTCAAATACGCCAAAGAGAACGACCATCAAATCAGTCTGCAAGTCAAGCAGATGATGACTGGCCAGTGGTTCTTCGCCATGGTCCAACTGTTCGTCTCCTTGTTGCCAGCCCTGATCTACCTGTTGTCCGGCGTGCTGATGAGCCACGGCGACACCGCCATCACCGCCGGCACCCTGGTGGCTTTCACCACCGTTCAAGCCAGGTTGCTCCAACCGATGATGGGCTTGATGCGGGTGGCCCTCGACCTGCAGACCTCCAGTGCCTTGTTCGCCCGGATCTTCGAATACATCGACATGATCCCCTCGATTAGGGATGCGCCAGGCGCCCACGCCGTCAATCCGGCCCAGGTTGGCGCCATCGGCTTCGACCATGTCTGCTTCAAATACCCCGACGCCCGCCCCAGCGAGCCACCGACCCTCAAAGACGTCAGCTTCAGCATCGCCCCGGGCGAGTTCGTCGCCTTCGTCGGCCCATCGGGCGCTGGCAAGACCACCATCGGCTACCTGATCGCCCGCCTCCATGAGGCCAGTGCCGGGCGGGTGTTGTTCGCCGGTGACGATGTCCGCGATCTGACCAACAGCTCGCTGATCGATCACATCGGCATCGTCTCCCAGCAGTCCTACCTCTTTCACGACTCGATCGCCGCCAATCTGCGCTATGCCAAGCCCGACGCCTCAGATGCCGAGTTGCGCGCCGCCTGTGTCCAGGCCAATATCTGGACGACGATCGAAGCCATGCCCGATGGCCTGGAAACGGTCGTCGGCGAGCAGGGCTATCGGCTGTCCGGCGGCGAGCGGCAGCGCATCGCCATCGCCCGGGTGATCCTCAAAGACTCGCCGGTCCTGATCCTTGACGAGGCCACCTCAGCCCTGGACAACACCTCCGAGCGGATCGTCCAAGAAGCCCTCGACGAAGCCAGCAAGGCCCGCACCACCGTGGCCATCGCCCACCGTCTGTCAACGGTGCAACACGCCGATCGAATCATCGTCTTGCAGGCTGGTTCGATCGTTGAATCCGGCAGCCACGAACAGCTCTTGGCCCAAAACGGCCTCTATGCCCAGCTTTACTCCGAGCAGGACACCGATCCGCCTCAAAGCGACTGACCGGCGGCAAACGGTCACGCCAGCGCCGCGCTGACAATCTCAATTAGACTAGGGATCATGGCCAACAACACCTTGAACGCGGCAATCAACTTGCGACTGGAACTACTCAACCTGCCTCGGGTCCATGACGAGGAGTCGGCGGCAGTGGCGGATCTGGTCTCACCGATTCTGGCGCGCCAGCGTGAACAGATGCGCCGACTGGCCGATCGTCTCTCGCCGGTCGATGCCCGGATCGAAAACTTCTTGATCTCCTATCTGGACTTGCCCGAAGACGCCACCATCCTGCCCCGGCGCACCCTGGTGTTGGACCAGGCCGGCCTGGGCCGCGGGCTCAGTCTGCCGGCCCACTCCGATGAGTTCGTCTCACCGACCTTGACCAGTTACCGCTTGCACAACGGCGTCTTGCACAACCCAAAGAACGACAAGCGGACCACCGCTGGCGTCTTCCACATCGCCGAGGGCGGCTTGCCCATCCCCGACGACAAGCTGGCCGTGCCGAAGGCTGTTTACGCCAACCTGCTGCGCGAGGCCTTCAACGCGCCTGAGGACATGACCACGGTGCCTTACACCGCCGACGAGGAGCGCCCGGCCCACTGCTGGATCTCCATCTTGTTGCGCCCGCTGGTCTGCCCGCCGGTCAAGGGCTTCACCAATGAGAAGAAGTTGGAGGTGCGCTTCTTCGCGCCCGCCTCGCTGGTGTCCAACCTGGACTTCGTCGAGACCGTCTTCGGCAACGGCGGCGACCCTTACCTGCCTGAGAATGACGCCTCGCTTGATCCAGTCCACTGGACCGGCCACAGCGGCTGCGTCATTCTGGCGCCCCACCTGATCACCTTGACCAAAAAGGCAGTCGGCCTACCCCACATCTCCCAGGCCAGCCCCCGCCAGATCCGCGATGGCATGTGCTGGTCCAACGAGGACGAGCTCTACAACGACGGCCGGGCCTTCAAGCTCTGCGCCCGCGACGCGCGCGGCGTCATCGTCACCATCATCGCTGACAATTACTACGGCTACTGCAAGAAGGAGGTCAAGACCTACATCTCCTATTCGGCCAATCTGCTCGGTTCGACCGAGGAAGAGCACGCCGGCGGCGCATTGACCTTCGCCTCCTACCGCCTGTCACCGGTGTTCACCGATGAGTCATCGGACGAATCCTTCAGCCTGTCTGAGGTGGTGGCGGCCAACCCCGACCGTTTCATCCTTCAGCCCGAGGGCTACGCCACCGACGCCCTCTTCCCCCACATCCGCCTGGTCCCGGCCGGCGCCACCTACTCGATGCCTGATGAGTCAGTCAGCTGGACCAACCCGAACAGCAGCCGTGGATCGCTCAAGCTCAAGGCCAATCAGACCTACATCGGCCCGAACGGTTACCGGGTTGAACTGAAACAATTGGAAGCCGACCCGACCCAATGGAACCTGATCGGCACCAACCCACGGGGCACGGTCTGTCACAAGCCTGCCACTGTATCCGGCGGCGGCAAATCCGAGATTTCCAAGGACATCACCGCCGCTTTCATCGCCGGCAACGTCTTCGTCTCTGATTTCGAGGGCGACATGGTGGCGGTGGCCGAGGTTCTCGGCCACGATTTCTCCAACCGTTTCGTTGACCAATCACGCTGCGGTGTCGATCACCGCCCGATCCTCGGCCCGGAGCGCTCTCCCGGATCGGTCATCAAGTTGCTGGGCGGGTCAAGCGAGTTCACCGCCGACCACAACGACTATGTCGCCAGCTTGCCGCCACATGTCAAGCAACTGGTTTACATCATCAAGCGCTTCTACGACCCGCAATGGGGTGATGATTGGCAATCCCACTTCACCGTCGGCATGATCAATGGTCGCCCGGGCAACTCCCTGCGTCTCGATGGCATCAAGATCGCCGTCAACACTGTCCGTGTCGGCTTCGAGCCGGACGGCTCCTGGCGCATCTTCGGCCTGCGCCACGACTACTCACCGTCGATCAAGGTGCAAACTGAGGATGACATCACCGCCTCGGTGGTGGCGCCCGGCAATCTGATGAACCGGGCCGATGGCCGCTCCCGGAAATACGTCGAGAACTGCGAGTTGTTCCTTTTCCAGCGGCCCGATGACGCCGTCATCCGCGGCTATGACCACCAGGCCGAGGAAGACATCGCCACGGCCAACACCTTCTTGTCGAATTTCGCCCCGCTGACCAGGGCCGATGCTCAAGACATGATCGACGATGCCATCGGTTTCAATCAGTTCACCCAACCGATGCAGGAGCTGATCCGGAAAGCAGCCGCCAGCGACTCGCCGACCTACTTCGTGTCGTCAGCCAATGCCCGGATCGTCGATGGCGCTCCCTCCAAGAATCCGCGCTACCTCCAGCCACGCCCCGACCTGTCCCACCCCAAGGCCACTGCTTCGGCCCGCGTCGCCTCCCACCTGTTCCACCGGGTGCCGATGAGCGATCCGCTGCCTTTGCCGGTCGATGTCGTCGCCGCCGGGCGGCGCAACAACATCGCTGAGGGGCCAGTGCCTGCCCTGTGTTGCTACAACCCGCTGCACTTCATGGAGTTGCCCGAGCTGTTCATGGAGTTCATCTCGTCGATGACTGGCAAGTCACCCTCGACCACTGGCGCTGGTTCGGAAGGCGCCATGACCAAGGGCCCCTTCAACGCCATGCCGGCCACGCTCGACCTGAACGCCGCCTTCATCGGATTCGCCCTGTGCGGTTATGACGGCTGGTTGTCATCGGCTGGCATGATCGGCCCGAAGATCCGGGTGGACCATGACATCTCGCTGTTGATTCCAGAGCTGTTCTCGCGCATGTCCGAATCCGAGCGCCGGGCCAGTAACCTGATCGCCGAAGGGGCTTTGGAGCCGATCGCCGACATCAACCGCGACGGCTCCCCGGTGCTGGCCTCGCGTCTCGGTTACCGCATCACCGCCAGATTCGTCGACAAGTATTTCGGGCGGATCTTCATGCAGCCGAACATGGTCTTCACTGAAGCCATGCTCCGCCCTGAGTTGCAGGATCCGAACATCTTCGCCGATTCGGTCGACACCATCGTCACCACTCACCAACGGGTGGCCAGGGCCTACATTGATGACGGCACCATCGCCTACGCCTGCCCACCGATCCGCTCGCTGCTGGAGATCATGGCCAATGGCGCGTCGACCGAGGGTTGGACCTTGAGCTCACCGGCTTTCCGAGCCCAGTTCAGCGCCGAAGCGGTCTTGTCCGCCGATTGGTATGCCGCCCGCATTGACGCTAAGCAGTCGCTCGACGTCGCCCGGGCTGAGCTGTCGCTTGCCTCGATGGATCGGTTCATCTCGCAACCCAACAATGCCGAGGTGGTCGCCCGTTTGGCCATGCACGAGCGGCGGGCCACGATCCAGCGCTGGCATGACCGCTGGGCCTCGCAGATCTACCGGGAGTACCTGGTTGGCACCCTCGGCGTCCAGCCGATGTGACCGACAGGCCAGTCTATTGGTGGGTCTGGGCGGCGCCTGGACCCGCCAACTATTTGTGCGCATGTTAAAGGTGACAGCTTCCGACCAAAGGTCCACAATGGGGGCAAGCGATCCAGTCAACCGTTGGGCCGACGATGATCAGTCACCGAGCCCCTGGACCGTGATCTAGCAGGAGGATTCAATGTCGACCGTTCACGCCTATGGTTTCAGCTCACCCACCAGCCCTTGCCGCCCACTCGATATTGATCGGCGCGATCCCGGACCGCACGACGTGCTGTTCGACATCGCCTACTGCGGCATCTGCCATTCCGACATTCACACTGCCCGCAGCGAATGGTCTCAAGCCACTTATCCCCTGGTGGTTGGCCACGAGATCACCGGCATCGTGCGCGAGGTAGGCAGCGAAGTGACTGACTTCAAGCCCGGTGACAAGGTCGGCGTCGGCTGCATGGTCGACTCCTGTGGGCACTGCCGCTACTGCCAGCAGGGGTTGGAACAATTCTGCGACCAAGCCGTCTTCACCTACGGCCAGATCGGCCGTGATGGTCGCATGACCCAAGGTGGCTATTCCCAAGCCATTGTTGTCAGCGACCACTTCGTCTTCCACATCCCTGAGGTGATCCCACTGGATCAGTGTGCCCCGCTGCTTTGCGCCGGCATCACCACTTACTCGCCACTGAAGCGCTGGGTCGAGCCGGGCATGCAGGTGGCCGTCATTGGCTTGGGTGGACTGGGCCACGTCGGTGTGCAGATCGCCGCCGCCATGGGCGCGGAAGTGTCAGTCATCTCCCACACCCGCTCCAAAGAGGCCGACGGTCTGGCTTTTGGCGCCAAGCACTATTACGCCACCACCGAGCCAGGCACCTTCGAACACCTGGCCGGCCAGTTCGATGTCATCTTGTCGACGGTGTCATCAACTGAGGACTACACCTCATACATCAATTGCCTGACCAAGACTGGCGCCGTGATCAATGTCGGCATGCCGGCCACACCAATCGAGCTGAAGTTGCGGGCCCTGTCACCGCGCAAGACCCTTCAGGGGTCATTGATCGGCGGCTGCGCTGAGACCGCCGAGATGCTCCAGTTCTGCGCTGACCACAATGTCCGCCCGCGCATCGAGCTGATCGATGGCGACCAGATCACCCAAGCCTACGACCAGGTGGTTCATTCAGCAGTGCGCTATCGCTACGTCATTGACGCCGACAGCCTGGGGGCGCGTTGAGTCTAAACGACCCTTCGCCTTGGTCGGCGCCGACCGGGCCACCGCTACTGTCGGATTGGTCCGGGGCGGAGGTTGGACCGCAGGCTGATCACCGGTCAGCCCAGCCCGCGTGGCCGCCGCCAGCAGCCACGCCGCCAGTGTATGAGCAGTCGATGATTCCGGCTTGGCCTCAAGCCAGCCCGCAAGCAGTTTGGGGGCCGTCGCAGCCGCTGATCATCGGTCAACAAAGCGTCCTCCAAGCCACTGCGCCGGCCAAACGCTCCCGGCGCGACTGGTGGTTGATCCTCCTTGGCCTGGGCTTGTCGCTGGTGCTCTTCTTGAGTGGCTCAGGCTTGGTCGTCTGGGCCCTCAATCTGCCACGCCCGGTGTTGGAGGCCTCACCATTGGGCTACGACATTGTCGCTCGTTCGACCGTTGATGTCAGCGGGGCCTGGACCATCGGCCCGATCCCCTGTCCGCTGACCGATCAACCAGAGCGATCGGACGGCGGGCTGCCCGGTCAACTGATGGTCTTCGCCGACCCGCAGTTGACCCAGCCGGTCAGCTTCGCTGCTGTCAGTCTCCGGCCGGGGCCGGGCGCTTGCTCTGCCCGGATCAGCGTGGCCGACGGTCCCATGCCCGCGGCCGAGACGATGATCGCCCAGCCAGAACAACCCAATTCCATCCGGGGCCTGGCTCAATGGCCGCAAGGTGATTACTACGTCGTCTCCTATCGGGATCGAGACCAGCGCCCGCTCGACCGCCCTGAGGTCTTCGTCTACACCGTTGACGCCCAGGCGGCCAGCCCTGATGCTTCGGCTGTCGGCGCCACAGATTTCACCGTCGACGCCGACGGTGGCGATCTCACTTTGAACTGGCAACCAGTTGCTAACGCTCGCAGTTACGCCATCATCCGGGTGGGCGCCCCCGATCAGCATGGCGTGCCGGATTACCGCGTCATCGGTTGGACCAAGACCACCAGTTGGTCGGCCTCGACCCAAGACCAGGGGTTCGAACAGGCCCACCAGGATCGCCAGCCGGTGGTGGACATTCTGCGCCAGCTACGCGGCGTTGATCCGGTCAGCGGTGATCCTTGCACGCTAGCCGATGTCTCCTCAGAGAATCAGACGCCTTGGCAGCTGCCGCGTCTGGCGGTGGCCGCCTTGGACCAGTATGGTCAGACGACCGCCATCCAACCGCTGGATATTGCCTCCGCCCTGGCGGGCACGGCGGTGGAGCAGGCGGCCCCAGATGTGACGCTCAGCGATCCGCCGGCCACAACGGCAGCGTTGATGGCCAATTGCCAAATCGGCCAGTTGCCGGCTGCTGCCGAATGGTTCATCGACCAGCTGGATGAGCGGGTGCTGCGGGTCGGTTATCGCCTGGACGGCTCACTGTTGTCGACCGAGCGTCAAATCAGTGACTCCTCGCCCGAAGCCGCCGCCTTGATTGATCAAGCCGCCAGCCTGGGCCGACCAGTGCTCAACCAACCGTCCAGCAGCGGCGACCTCAATCGGCTTTACCCCAGGGAGATCAGTGCCATTCAAGACGGCGCCACCCCCAGCCTGACCGCCCCTGAATCGCCATATCAGTGGAATGGCAGCTCGGACATGGTCAAATACTTGGCCGCCAACCTGTTCGCCGGGCAGCCGGTGATCGATGTCGGAGCTTTCGCCAGTCAGGCTGATGCCCCCCTGATCCTCGACGCCGCCGCCGAGGCTTGGTTACAGAACCCCTACATCACCGACTCCTTCCCCTTTTTCGGGGTGTCCGGCACCAGTTTGATCGTCGATTATGAAATGACCGCCCAGGAGCGATCAGCGGAGGCGGCTCAAGTCAAGACGGTGGTTGATCAGGTGACGACCGATCTGATCACAGCCGATATGACTGACCGTGACAAGGCATTGGCGATCAATCGATACATCGCCAGTGAAGCCAGCTACGATGACGCCGCAGCTGAAACCAGCAGCCAGACGATGACCCGCACCGAGCTCCAGGCCCAATTCCCCAGCGCTTGGGACGCTGTCGGTGTGCTGATCAACCACAGTGGCGTCTGCATGTCCTACGCCCTGGCTTTCAAAGCCTTGGCAGACGCTGCCGGACTGGAATCGGTGGTCATCACAGGCTACGCCGATGACTCCGGCATCGGTCATGCCTGGGTCAAGGTCAAGATCGATGGAGGCTGGCAGGTGATCGATCCCACTTGGAACAGCGACTACTACCACGATGGCTATTCGATCGATCTGTTCTTCGGTTTGACCGATTTTCAAGCCGATCGTCGCCAATTCGACAGTTTCATCGCTGATGATCTGATCCTCAGCTATCAAACGGCTTGAGGATCGATCAGCCAAACACGCCCACCACGCCCAGAACTGCCATCACTAGACAGTCACCCACTCTGATCGACGATAATGGATCAGGAAATGGTCGCCATCGGGCGGCGCGAAAGGACAATCATGGCCAAGGCCGGGTGGTACACCGATCCCAGTGGACAAGCAGGCATGTTGCGTTACTGGACCGGCCAAGCCTGGTCGACCACTGTCATGCCGGTCAGCGCCCTCAACAACCCAGGCGCAGCCATCGGTCCTGGCGGCGCCCAGTCTCCGGCATCAGGCGCCCCCACTCACCGATCAGCTCCGGGAAACGCGGGCACTGGCTATGATCCCAGCCAACCGATCCTGGTCGGCGCCGCCGGACGGCCAGCTGTCACCCCAACCAGCAGCGGCTACCAGCAGTACCAACAAATGGCGCCTATCCGTTCCAAATCGCCAACCGGTCTGATTGTCACCATCGCCATCGGCGTGATCGTCTTAGCGTTGGTTATCTGGTATATCGCCAGCAACTTTTTCGGTGGAGCTGAGCCGGGTGAAGAGGAGACCTGGGATCCGAGCAGCATCTCCACCGAGCAAACCTGCCCGACCGCCGCCGCCGTCAACCAACGCCAAGACCACCCGGTTGACACCTGGGTCTATGGCGGCGATCTGGCCTACCCGAAGCTGGACGCCCCCTGGTCAGCCGTCGATTACAGCGACAACCGCATCCCCTTTGGTCGAGACACCGCCGAGCAGATGATCACCATCCATGAGGGCTACGACGGTGGTCTCAGCTCCTGGGTGGTTTCAGTGATGGTCGGTCAACTCTATGCTGGTGATGGCTTCTTCACGCCCGAGGACGCCTCGGAAATCGTCAACCGCTGCATTTTTGGCACCTTCTACGGCGAGAACACCCTGGTCACTCCAGAAGTCCTGCGCTCTGAGGCATACACCCTCGACGGCAAGGAGGGCTGGATCACCGAGACCAATCTCAGCTTCAACATCGAAGGCCTGCCCACCACTTCTGAGCTGGCCATCGTCATCATCGTCGCCAGCTCCGACATCAGCTCATCGATCTTCTACGCCTCAATCCCCAATGACGCCATGCAGTATGAGCCCGATGTCCGCCAGGCCATCGCTGATCTCAAGGTCGTGCCGCGGTAGCTGCCGCTGGCACGGGGCTCGACTCAGGAGAGGCAGCCTTCGCCCAAGGAACAGCGTTCAACAGCACAGTCCCGCCGTGGCCAACGGCGCGATGCCGCCTTAGCCGCGGCGCTTTTCCCCGATGCATCAGCCTCGGGGAAACCCTCAGTCGTGGACAACGACCAAGTCGCCGAGTTGGATCCAGTCGTAGTTGACCTTGGCCAGATCGGGCGGCATGCCCACACAGCCATGGGACGACGAGGTGCCCATCACTCCCCAGTAGTTGCCGTGCAGGGCCTGGTCACCGTTGAAGTAGGCGCTCCAGGGGACGTCCTTGGTCAGATAGGTGCGGGTCTCCGGTGTGGCGCCATCGGTCATGTCCTGGAGGGCATTCTTGTGCCACACATGGAAGACACCAGCCGTCGTCGGGGTGGACGGTTTGCCAATGACAACCGTCCAAGTCGAGAGTGCCGTGGTGCCTTCCCATCTGGTGGCTGTGTGATTTGAACGATTGACCTCGATCCAGCGGGCGCCACCGGGCACCAGGTATTCCGCTGGCATGCCAACCTCTTCGGTCGGCGCCGGGTCGACCGTCACATCAACCGTGGCATCCAAACCTTGGCCGGCTTGCAGAGCCGCCACCACCTGGCTGACGACGGCAGCCGGATCGGCGACGGCTGTGCCATCGGCCCCCGATTGGCTGGTGCCGAAGACGACGCCACTGGGCCCATGCATGATCTGCTTGGGCACGGCCGCCTTGGTCAGGTTCTCAGCCAGCAGACTCGGTAACTCGGTTTGAGCCTTGGCCTCATCGACAGTGGTGATGAACCCACCGGTCGCCTCATCGGCCTTGACCGTCAGCCAACTGGCCAACAGAGCCGGTGGAATGGTGTATTCAGCCTTGCCAGCCGTCAATTTGTAGGGCAGGTTGACGGCGGCATTAATGGCATCGGCCTGTGTTTGAGCGGTGGCATCGTCGATGATCGGCGCCTCGGCTTTGGTGACGACTCTCACCGGCTGGCTGCCGGCGGCGTTGGCCAATAGCTCATCAGCGACCGCGGCGCCGTCAGCCACCTCGCCGGGCACAGCCGGGTCCACGACAAATGACTGCTGGTCAGCATCGAAGCTGATGCCAGCTGACTGTTGGCGCATGTCGGCGGTGATGAAGGTTTTGTCCAACCAAGTTTGCAGCTTGTCTTGGTCGACCGAGGAGACCAACTGGGTTTTCTTGCTTTTCCAAGGGTTGAGCTGTTCGACCTTGGGCAGGTCCCGACCAGCGGACATCGCCGCGGCGACCGTGGCATCGACGTCGAAGGTGACTCCCAGTTGTGCGGCGGTCGCCTGCTTGTCCTGATCATCGAATTGCAGGGTCGGCTGGTAATTGTCGACCAAGGTCACCACCAGATCGTGGACCTGCTCCTCGGAATATCCACCGATGCTCTCGCCCGCCAATTCAGTGCCGGGCAAAACATGGTGCTCAAAGTAGCGGACCACGCCAAAACCAATGCCAACCAGCACCAAAGCGGCCACCAACACTGAAAGCAGGACGGTGATCAGCACCCGGTTCGGTCCAGCCTTGCCCCGACCGGTCGCCTGGGGCGACTGGGTTGGGCTCGCGGGCGGAGGTGAGGCGGGTGTCGGTTCGGCGGACGCCGCCGGGGCAGCGCCATCAGTTGCCGGGGCAGCGCCATCGACCGCGGGGACGGCAGTGCCCCCACCGACAGCATCGCCATCAGTCGCGGCGATAGCGACTGGAGTCGCCACAGCCTTCGAGTCAGAGCCATCAGTACCGTCGGCGCTGGGGCTGCTAGGCATCGACGAAGCGACATCAGTGGTGGCTGATTCGGCATCAGTGCCGCCAGCCGATTGGTCAGCAGGGTTGTTGACTGAATCGACGACCGGCTTTGACGGATGCCCAGCAGCTGCTTGACCGGCCACACCTAACAGCTTGGCTTCGGAAAATGGCGGCGTTGGCGCATCAGTGGATGCCTGCGCTGGCTGGGCGTTGGGTACAGTTGGGACTTGTTTGGGAGCGGTTGGGACTTGCTTGGCAGCGATTGGCTTGGCCACCGGCATCGTCACCGATTGCACCACCTCCCACGCAGCACCATCCTCAGGCGGTTTCGTCGGCGCAGGCTGATCAGCACTTACGCTTGACAAATCGCCAGCCAGATCGTCTGGTTTTCCCGGGTTGGCCACCACAGATCCTCTCCTCGCCACAACATCATTTTGCGATGTCGCTATGAATTCATATTATCCACAAGGCAACACCCCTGATGATTCTTGACTATTATACGCCTCCAACTAAGCCCAATTCCGGCACCGACCCAGCCGACACCCGCTTCAAGACGGTGATCACCTAGAATGAAGACAATCGCTTTCGCGCTCAGTCATGCCCCAAGGAGGCCTAAATGGATGCCAAACACGTCGGCCGGTTGATCTCAACCCCGCTGACTTTGCTGATCCTGGTTGGCCTGTTGGTTGCTGGCGCGATCTGGGGCTACAAAGCAGTCACCGCCGCCGTGCCGGTGGCCCCACCGCCCAGTTGTGTCCCCCAGCCGATGACCGATCTGGCAACCAGCGCCGTCACCGTCAACGTGCTCAATGGTGGGGATATCCGAGGCCTGGCCAACTCCGTCAGCGAGCAGTTGAAGGCGGGTGGCTTCATGGTGGCCACCGTCGGCAACACCGAGGAGCGCGTCCTCGGCACGGTCATCGTCGGCGCAGTCGCCGACGACCCTGAGGTCCAACTGGTGGCCGCCTGGTTCACCAATCCCGAGATTCGCGCCGATGGACGGCCGAATCACACCGTCGATGTCTTGTTGGGCAATGAATACGACACCACCGCCGGCATGAACCCCACCCCGCCGGCCAGCATCCAAGTGCCCAGCGGCGAAGTCTGCCTGCCCGGATCAACCGCTTCCGCCACCCCCACTCCAACCGCTGGCTAGCCTGGGGCGGACCTACCTGGCAGTGCCACCGGCGCCTATCAACCGTGGATTAGCAGAGCCTCCGCCAATGGTGCAGGATCAGTGCAGCTCACAACGTCTGGCAGCGCCTGATCCCAATGCAGAGGGTGGCGAGACTAACGAGGCAGGCCGATGCGCCGAATCATCACCGAACCAGCCACAGTGACAACGACCATTGTGCCGCCAACCGAGGCGACCCCACCAGAAGTGGTCAGGAATTGAGCCAACGGCGTCTGTGAGGCGATTTGACTGGAACTGGCCGCCGTCTCAGACGCCGATGCGCTTGGTGAGGCCGACGGTTTTTCGGGGGCTGTTGGCGCCGGAGCCGAGGTCACCGGCGCGATCGGTGGCGAGGGAATGTCTGATTGTGAGGCTGCTGCGGTTGGGGCTGCCGATGGCTCAGCGGACGACGCAGCGCCCGACGGCGTGTGAGCCGCGCTGGGACGACCGCTGGGGCGGACGACTTCAATCTGCGGCGCGGACGGCAGGCTGGTTGCCTGAGTGGGTGAAGTGGTCGGCAGGTCGATCTGTCCACTAGGCGAGGTTGACGGGGTTTCGGTGACATCGATCACCGGCGGCACCGCCGTGGTCGGCGGAATCACCGGCGCGGTGATCGGCGACGACGGGCTGCTAGTCGGGCGCGAAATAGGCGCCGACGGGGTGGCTGTCGGGCTCGACGGCGGCTGGCTGGAGGGTTGATCGCCCGGCGGATCGGGGCATTCACAACCCCACCAATCCCACCCATGGCCGTCGCAGGGGTCATAATCACCCAGGTCGATATATTGGCCTGTCGACGGATCGAACCACCAATGCGGCTCATCGGATTGGCCGTCCCACCACCAGAGGCAGTCGTTGTCCGGCCCGAGCCCGTCAACCGGCGTCGCCGGCTGTGCTTGAGGCGCCGAAGCTGCCCCTTGGGGGTCATCGACAGCATCGATAGGCTGCTCCAACGGCGAATCGATGGAAGCTTGCGGGCTGATCAAGGCTGACGGGTTGGCGCCGGGGTCAATTTGGGGGTTGGCAAACGCCAGCGCGGATTGGGCCAGTGCCAACAATCCTGCGCCTACGCCTATGGCGATGATCTGCCTAGTCTTCATCCATCCCCCACCGAGAACTAAATGCCATTTTACGGCACAGGACTGCCGTTGCACAATCTGCCGTCGGTCTGATAATCGATTAACATTTGTTCAGCCCTGGTTGGCATTCGCCCAGCCCGCCTTGTTGCTGTCCCGCACCAGCAGTTGGTTGCGGGCGGTGGTGGGATCGGGTGTAGTGGATCAGGCAACCTCGATGGCTTTGAATCAGCCATTCAAGACAAAGAAGCGTAGCCAAACGTAGAGCCAAGCCAGCGCCACGGTCACTGCCGTGACCACCAAACCGTATTTGGTAAAACGCCAGAAACTGATCGGTCGGCCCCACTTGGCGGCCACACCCAGCACCACCACATTGGCGCCAGCCGCCACCGCGGTGGTGTTGCCACCCAAATCAGCCCCGAAAACAAAGGACCACCACAACGGTGATTGGTTGCCAGTGCGGGCGGTCGAAGCGACCATCTGCTCGACCACCGGGGTCATGGCAGTGGTGTAGGGGATGTTGTCAACAATGGCGCCGACCAAAGCCGAGAAGACCAACAGCCCCGATGAGCCCAACAACTCATTGCCACTGATGGCCCCGGCAGCGAATCGCCCAATCGTGCCGATGACACCGACCTCGACCAAACCGCCGACCAGCACGAACAATGCCATGAAGAAGGCCAAGGTCATCCATTCGACCTCGCGCAGAAACTCCTTGGGTGTCGTTTGGCTGACCAGCACCATTGCGCCAGCCCCAAGCAGGGCGATGATCGATGGGTCGAGATGAATCCAGGCGTGGGCGACAAAAGCCACCAGGGTCAAGTTCAGCACCACCATGCATCGGGCCAGCAGCCCCCAATCCTCGACCGCATCAGTCGGCTTCATGCCCTTCAACGCCTGTTCGACATTCACCCGACCCCGCAATTGCTTGCGAAAGAGCAGCAGCAGCAAACCGACCAGCACGATCAACAAGATGAGGCACAACGGCAGCGATGTAAAGAGAAAGTCGTTGAAGGTCAGATTAGCCCGCGAGGCGACAATGATGTTCGGCGGATCGGCGATCAGGGTCGACAGGCCGCCGACGTTGGCCGTCAGAATCATGGCGATCAGATGAGGCACCGGGTCGAGCCGCAATTGTTGACAGACCGACAAGGCCACCGGAGCAACCAATAGAACCGTGGTCACGTTGTCCAACACCGGCGAACAGGCGGCAGTCACCAGGACCAGGAGCATCATCAGCCAAGCCGGCCGACCACGCGAGGTTCGAGCCGCCCATAAGGCGATCAGTTCGAACAAGCCGGTGTGCTTCAGCACCGAAACGATGACCATCATGCCGAAAAGGAGGAAGAGGACGTTCCAATCGACACCGGTCTCATGGTTGAAGAATGCCGAATCAGCGTTGACCAAGCCCATCAATGTCATCACGGCCACGCCACCAAGAGCGGCCGCCACCCGGTGGACCTTCTCCGTGGCGATCAGAATGTAGGCGCCAACAAAGACGACGATCGCTGCGTAATACACCACCATGTTCAAGGTCGGTTCCACTCTCTTGATCCCGCTGCGGGGCCGGCCAGTTTCTCTGCATTTTGCCACAGGCCCACAATGACTCTTGGTGGTATCATATATTGCCCGACAGTGGGCACTCCATGGGAGGTGGTGGTGGGCCTCTCAGCCTTCGTGGCGGTGCTAGGCCTAACGACCTTTAACCGCTGCCTCGGCCTCGGCAATGAAAGCTCCGCTTTCACTGCTCTCAGCCTTCGTGGCGGTGACGGAGGGATTTGAACCCTCGGTGGGTTGCCCCACACTCGCTTTCGAGGCGAGCTCTTTCGGCCGCTCAGACACGTCACCGTCGACGATCTTAGCAAAGAACGACCGTAACAGGCCAGCAGACGATGCGGCCTTGATTCCCCCGACCACCAACGGGCGGTGATTGAGCCGCGGATCACGAACCACATCGAACAATGAGGCTACCGCCCCGGCCTTTTGATCATAGGCCCCGAAAACGATCCGTTCGACCCGAGCAGCCACCGCTGCACCGGCGCACATCGCGCAGGGCTCCAGCGTGACCACCAGAGTGCAGCCCTCCAGGCGCCAATCATGGCGAAGGCGGGCTGCCCGGCGCAGCACCAGCACCTCAGCGTGCGCCGTCGGGTCTCCGGTCGCCTCGCGCTCATTACCAGCCATCGCCAACACTCGCCCGGCGCGATCAAGCAGCACGGCGCCGACCGGCACATCATCATGTCCCATCGCCAACTGGGCCTGCGCCAAGGCTTGGTCCATGGCGGCATCCCAGATCGTCATTGCTTCGACTCCAGCATGCCTTGAGTCTAACTTTTCGAGCCTCATCACTGGGCACTCTGGCGCAGACACCTTGCCCGCCACATCTTGGTCGCCAGCTGATCGATTGTCGGATTCGCCGTGGGCACTCACCTGGAACCAACCACCATTTGCGTGTTATGCCAGCGGTACGTCACCGAACTTCGCTAGTCTGGAAGCAAAGAACCAAGGGATGACATGAGCTCTTATATTCTGCGACCACGCACCCCCGCCGGCACATGGATCGCCCTGATCATCTTGATCCTGGGCACTGCCTTGGCGGTCATCTCCTTGACCTGGGTGTTCTCTCTGCCCCTGCGCATCATTGGTTGCATCTTGGCGCTGCTCGGCCTGGTCTTGCTGGTCATCACCTTGGTGGCGGCCACCAGCCGTCAGGTTCGGGTGACTCTTGACAGCGCCGGTTACTACGTCACCGGGCCCAGCGGCGAATTCACTGGGTCATGGGGCGACGTCACCGATGTGGCCGTGTCGCGCAAGACCGCCAAAATCGCGTTGTGGCACGGCCCAAACCATCAGACGATCATCGCCCATCCGGCGGGACAGATGGATGACGACTTCCGCCAACTGCGTGAAGGCATCCGCCGCCGCCTGAATGCCAGTTTCGCTGACGACCGTCGCTGATCAACGCCCTGCAGGACGCGCCGCGGGATCGTTCAGAGCCATCACCTGGACTCGACAGTTTCTCGGATTGCCTGACTTACCGCTAGAGTGTTCCGGTCGGAGGAGGCGTCGCCTAGTACGGTCTATGGCGCCCGCCTGCTAAGCGGGTTGAGGACTCAAATCCTCTCGAGGGTGCAAATCCCTCCGCCTCCGCCATTGGGTCTGCCAATTCAGCCAGACCGACTGCTATCTAGTGAGCTTTTGCGACACACCCACCCAGACCCCGGCGGCAGTCTCCCACATTCGTCAACGCAATTGATTGACCAATCACGCCTCTTGTCTCCGAAAACACCGCTGTGAAACACGCCCAGTGGAACGGTTAGATTCTCTGCCGTACAAAGTAGTACAAAGATCTAGCCAAACGCGGCTCACAAACCCCTGTGGATAACGGCATCTATGGGTGTGGGTCGCAAAGGTCGACTCAAACGAATAACAAGGAGTCCCCCATGACATCAGTGCTCTTCAATCGTCTCAGCCGTCAACGCGGACCAATCGGCGTTTGGGTCGATGCGGCCCCATTCCGCGCCCATGTCATCCGTTTGATGGCTCAAACCGGCTTGCCGTGGGCCGCCATCGCCTATCAAGCCCGCGTGCCGCTCAACACTTGCCGGACGCTGGTGATCGGCCGCGATGGCCACCTGCGCAGCCGCATTCCCAGGGATTACGCCCTACGTCTGATCACACTGGCCCCTGGCCAGTTGTACTGGTTGACCCACACCGAGGTTGACGCAGGCCCAGCCGCTTCTCGTTTGCGCCTACTACGCGCCCATGGCCGCAGTTGGCAGGAACTGTCGGATCTCACGGGCACAGCCATCACCACTTTGACGGCCATCGCCCACGGCGAGCTAGACCAGTGCAGTTCCAAGATCGATGTCTTGGTGCAACTCGACTGCCAATCATTGGACCTACGCCCATGGGATCTGCGCCAACTCGAAGTATCGGCGCCAGGCGATTGACTGGGACGGCCGCATGCCCCAAGATCGACTCGGACTCTGCTGGTCCACTTTTGACAGATAGCCAGTTGTTGGCCACAGCGGTCGGTGGGACAGACTGGGCCGAGGTTGGATTTAGGGGGATTGATTCCCATCAGACAGATAGCGATGGTACGATAGCCACATGAGTTCAAGTGCAGTCATGCCGATGGGTGATCGCGGGCGGGTGGTGATCCCTCAGGCCATTCGTGAGTCCCAGCATCTGCAGGTCAGTAATTCTCTGCTTATCTTCGAAGGCCCGTCGGGTATGTCCCTGCTCACTCGTGATCAACTTGAGGCCCATGTCTACAAGAACCTCAAGGACCCTCAGACACGACTCAGCGACGAATTGATCGCAGATCGTCGTCGAGCTGCCCGCCTGGAAGCCGACGACTCGTGAAGGTGCTCAACGCCTCGGCGGTGTTGGTCTATCTGCGCGCCGAACCGGGCGAGACATCGTCCGCCAAGCATTGATCGATGGCGCTTGCTGTGCTGCGCCCAATTGGTCAGAGGTGATGCAGAAGATCCTCCACCATGGCGACGATTGGTTGGCGATGCGCCAGCTTCTTGACGCCTATGATCTGGTCGTTGAGCCAGTGAAGCGCTCGGATGCCGAGTGGGCGGCCGAGTTCTGGTTGACTCACCGAGACCTCTCGCTGGGAGATCGACTGTGTTTGGCCCTGGCCAACCGTCTTGGTGTTGTGGCATTGACAGCTGACCAAGCCTGGGGATCCGATGAGGGGATCCAGCAGATCCGTTGAGCAAGTGGGCCTGTGTCAGTATCGGGCCAACATTCCAAGGGTCGAATGGCTGAACGCTGATGACATCGCGCAGGGAGTTCAGTGCCAATCGAGCGACCACTGGTGCGCTGGCAAAGGCAAGCTGGTCGAGTTGAGTATCACCTAAGGGCTCAATGATCAGGGCATCCTACGATCCGAATGACAATTTCGACACCGACGGTGAAAAGCGGGTGGTTTATCAGGGTCGAACCCACATGCCAGCGGACCTGCCCCGGTGGCGGTGTTAAGTAACCCCTGAATGGTGGCGACAACCACAATTCCTCAGGAGGGCTTGAGGGGATAGCCCTGCCGAGGCAGCGATTCAGGCGGCTTCGTCCTCATCGACGAACACCAATTGCTCGACAACCTTGGGCAAGGTCATCGGGTCGACCGGCCGGGGCAAGACCGCCTCAGCCAGCGACCAGGCAGCCAACCAAGAATCGGCCTCACGGGCAATCAGCAGCACCACCGGCGGGCAGAACTCATATTCATCATGGATCTGTTTCGACAGCCCCATGCCGCCAGCCGGGCGGGCCTCCGCATCGAAAATGCAGCAGTCGACATCCTTCAAGTCGAGCTGCTCCAGCACGGCCGCCTGTGTGGCGGCAAAGCGGATTTCCAAGGCCACACCATCAATGGTCGTGCCCAGAGCATCCGCCACATCATCACGGACATTGCGATCATCCGAATAGACCAGGACGACGACCTTCATTGCTGCTCCTTGATACAACTACCTGCCCATCATAGCGAAGGCCAGTCATTTGACATCGCCAGGGCGATCCCGCAGGTTCTAGCGTCCCGCACCGGAAACTCGCTGCTGGGATGCGACCGGATGTGGCGCCACGCTGCGTTGCCCTTGGTCGACGGGCTGCGGGCCCGCCGCCCTCCCCGGTCTGGCCATCCACCAGAGCCGGCCCCACCAAAACGCGCCCAGTTTCCGGAGCTGGGCAGCAGCTGCAACTGCAACTGGTGAGGTGTAGGGGTTGAGCCTGCCTGGTTGATTGATGACTAAGTAGCTAGCCATGTAACGGCCTGTTGGGTTTAGTCCTGCGCTGGCGGGTAGTGGAAGTAAGGTGATTAGGTCATGAAGGCGGTGCCGACTGATTGGTCGAGGGATTCTGCTGAATCGTCAAGTCGTTCCAACCGTCTGAAAGAAACAGAGACCACCCGTATGCCCGGCCGTCACATGGATAGCCACTGATGACTATAATCAAGGCAACACGGGAGCCCTCGGGCTGAGAGGAAGACGGCCATCGTCTTCGACCGCATGAACCTGATCTGGGTCATACCAGCGCAAGGGATGTTCTTGGGCGTTCGCCCCCCGTGCCCGACTGGGAAAGGGCACAAGCATGACCGGCAAGCAAACAGCTACCGTCGCAGATGACCTGGCGACAACCTCACCCGCCGCCGGTTCCCGACCGAGCCGGATCCACTGGCGGATCATCGACATCGTCGTGGCCGCCGTGCTCGGTGTCGCCTGCGGTTTCATCATGATCGTCTGGAACGGCCCAGGCTACGCCGCTTATGGCCTGCTCAACGGTGTCACGCCGGGGTTGGGCGGCTTGATGCAAGGTCTGTGGTTGATTGGCGGGCCACTGGGCGGTCTGATCATTCGCAAACCTGGAGCCGCCGTCTTCACGGTGCTGGTGGCGGCGATCGTCTCAATGACCGTCGGCAATGCTTGGGGTGTCGAGACGCTGCTGTTCGGCCTGATTGAAGGCCTGGGTGCTGAGTTGGCCTTTGCCATCGTCGCTTACCGCTGGTTCAGCTTGCCCATAGCCATGATCAGCGGCGCTTTGGCTGGCGCTGGCGAGTGGCTGGCCGAAATCGCCACCGGCAATCTGGCCAAGGGGTGGACCTACAACCTGATCTATCTGATCTGCAACGCCATTTCTGGAGCTATCCTGGCCGGCCTGCTGGCCTGGCTGCTGACCAAGGCCCTGGCCCGCACCGGTGTGCTCAGTCAGTTCGCCGCTGGTGGGGCCCAAACACGAGCCCGATCTTAGAGCCTGATGGTCGCCATTCGAGCTGCCAGCTGGGGCTGGCGCTACGCCACTCGCTCCGCTTGGGCGATCCGCCATCTCGACTGGCAGGTCGAAGCCGGTGAACGAGTCCTCGTGCTGGGCGCGTCAGGCAGCGGCAAATCGACCCTTCTGGCAGGGCTGGCGGGCATCCTCCAGGGCGATGAGGGCCAAGCCGAAGGGTCACTGACGATCGACGGGCAGCCAGCTGCTAGCCGCCGTGCTCCGGTTGGCTTGGTGCAGCAGGACCCCAGCAGCCAGATCGTCTTGGAGCGAGTCGGCGACGAGCTGGCATTCGGCTTGGAGAATCTGGCCCTGCCCGCCGAGCACATCTGGCCATTGGTCGATCAAAACCTGGAACGGGTTCATCTCAATGTCGCCCGATCCCGCTCGACCAGCGCCCTGTCCGGTGGTCAGCAACAACGGCTGGCTTTGGCCAGCGTCTTGGCGATGACGGGCGCCAGCGCCGATTCTCCCGGCATCATTTTGTTGGATGAGCCGACCGCCAACCTCGATCCAGTCGGCATCGATCAGATCCACCAAACGATCAGCAACCTGACCGACCCCCACTTGACCTGGATCATGGTCGAGCATCACGCCGAGATCTGGCTGGATTGGGCCAGTCGAGTGGTGGTGTTCGACGCTGGCCGCATCGTCGCCGATGGCCCACCGAACGCCATCCTCCGTCAGCCGGCAACTCAGGCAACCCTGGCGGCCGCTGGAGTATGGGCGCCGGGCCTGGCGCTGCCCGAAGATCTCCAGCCGCTGGCGGGCGTCGACCAAACCAATCAAGCTGGCCCCAAGGCCGATCCGAGTGACCGAGCCGTGGTCATAACCGGCGCCAAGTTGTCTATCGGTTACCAGGCAGAAGCACCGATCCGCCAGGGTTTGAACCTGACGATCACCGAGGGCCGCAGCACTATGCTGATCGGCCCGAATGGAGCCGGCAAGACCACCCTCGGCCTGACCCTGGCGGGGCTGCTGCCCAAGCTGGCCGGTGATTTGCAGGTGGCGAACAGTTTGCGTCCGGCAGCGTCGACTCGACGGCAGCGACGTTGGGTCAGCGACGACGCCATGGCCTTGGCTGACCCGATACGCTGGACTTCGCCTCAACAGTTGACCCGTCTGGGCACTGTCTTGCAGAACCCTGAGGCTCAATTCGTCACCTCCCGGGTTCGCGATGAGTTAGCCGTGGGCCTGATAGCCCTAGGTCTGCCCAAACAGCGACGCTTAGCCCGAGTCGATCAATTGTTGGCCGACTTACACCTGGAGAATCTGGCTGACGCCAACCCCTTCACCCTGTCCGGTGGCCAGAAGCGCCGCCTGTCAGTAGGCACGATCCTCGCCAGTAATCCGGCCGTTTTGATCCTCGACGAGCCGACCTTCGGCCAGGACCGCAACAGTTGGATCGACCTAGTGCGTTTGATCAGCCGAATCGTCGATGACGGCGGCACAGTGGTGACGATCACCCACGATCAGCGCCTGATCGAACTGCTCGGCCAAGACATCATCGATCTCGGGGTGGCGACACCATGAGGCCGACCAAGCAGATCACCAACCAGCTCGACCGTCTCAATCCGCTGACCCGTCTCGGCCTGCTGCTGTTGATTGGCCTACCGATCCTGATCACCCTCGATTGGCTCAGTGCCACTGTCATGCTTGCTTTGGAGCTGATCGCCTTTTGGCTGGCTGGCACGGCGCTGCCAAGACTGCTGGCCTCGCTGGCGCCGGTGCTGCTGATCGGTGGCATCGCTGCCTTGTCGATGGCCCTCTATGGCCGACCCGGCGGCCAGATCTACTTCTCCTGGTGGATCATTTCCCTGAGCCAACAATCGCTGATGATGGCCGTGGCCGTCTTCTTGCGCATGCTGGCCTTGGCTCTGGCCGCCAGCCAACTGCTCGGGCGGGTCGATTCGACCGCCATGGCTGACGCCTTGGCCCAGCGCGCCCACCTGCCAGCCCGCTTGGTCCTGGGAACATTGACTGGGGTGCGCACCATCGGTTTGCTGCAACGGGACTGGCAGTCTTTGAGCCTGGCGCGCCGGGCCCGCGGCCTCGGTGACGTCAACCGACTGCGCCGATTCGCCTCAATGGCCTTCACTTTGCTGGTCTTCGCCATTCGCCGGGCCAGCCGCTTGGCGGTGGCCATGGAGACCCGAGGTCTGACTGCCGACTCGGCCGGAAAACGCAGCTGGGCGCGCCCCTCGACGGTCGGCCAGGCGGACGCTCTTGCCCTGCTCCTCGGTGCCCTGGCCAGCGTCATGGCCCTGGGATCAGCCATCGTTGCGGGCACCTTCTGGCTGGTGTGGACTGGCTATCCCGGTTGAACCAAGGCAGACATCCACCTGCTCACGACCACCCGACCTGCCGTGGTTGCCGACACAACGCCAAGCCGACGGCGACTGCCCCAATCTGACAGGATCCGCCGCCGCCTGGCATCGCCCTCGCTGCTGCCCCCCACCCTGACTCCAACCGCAGCTGGGGCCCCGAACCATCAGCAGTTCGGGGCCCCAGCCGTTCAAACGAGCATCGTCAAGCCTGTGTCAGCTCAGTGCCGCCAACTCGTCGGGAGAATCCGGAATCGGCTCATGGCTGGTGCCAGTGAAGGTGAAGGGCAATTCCGACCCCGCTGGAGCGACATCGACCAACACCACCTGTCCAGGCTGCAGATCGCCAAAGAGAATCCGCTCGGCCACCTGATCCTCAATGTCCCGCTGCAGGGCCCGACGCAAGGGGCGGGCACCGAGGGCCGGATCGTAGCCACGGTCAGCGATCAGCGACTTGGCCGCCGGGGTCAACACCAAGCCCATGTTGCGATCGGCCAGACGCGATTCGATCTGGGCGACCATCAGATCGACAATCTGCTCGATCTCGGCATGGGACAACTGGTGGAAGACGACGATCTCATCGACCCGGTTGAGGAACTCAGGGCGGAAGTGCTGCTTGAGCTCATCAGTCACCTTGGCCCGCATCGTGTCATAGGACGACTCGGCGGAATCAGCTTGGGAGAAGCCCAGGCCGACCGCCTTGGAGATGTCCCGAGTGCCGAGGTTGGTCGTCATGACGATGATGGTGTTCTTGAAGTCGACCACCCGACCCTGGGCATCGGTCAGACGCCCCTCGTCGAGGATCTGCAGCAAGGAGTTGAAGATGTCCGGATGGGCCTTCTCGACCTCGTCGAACAGCACCACTGAGAAAGGCCGGCGACGCACCTTTTCGGTCAACTGGCCACCCTCTTCGTAACCGACGAAGCCTGGAGGGGAGCCGAACAATCGCGAGGCGGTGTGCTTCTCGGAATATTCCGACATGTCCAAAGTGATCAAGGCGTCCTCATCACCGAAGAGGAACTCAGTCAAGGCCTTGGTCAGCTCGGTCTTGCCGACGC
>JAITVZ010000157.1 GCA_031285505.1 Propionibacteriaceae bacterium
GACCAAACGCATTGCCGTGCCGGGTTGTTATCCGACAGCGGTGACCTTGGGCATCGGACCGGCCATCGCCGCTGGACTGACCGATGGCGGTGATCTGGTGGTGGTGGCGGCATCAGGCACATCGGGGGCCGGTAAGTCGACAGCACCCCATTTGATGGCCAGTGCTGCTATCGGCTCAATGTCGGCTTACGGTGTCGGCGGGGGGCATCGCCACGTCCCAGAGATGCTGCAAAACCTTCGTCTCTATGGCGCCGCTAGCCCAACAATCAGCTTCACACCAATGCTGGCGCCGATGACTCGTGGCATCTTGGCGACCATCACCGCGCCGGTGGCCGCCGACCTGACGCCGACTAGAGTGCGCGCCACCTATGCGGCGGCTTATGACAATGAGCCCTTCGTCCGCCTGCTCCCGGCCGGCCAGTGGCCGACCACGGCCAGTGTTCACGGTTCCAACATGGTCAGTCTGCAAGTGGCTGTCGATCAAAGCGCCGGTCGCTTGGTGGTGGTGGCGGCGATCGACAACCTGGTCAAGGGCACAGCAGGTGGGGCGATTCAATCGATGAATCTGGCATTGGGTCTGCCGGAAGGCCTTGGTTTGACAATGAATGGAGTAGCGCCATGATGATTGACACTGCACAAGGAATCACCCGGCCACGGGGTTTTCGGGCCGCTGGGGTGACGGCTGGCTTGAAGAAGTCGGGGAAGGCCGATCTGGCCCTGGTGGTCAATGACGGCCCAGCGCATCAGGCGGCAGCGGTCTTCACCAGCAATCGTTTCGCCGCTGCCCCGGTCATCTGGTCGCGATCGGTGATGGCAGATGGACTATTGCGTGGAGTGGTCCTGAATTCCGGTGGCGCCAACGCCTGCACTGGACCTCAGGGAATGATTGATGCACAGGCGATGGCCAGCCAATTGGCCAAGGGACTCTCCTGCCCGATCGATCAAGTGGCGGTGGCCTCGACTGGCCTGATTGGTGAGGCGTTGGCGATGGACAAGGTCATCGCTGGTATCGATCTGGCGGTCGATCAATTGACGGCCACCGGCGGTCAATTGGCCGCTGAAGCGATCATGACCACCGACACGGTCAGCAAACAAGCCTCCTACGTCAGCCCATCCGGCTGGTCGATCGGCGGCATGGCCAAAGGAGCAGGCATGCTGGCGCCGGCTCTAGCCACCATGCTGGTGGTCTTGACCAGCGATGTCGATCTGCCAGCTGAGCGATTGGACGAAGCTCTACGCCTGGCCTGCGCCGAGTCGTTCGATCGGGCCGATGCTGATGGTTGCATGTCGACCAACGATTCGGTGATGTTGCTGGCCAATGGCGCTTCGGGAGTGCGTCCGGATGATCTCGAGTTCTTGACCGCCCTCAAGCTGTGTTGTATCAGTCTGGCCCGTCAGCTGATTGCTGATGCCGAAGGGGCCGAACACGCTATCACTGTCTGTGTCAACCACGCCGCTTCAGTTGACGACGCCTTGGAGGTGGCCCGCTGCGTGGCTCGATCCAACCTGTTCAAGTGTGCCATTGCCGGAAACGATCCCAATTGGGGCCGGGTCTTAGCCGCAATCGGCACCACCGAAGCCGACTTTGATCCTGACCAGGTCAGCGTGGCCTTCAACGGCCAAACCGTCTTTGCCGACGGACGACCCGGTGTCGATCGTCATCTGGTCGATTTGACGGATTTTGCTGTGGCGGTCGATATTGACTTGGACGCGGGGGAGCAGACGGGCACTATTTGGACCACAGATTTGACCCATGGCTACGTCTCAGAGAATGCAGATTACTCATCATGAACCCAGCTGAGTTGATTTCCAAGGCCGCCACTCTGGTTGAGGCCTTGCCATGGATTGAGAAGTACACCGAGCAGATTCTGGTGGTCAAATACGGCGGCAATGCCATGATCGACGAGCAGCTGCAGCGAGCTTTCGCCGATGATGTCGTCTTTTTGCGTCGATGCGGTGTCAAGGTGGTGGTGGTGCATGGCGGTGGACCGCAGATCACCAGCATGTTGTCGCGTCTGGGGGTGGAGACCAATTTCGTCTCGGGCAGGCGTGTCACCACTCCGGAGGCGGTCGAGGTCGTGCGAATGGTCTTGGTCGGCCAGGTGGGCCGCGGCATCGTCAATCTGATCAACAGCCACGGTCCATTGGCCGTTGGCATGTCGGGTGAAGATGCGGGCTTGTTCACGGCTATCAAGGCCAGTGTCGAGGTCGATGGCGATGACCTCGACCTGGGCCTGGTTGGTGATGTCGATCAGGTCAATCCGGCGGCGATCATTGATTTGATCCAAGCAGGTCGTATCCCGGTCGTGGCCACGGTCGCTCCTGACGACGCTGGCACGGTTTACAACGTCAACGCTGACACTGCCGCCGCTGCGTTGGCCATCGCCTTGGGAGCACGCGGTTTGGTGATGCTGACTGATGTTGAGGGACTATATGCCGATTGGCCGGATCGGACGTCGATCATGCCGTTTGTCAGCACCGATCAGTTGCGCGAGCTGCTGCCAAACCTCGACTCTGGCATGCGCCCGAAAATGGAAGCCTGTTTTGATGCTGTCATGGGTGGAGTTGACCGAGCCGCGGTGATCGACGGGCGGGTCCAGCATGCCCTGCTGTTGGAATTGTTGACTGATTACGGTGTGGGAACGATGGTGATCAAGTGAGTCTGACCAGTACTTATCAGCAGGACTTGATGGACACCTTTGGTTTGCCAGCACGGGTGATGGTCAAAGGTTCCGGGGTGCATCTTTGGGACGAAGACGGGTGTGAGTACCTTGACTTGTTGGCCGGGATTGCCTGCGTCGGACTGGGACACGCAGCACCCGGTGTCACCGCAGCCTTGACTGACCAAGCCGAACGACTTGGTCATGTGTCCAACTTTTTTGCAACGCCGCCACAGGTTGAGTTGGCTGATCGCTTGATTGGATTGCTCGGTCAACCCGCCAAGGTGTTCCTGAGCAATTCCGGCACCGAGGCCAATGAAGCAGCCTTCAAGCTGACGCGTTTGAGTGGGCGAACCAAGATTGTGGCGGCCGAGAATGCCTTTCATGGCCGCACCATGGGCTCGTTGGCCCTGACGGCTAAGACTGCCTACCGTCAGCCCTTTGAACCACTGCCAGGACAAGTCAAGTGGGTGCCTTATGGTGATGCCGAAGCCTTGGCGGCGGCAGTCGATGACCAGACGGCCGCCGTCGTCTTGGAGCCGATTCAGGGTGAGGCGGGCGTGATAGTGCCACCGGTGGGCTACTTGCAGGCGGCGCGAACAATCACCCGTCGGCACGGTGCTTTGCTGTGGTTGGATGAGGTCCAATCCGGGATGGGCCGAACCGGTGATTGGTTCGCCCATAGCGCCGAGCGCGTCATCCCCGACATTGTCACCTTGGCCAAAGCTCTGGGCAATGGTTTTCCGATCGGGGCGACTCTGGCCACCGGCGCGGTGGCGGATTGGTTCAAGCCTGGTTCGCATGGCAGCACCTTTGGCGGCAATGCCTTGGCCAGCGCTGTCGCCTTGGCCGTTATCGATGGTCTGGAGCCACTCCTGCCCCATGTCAAGCAAACAGGCGACTGGCTGATGAGCCAACTGTCGGACCTTGCTGGAGTGGCCGAGGTGCGGGGCCGGGGGTTGTTCATTGGCATCAGCCTGGAGGAACCGTGTGCCGCTGCCCTGGTCAAGGCCGGACTGAATCACGGCTTGATCATTAACGCACCCAGGCCGGATATCATTCGGTTGGTGCCGCCGTTGATCATCGAGCGGTCAGACCTGTCAATCCTGATTGATCGATGGCCGACGTTGTGGAAGCAGGCCACCCATGGCTGAATCCGGCTCAGTCAGTCGGGCACGCCGTCAGTCGATCATGTCGGATCTGATCGCTCAAGGCATCGTCGCCTCACAGTCCCAGCTGCGGGCATTGATGGAGGAACGAGGCCTATCAGTCAACCAATCGACATTGTCAAGGGATTTGGCCGACATCGGCGCTATTCGGGTGCGCGGTGATGGTGGCGGTCTGGTCTATGCCCTATCCGATGACACCGGCATTCCTGGCGCCACTTTGGATCGCCTCTGCGCTGACATGATGATTTCCGCCAGTGCCAGTGGCAACCTGGTGGTGGTGCGCACTCCGCCTGGCGGCGCCCAATATTTCGCCAACGGTCTGGATCGGGCTGGCTGGGACACTGTTTTGGGAAGTGTCGCCGGTGATGACACCGTCATGGTGGTGACCCGAGATGAACATGCCGGGCAAAGAGTGGTCGCCCAGTTGATGTCACTGGTCGACGGTCGCAATCTGATGCCGACCGACAACGGTTCGAGCAGTCCAGCCGCAGATAGGAGCTGACAATGACAGAAGGCAGGCTTTGGGGCGGACGTTTCGCCAGTAACCCGGCAGAGGTGATGTTTCGTCTGAGTCAGTCGACCCAGTTCGATTTTCGCTTGGCTGATCTAGATCTGCAAGGATCAGCAGCCCACGTCCGAGCACTGCAGCGGGCTGGTTTGCTGACCGATGCCGAGGCCGACGGCCTATTGGTTGGGGTCCACCGACTGCGACAGATGGTGGCTGATGGCAGTTTCGTCGCAGCGCCGACCGATGAGGACGTGCATGGGGCCTTGGAACGCGGTTTGACTGAGTTGCTGGGGCCCGATCTGGCTGGTCGTTTGCGGGCAGGCCGGTCGCGCAACGACCAAATCGCCACCTTGATTCGGATGTATCTGCGTCAGGAGGCCCAGCGTGTCCAGCAGCAATTGCTGGATTTGATCGAAGCTTTGCGTGATCAGGCGGCTGGCCACTCCGGCTGGGTCATGCCTGGTCGCACCCATATGCAACAAGCTCAGCCCATCTTGCTGGCGCATCATCTGCTGGCTCATGCCTGGCCGCTGATTAGAGACTGCCTAAGGTTTGATGACTTGCGGTCCCGCCTCGATCAGTCGCCCTATGGTTCGGCGGCTTTGGCTGGCAGCACGCTTGGCTTGGATCCCGAGGCCGTCGCTCATGACCTGGGATTCAGCGAGTCGGTCGACAATTCGATCGATGGTACGGCCTCACGCGATCTGGTCGCCGAGGCGGCGTATATCTT
>JAITVZ010000159.1 GCA_031285505.1 Propionibacteriaceae bacterium
GGTGACCACCTTGAGGTGATTGTCGACCAAGCCTTGAATCTGACGGTCGTCGATCTCGGGATCAATGATGATCATGACTTCATAATTGCGCATGCGCTGAGGTCTCCTCTGGACTTTCGGCCATGGGGAGGTCCCATGGCAGGAGAGTGGCGCCGAAGCACCGCTGACATATTGTACCGGCCACGCCCGCGGCTGTCACTTCGAACGACCCAGCCAGACGACTGCCGGGACTGCCGTTGATGATCAGTTCACACTGACTGGCAGTGTTGATCGGCGACCGGAACCTCCATTCACGGCATTACCCTCGCCAGCATCACTCTGTTTCAGCCTGTCATATGGAGCTTAGACAGCCTCCGGCACAGGCCTTCACTTCAGTGCTTGCAGTGCCTCACGGAACTCGGAAGAGACTTGTCGAGCGGTGACGGTCGCGTCGCTGAGCCCAGTGCCCTTCGTGAAACGCGGATGAGACCTAAGCCTGCGGAGTGAAGGTTCCAATCGGCTCACCTTCGGCATTGCGCGCTATCAGCACTTCAGGTTGTGTGCCCGAAGATCGATTCTGCTGGCTGGACGCCCGAATCGCTTCTTCCGGATTTGCAGCCTGCCAGTTGTCAAGCTCCGCAGAATAAACGTAGCCATCCTCGCCGTTATCCATCACCACCCGCACCAGATCAGGAGTCTCATAGCCATCGACCATGGAAATTACATCAGATCCAAAAGTCTCACCGTGAGCATTTGTCTTGGTCTCCAAGCGGTCAACGGTCACGCCGACCTGCTCGGCCAGCTGCTCCAAAGACGTTGGCTCAACAAGGGGAACATCGCTTGACTGGGCAGCGGGATCGGCCACTGTGGACATCGATGCGATGACCATTGTTCCGACAATGGCGCCGGCAGCCACGCCGCAAGCCACAAGTAGGATTCCTTTGCGTACCTTCATGTCTCACACCTCACTTATTCTGATAGGGAGAATAGAAAACATATTGCTCATAGCTGGACCCATTCCATGTGTCAAAGCGGGCCAGCGAATTGTAAGCACCAGATCCACAGTCTTTTGTTGCACTACTGCTCACAATGTACACAGCGACTGAATTATAGGAGACTCCTTTATCAAGGCAAATTGCGTCATTGCGATATAGCCGTGGCCTAACCCCTCCCCATCCGGCAGGGATGTTTGTATTTGTGCCCCGTAATTGCCCACCCCCACCTGGAGTGGACGTTGTATCCACATAGGTGCGACCGTCGTAGGTCACGCCCTGACTTGTTCCCAACCGATTCCAAGAAGAGTAAGCAACTGCTTCAGCAATAGATTCGCCTCCTACAGTAAATATCACTCCAATAACGAAGCCAGTCGCAACCCTACTTAGAAGCCATCCCGCGCCGCTGCGATCCATAAATAACACCTCATCTCTGAAGCACAACCAAACTCTGTCCCTGACCATCCAAATCTATTGGATGCATCCATTTGGGAGACATATCTATATTAGCATGATAACTATCTAGTGTCAATTTTCTACAGGCCCCTCCACGCGAAGCACATAGGCCTGCAGAACGACCATGCCACCAGCCGCACGGTGGAGTCGAGTGGCTGCTCGGGATTGAAGGCCTCACCACTTGTCGGCCACATGCGGGGCAGTGAACTGGTCATAGGCGGCCAA
This sequence comes from Propionibacteriaceae bacterium, assembly GCA_031285505.1. Classification (GTDB taxonomy): domain Bacteria; phylum Actinomycetota; class Actinomycetes; order Propionibacteriales; family Propionibacteriaceae; genus WQYJ01. The sequence goes on from JAITVZ010000159.1 coordinate 1,653, forward strand.
CTGCTCCAAAACAGCCGCAGTCAGCGCTGCCAGGTCAGCGCCGGTGGATCACCTCTGCTGGCCGAAGCGGGCCGGCGGATAGGCGGGCACCGCGGCGGCAGGCTGCTCGTCGAGCTTGGCGAGAGCCAGGTCGATGGCCACGTCGAGTTGGCGATCATCCTCGTCAGCCCAATCAGCCGGAGTGAGAGCGACCTCGACGTCCGGATCGACGCCCCAGTTCTCGACCGACCAGCCCAGGGCGCCCAACCAGGTGGTGTAGCGCGGTTGCGTCACCTCGGTGTCGTCGATCAGGTGGAAGCGACCGTCGATGCCGATGATTCCACCCCAGGTCCTAGTGCCGACCACCGGTAGACCGTGTTCGCGGGCCATGGCGGTGACGATGTCACCGTCTGAACCGGCGTTTTCGTTGGTCACCAGCACCACCGGCCCGCGAATCGCCTGGGCCGGATAGGGGGTGGGCCCGCCGTGCCGGGCGTAGTTCCAGCCATTGACGCGGCGGAGCAGACGTTCGACCACCAGCTGCGATATGAAACCACCACCGTTGTAGCGGACGTCGGCGATCAGCCCCTCGTGGCCTGCCGCTTGGTCACTCATCCGATTGAACTGAGCCCAGCCCTGCCCGGACATGTCGGGCACGTGGATGTAGCCGAGACGGCCACCGGAGCGGGCCTCGACCCGGGCGGCCCGCTTGATCACCCAGTCGTGGTAATACAAGCCGTTCTCGCTGGCCAGCGGGACAATGGCCACAGACCGGTCCGGCTGACCGGCCCGGCGCAGGCGCAGCTCGGTGATGCGACCTGCCGTACCCTCAAGGAGGGCCCCCAGGCTGACTGCCTCACTGGCGGGACGCCCGTCGACGGCCACGATGATGTCACCGACCGCAGCGTCAACACCGGCTCGGCGCAGGGGGTGCCAGGCTCGGGGATCGCCCGCCACGCCGGGCAGGATCTCATCGATGCGAAAACCGTCGGTGACGCGGCTGATCGCCGCGCCGATGAACCCGGGCGAGGCCGCCGTGCCGGGACGCGGTGCCGGGATGATGTAGCAGTGCGAAGTGTTGAGCTCGGCCACACACTCGTAGGTCAGATCATTCCAGTCGTCAGCGGTGGCGACCGACTCGACCAGGAGCCGGTAGCGATCGAGCACGCCCGCCCAATCGACTCCATCCATGTCCTCGCGCCAGAAGCAAAGCCGCATCAGCCGCCCCTGCTCGTCAAACATCTGGCGCCAATCGGACCGCAGATCGAGCCGTCGACGCAGACGGGTCAGGTCGACCGGCACGCGCCCGGTCTTGTCTTCGGGTGACACCAGCGCCGGCGCTTGGACGTAGACCCCATCGCCATCGCGGATGAGCAGATGCTCACCATCTGGGCTGACCAGCAGTGCGTCGGCTGCCTCGATGATCATCTCGACCGAGCGTCGGGTGGCGCTGAACAGCTCGATGGCCGCCTGATTGGTTTGCTCCGAGCCGGCTAGCGTGGCGTCCAGGAGCGTCTCCGGCCGGGCGGCCTGGCTCCAAACCAGACCGTCTTTGACAGCCCAGAGCCGGCGATAGACGCCAGAAGCCACCGGTAGGGGGACAGCCCGATCATCGAAGCCTGTGATATCGAAGTCGATGCTGGGTTCACTGGAGGCAGCGGTCTGGTCGTCGGTCGTCGGCGCTGTGGTCCGCAAGGATCCTGCCTCGGGCGTCGCCACTGCGTCGGCTGCCTTGGCGCCATCGCAGTCATCCTTGGTGTCACCGACGGCCCAGCCATCGGCCGTCGGACCGAAGGGCGGCGGGGTGGTCGCGTTGAGAGTCGAGCACCAGGGGCGGGTCGAGGCGGTCAGAGCCAGGTCAAAGCCGAAATCGGTGGGGGCCGGGTCGAAAGTCCGATCACTCAACCAGGCCAGGTAGCGGCCGTCGAGACTGAAGACTGGTGAGCGGTCGCGGTAGAGGCCGTCGGTCAAGGCGCTGACAGTCGGCTCCATGGCGGTCGCGTCGAACAGCCGCAGTTGCCAGGCGCTGTCCTCGGTGGTGGAGGTGACCGGCGACGACCAGACGAGGTAGCGTGAATCAGGCGACCAGGAGAAATCGTGGCTCTCCCCGGCCTGCTGGTCATCGATCACCTGGATCGTGCCGTCCGAGAGGTTCACCAGCAACACCGCCCCGTCGTGACGACCCAGCGCCAAGCGCTTGCCATCGGGCGAGGACTTGAGGTGGAGCAGGTAGCCCAGATCGACGTCGCCGAGCTTGATCTCGACCGCTTGCGGCGGCGTGGCGCCGTCGAGGGCGACGGTCATCAGGCGATCCGACCCGCCCTCATCGTCGACGAAGCAAGCTCGCCCCGTCTTTCCCAGGAGGTCGGCCAGGCGGACCCGCACGCCGTCGCGGACCCACAGCTCACGGACCGGTCCCTGTCGATGTGTCAGGTAGTAGAGGCCACCGTGCCAGATGGCCAAAGACCCGGCGTTGGCCTGATCGGTGGTCAGCAGGTTGAGGTCCTCGGTCGGCGCCAGTTGACGGGTGGGTCGAGGCGACACTGCCAGGTTCAACTCGATCAACTTGGGCTCGGCCCCGGCCAAGTCGGGCAGCGAGTAGAGCCGACCATGAGCGTGATAGACGATGGTGGCGCCGTCAGTGCGAGGATCACGCACGTAGCCCTCGGCCTGCGTGTGGTGGGTGTGCTGACGCAAATCCCCGCCGCTGGCGTCGACGCTGTAAAGCTGCGCCTGGGCCGTGGGGTCGGTGATGGTCCGCTTCCCAGCCCCCAAATCAGAGGTGAAGAAGACCCGATCGCCAAACCAACCGGGGTCCTCCTTGCTGGCAGGTTGATCAGCTAGGGCCTCGGCCCAGACCCCACCCGCCTGTTCGATCCAGAGCTTGGGGGCGGTGCCGCCGCGGTAACGCTTCCAGAAGGCCTGGCCTCGGAAGTTGGAACCGGTGTGAGCGGCCCGACCGTCGCTGTGGATCGAGGCCCGATAGGCCGGCCCCCAGGAGAGCCGCTCGGCGCGACCGTCCAAACCCACCCGATGCAGGTGGTGAACCCCATGGGTGACCTCTTGAACGGCGCTAGCCACCAGCAGGTGCTCGTCGTCGGCCCAGGCGGCCAGACGGGTGCGGCCACCCCACCAGGTCAAGCGTCGGACTTCGCCGCTGCTCCGCACCATGACATAGACGTCGGCGGAGCCGGACCGCCAGGAGGTCCAAGCCAGGCGCGAGCCATCGGGCGACAGGAGGGGGTCGGCGACCGGAGCATGGTCGGATGTCAATCGCCAGGCTCGGCCACCCGCCAAGGGCGCGGCCCAAACGTCGTCATCGGCGACGAAGACAAGCTCTTGACCGCGCACGTCTGGGTAGCGTAAATAGATTTCAGTCACCGATTGATCCTAGTCCTTTGAGCAACGATGAGTGGATGACCCGGATGAGCGATTGTCGTCCTCACCACTTGTCGGCCACATACGGGGCAGCGAACTGGTCATAGACGGCGGCCAACTGCTCCAAAACTGCCGGTGTCAGCGCAGCCATGCCAGCCGCCGCCGCATTGGCCCGGGCTTGCTCGGGGTGCGAGGCCCCCGGGATGACCGAGGTGATCCCTGGCTGGTCGATCACCCAGCGCAGGGCCAACTGGGCCGGTGTCGGCTGCCCTGGCAGTGAGGCGGCGATGGCGGCGACCGCTTGACCGGCTGCCACTGCCTGATCGAAAGGCACACCCGAGAATGTCTCGCCGACGTCGAAGGCCTCACCATGGCGGTTGTAGTGGCGATGATCGCCCGGAGCGAAGGTCGAATCGAGGCGGTAACGCCCAGTCAGGGCGCCCGAGGCCAACGGCACCCGGGCGATGACCGCGACACCCGCGGCGCTGGCCTGCGGCAAAACGGTGGTCAAGGGCTTGCGCCGCAGGATGTTGCAGATGATCTGGATCGAGGCCACTCCCGGATGGCGCAGGGCTTCAAGGGCCTCATCGACCCGCTCGACCGACACGCCGTAGGCGGCGATCACACCCTCTGATTGCAGCTGATCAAGGGCATCATAGACCGCGCCATCGGCGAAGACTGCTGTCGGCGGGCAATGCAACTGCACCAGCGGGATGGTGTCGAGGCCAAGATTGCGCCGCGACCGATCCAACCAGGAGCGGAAATTGTCCAAGGTGTAGGCGCTGGCGACATGGGGGTCGGCCCGCCGGCCCATCTTGGTGATGACTGTCAAAGAATTGGCTTCAGGCCCACCGATCGAGGCCAAGAACTGGCCAACCAGACGCTCGGAATGACCGTCGCCATAGACATCGGCCGTGTCGATCAGGGTCACTCCCGACTCAACCGCGGCGCTGAGCACATCCAAGGCTTGCCGATTGGTGACCGTGCCCCAGTCCCCACCGAATTGCCAACACCCCTGCCCGATCACCGACACCGACCGACCGGTTGGGCCAAACACTCGCTGTTCCATGGGGCCACTCTAGACCGTGTCGGTGACACAAAGCGGCTTCACCGAGACTTCTGGTGAGGAAGTCGGCCGACTGCCGCCGCCATCTGAGTGGCGTCGACGTCAGGACGCGCCATGCTGGCCGAAATCAGTGCCGAAACCGCGCCGCTCACCTGATCCCAAACGCTTGCTGTGATGGGCCACCGCCAGCAAGATCACCATGGTGATCGCCGCCAACAAGGCCACTGCCAGGCAGAGCAAGGCCAATGGCGACCAATCAACCGGCACCACCGGGCTGGCAGTTGACTGGGAGCCTTGCTGGTTGTCGACCACTTCCGGCTGGCTGGTCGGTTGAGCTGGCGCTGAAGTCGATGGCGCCACCGTCGGCTCTGGCTCCGGGGCCGCCACCAGCGATCCGGCCGCTTCCTGGGCGGTGGCAGGATAAACAGCGTCACCGGCGAAGTTGGCCTGGATCGAGTAACCGGCGGGGAAGGTTTCAGCCTCAGGGATGGCCAATGAGGCGGAGAAACTACCATCATCACCGGTGCTGACAAAACTGTCGACATCGCCATAAGAACTGACCAGATCGACGATGGCCGCAGTGATCGGTGTCTGCCCGCAAAGCAGGGAACCAGCCACCGCCACCACCATCCCCGGGTTGGCTTCTGCCGGGTCGAGGGCCAGGGTCATGGCCGGTTGGCAGACCGTCAACTGCAACGACCCTTGGGCGGCGCTATAGCGGGTGTCTCCGGCCCAGTCGGCGATGATGTTGAACTCATAAACATTGGGATGCGGCAAAACGGCTGTGTAGCTGTAGGAGCCATCGGCGCCAGTGGTCACCAAACCAACCGAATCGCCATTGACACTCAATTCGATGATCAAACCGCCCGGAGTCGACTGATCGGAGGCCCTGACATGGCCGTCGATCTGCAACTCACCAGCGGATCGACTGGCGTCATCGACCGTCAAGGCCAGGGCCAAGGGATCGGCGCTGGCTGCCGGCGACCAGGCGACCATCCAGGCGCAACACAACGCCAGCACAAGGGTCAACGGCGCCCAGAGGCGCCGGTGAGTGCCGATCTGCTGGTTGAAGCGTTTCGCCGCCGGGGGGGTCAGTGCCACACTTGTTTCCTTAGGTCCAATCAACAGCATCGGGCCCATCGCCGGGCCGGCTGTCGCCTTTATCCTATTGGTTGAGCTGTTCCACCTACTCATTGCCTATGCCTAGATGCTACAGGCCACAGTCATTAGACACTAAAGTTGACGACATGCAGATGCTTGACCCCACCGAAACCGCCTCATGGAAAAGACTCGCCGAATTGGCATCACAATTTCGACCGGACCTGCCCGGCTGGTTTGAGGCCGACCCCCAGCGGGTGTCATCTTGGACCTTCGACATTGGCGATCTCCACGTTGATCTGTCGAAGTCCTTGGTGACCGACGAAATCCGTGCCCGCCTGATCGAACTGGCCGACGACATGGATCTGGCCGCTCGCCGTGACGCCATGTTCGCCGGTGAGGTCATCAACACCACCGAGCAACGATCGGTTTTACACACCGCTTTGCGCCGGCCAGCGGGCGACCAGCTGCTGGTCGACGGAGTCGATGTCGTCGGCGAGGTGCAAGAAGTGCTCGACCGGGTCTATCGCTTCGCCGACAGTGTCCGCGACGGCTCTTGGGTCGGCGTGACCGGGCGAAGGATCAAGACCGTGGTCAACATCGGCATTGGCGGATCAGACCTCGGCCCAGCCATGGTTTGTGAGGCCCTGCGCCCCTATTCTGACGTCGACATCGATTGTCGTTTCATCTCGAACATCGACCCGACCGACTTGTTCGAACAGACCCACGATCTTGACCCTGAGACGACCCTGTTCATCATCGTCTCCAAGTCATTCGACACCCTTGAGACCCTGACCAACTCTCGACTGGCCCGCGCCTGGCTGTGGCGGGAGTTGGTCTCCCAAGGGGCCATCGCCGACGATGATCAGGAGCGCATGGCCGCTGTCGCCAAACATTTCGTGGCAGTGTCGACCGAGCTGGACAAGGTAGCCGCCTTCGGCATCGATCCGGCCAACACCTTCGGGTTCTGGGATTGGGTCGGCGGGCGTTATTCGGTCGATTCGGCCGTCGGCACGATCATCGCCGTGGCGATCGGCCCGGAAGGCTTCGCCAAGTTCCTCGACGGTTTCCACCAAATCGATCAGGCTTTTTGTGATCTCCCTTGGGAGAAGAACCTGCCAGCACTGATGGGCCTGATCAACGTCTGGTACCGCGACTTTCTGAACCTGCCCAGCCACGCCGTGCTGCCCTACAACCAATATCTCGACCGTTTCCCGGCCTACCTCCAACAATTGACCATGGAGTCCAACGGCAAGCGAGTGCGCTGGGACGGTCAGGCCGTCGCTTGGGCCACCGGCGAGGTCTTCTGGGGTGAGCCCGGCACCAACGGCCAGCACGCCTTCTATCAGTTGCTCCATCAGGGCACCCAAGTGGTGCCGGCTGATTTCATCGGCTTCGTCAACCCAGCTCACCCGTTGACTGATGGTGACGTCGATGTCCATCAGCTGTTCCTGGCCAACTGCCTGGCCCAGACGCAGGCCTTGGCTTTCGGCAAAACGGCCGATCAAGTGCGTGCCGAGGGCACCCCAGAACGGCTGGTGGCCCATCGAACCTTCCCGGGGAATCGACCGACGGCCACGATCATGGCCCCAGCTCTGACACCGAGCGTTCTCGGACAGTTGATCGCCCTCTATGAGCACATCACCTTCACCCAGGGCGTCATCTGGCAAATCGACTCCTTCGACCAGTGGGGTGTCGAGCTGGGCAAGAAGTTGGCCTTGGCCATCGCTCCGGCGTTGGCTGGTGACCGACCATCCCTGGCCAGCCAGGACGCTTCGACCCAGGCCCTGATCGGCTATTACCAGCAGACGCGCAAGCACTGAGCCAAGGCTGCTAGTACACCTCACCTGCCAGGAAGACCGCCCCTTCGTCACTGATGCGGTGGGCCGGCGACCAGTTGTGGCGGCAAGTGTGGCGATACCCTACCCAATGACCATTGTGACGGGGTTCTTTGATCAAACTGAGGTGGGTTATCGGTGACGGGGGGGTGCCCCGAGATTGACAGCGCTAACCCGCCTGATAGAAGCGGTCGGCCACAGCCGCGAAGCCGGCCAATCGCTGGTCGACCATCGCTTGCAGCTCGGCTTCGCTGTGGATAAATTCTGTCCAGACGGCAGCCTCCAGACCAACGATCGCCGCCGGGTCGAGGCCAGGCAACACCGCTGTCGGGCGCCAACTGGCGGCCTTGTCGAGGCTGATCGTGCCAGCCCAGTCTTGACCACCCGGGTCGCTTGGGTTGATCTTCAGATCGAAATAGGCGAAACGGGCTGGTGACATGATGACCTTGGCGCCACGCTCGACCTCACGCAGCAGCGCGACCCGCGAGCGGATCGCCGCCCGGGCCACCGGCATAGCGGCCAGCTGAGCATCGGTCAGGTCGGCGAAGCGCTCCTCGCCATCGACGCTCAGCC
>JAITVZ010000073.1 GCA_031285505.1 Propionibacteriaceae bacterium
AGCCTGATGGCGCGACTTTGATGGCCACTGGCGAAGACGACGACTGGTTCGGCTTGACTGGTGAACCGCCGACGGCCAATCAGGGCTTGACGCCCAGCCTCGACGATGATCCAATTCCAGTTGCCGATCTAGCGCTCACGGCGGACCCAGACCCTAGACCCACCCTTGGATCGGTCCTTAGCCAACCCACCGAGTCAGAGCCCATGCCCGGCACGGACAGCGCGGATTGGGCGGAAGACGGCTCATCTTATGGTGGCACCCCGGCCGATGACCAGGCTTCGGCATCAGCACCGGTGGCCGCGGTCATCGGCCGGCTGCGCCCGAAAGGCGCGGCCCATCCGACCAGCACCGAGCCCGACGGCTTCGACCACACTGAAACCGAAACCGGCACCGCTGTGGGCACCGACAGCACGGACCATGTCGATCCGATCGGCGACCAGCTGGCGACGCCCAGCTCGCCGCCGAGTGTCGCCACCGCCAATGGCTTCGATGAGCTGCCCTATTGGCGCGATCCGACAGTGGCCGGACCGGCCTCCCCGGCCTCAGTGCTCCTGCCTCCCCTGTTCACTGAGGATGTCGAGTTGGGCCAGCTGGCGGCCGTTTCTGAGCTGCTCAAAGACTCGATGCTGACCGAGCCCCTGCCATCTTTCGATGAACGCTTCCCACCCGAGCGGCTGTCACCTGGGCCCTTACCACCGCTGACTGATCACGTCGCTGAATCGCGCTCGCGCTGGCATGCCGAATTGGCACGGCCGGTCGATGAGACTCTGGCCCAACAAGCCCGGGTGACCCTGGCGGTCGAGAAACGGATCGAAGAGGCTCGCCGCCGTCGATCTATCGATCGGCGGGACCGATGATGAGCCCTGTCATGTTATTGGTTGGCCGCCACCTGCGCGCCATCGCCGCCCGACGGCGGATATGGATCAGTCTGCTGACCGTGCCGTTGCTGGTCTGGCTGATTCTCAGCCTCAGTTGGCGCGAGCAGTTGGCTTCTTGGCTCCAAGGAATCGACGCCAGTTTGGGCGCGGCGGCTTGGGCTTTGGCCGACGACTCAATCTTCGCCGCGGTGATCTGCACCTCAAGTTGGATCAACTCGTTGTTGCTGTTGCTGGTCTGGCGCGATGATCGACAATCCGGCCGGATGGATCGCTTCCAATCCGGCACCCTGTCCTCAGCCGGGCTGGTCGGCTCCTACCTTTTGGCAGGTGGCCTCGTCATCTGGCTATGCCAACTGTTGACCCTGATGATCGTCGCCGGCGCCCGGGCCACCATTTGCCAGACAACGATCAGTTGGATGGGCCTGTTGATCGCCGTCATTATCAGTGCTCTGCTCGCCGCCACACTGGCCGCCACCAGCCTGTTGGCCGCCAGTCGTCTGACCAGCTTGGGCGGCTTGGCGATCTACGCCGTGATCGGCTGGCTGGCGTTGGGCCTGTCGACCCTCGGCCCGATACCGACCACCGCCACCGCCGCCGGCTTCCTCCCCTTCGGTGCCGTCAGTGTGATTTGGCGCCAATCAGCCGACGCTGATCTGTTGGCCAGTGGCCTTGGCCCGCTCGGCGACCTGTCGGCCTGGTCGATCGCCGGCCACAACTGCCCGGTCTGGGTCAGCTGGTTGATCTTGATCGTCTGGCTGGCTGTGGCGACGGTGATGGCTCTGACTATGCCCCGGCGCACGACCCAGCCCGGCCAATCAGCCAATCAGCCTTTCTTCTTATAGCCGCGCAGGCTGTCCAATTCACGGCGGTCACGTTTCTCCGGTCGCCCAGCGCCACGATCACGCAGGCCAACAGCCCCTTGCTCGACGCGGCTGGGAATCGGCTCAGACTGATCGAGATAGGCCTCGGCGGCCTCGGGAGCGCCCACCCGACGCGGCAGCAGGAGGCGCACCACCACTTGCCGCTGCCGCAATTGGTCGCGCCAAGTGAGCTTGTCTCCAGGTTTGACCTCGGCTGAGGCCTTGGCGATCACCCCGTTGAGTCGCACTTTGCCACCGCGACAGGCAGTGGTCGCCAACGACCGGCTCTTGAAGAAACGAGCCGCCCAAAGCCAGGCATCAATTCGCATGGCCGCCATTCTAGATGATTGATTCCAAGGCATCGCGGCCTGGCAGTGATCAAGACCTGCGGGCAGGCCCCTCCCAACGAGGCATCTGCTGAGATCGGCGGTCTCAGAGTGGCAGCGCCACCCGGACATAGCCATCAGACCGTTCGAATTAGTTGGGGTGGGCAAGAAAACGGCCTAAAGTGGGTGTTGACAAGCTTGAGTGGGTCAAGCGAGTGGGGGGAATATGGCCGATGTCAGCGCCCTGGACGCCGCTTGCCGCGCCTTGACCGATGCGACGACATCGGCGGAGGAAGTCCGCCAGATTGTCGAAACCCATCCTTCTTTATGGGCAGCCGCAGCTGGCCATGCCAATGCCTATCCTGACCTGCTGACTTGGTTGGCTGAGCAGGGCGACCAAACAACCAAGGCCATAGCCCTGTCGCGCCTGGCTGATTCACACCGGCGAGGCATAGCTGCCAAGCCACGGATCGCCGTGCCGGCCGGTCGCTCGCTTGACGCCGTCCGTTTCGAGCACGGCAGCGTCGTCCATCCACCCAGCCTGGAACATCAGTATCCGGCCTTTTGGCAGACTACTGCCCCTCATGGCAATCACCTGCTTGACGCCGGCCCTGCGGCTGGTCAAACGTCGGCTGGCTCAGTCCCCGCTGACCAGCCCCGGCCGAAGCGCACTCCGACCTTGGCGGCTGGCTCCCTGCCCCTGGTCAACCAGGCCGCGCCCCGGCGCTCGATTCGCTGGCTGATCATCGCCTTGATCGCTGCCGTGTTGGTGATCGCTGCCGCCATCACCCTGCCACTGCTCTGGCTGCACGCCAATGAGACCGCACCGATCATAACCATTTCCCACTCCCCCAGCGCCGACACGACCACTTATCCGATTGAGCTGCTCGAACCGACGGAAAAGCCCATTTAGGGCACGGACAAGGTCGCAGCACCGAGTCTGAGTCTTGGTGTGACTGTGGTCGAGCAGCCATTGGACCGATGGTTGGCTCGTCGTTTAATGACCGACGTTCGGTGGATTAGGGATTGGGGTCAGGTGTGGTGGATCGCAAGGCGGAGGAGGGAGCGATTCGGACCCATCGCGACCGACGACAACGCAGCGAGGCCCGCAGACGACCCCAATTCTGCAACGAATAAACGGCGCAGGACACTAGACCACGCTTGATATGTGTCGGCAGCGCTGCACGGGCTGGCCAGGTGCCGCCAACACACCTGATTTCCGGTGTTCAAGAGGTGTCGGGGGTGTCTTGAGATGGGGGTTACGACAAGCCACACCCACAAATATGCCAGGGGGCGTTCCGGTCGCTCCGGAACGCCCCCTGGCCCGAATCACTCATTCAGTGCCCGGTTGATTGCCTCACTCGATGACATCGTCGTCCACCCAGTCGAAGGACTTGGTGACGGCCTTCTTCCAGTTGCGATAGAGACGATCGCGCTCGGCGTCTTCCATCTGCGGCACCCAACGCTTGTCTTCGGCCCAATTGTCGATGACATCCTGCTCACCGGTCCAGTAACCGACAGCGATGCCGGCAGCATAGGCGGCGCCCAATGCGGTGGTCTCAGCGACCACTGGGCGGACCACCGGCACGTTGACGATGTCCGCCTGGAACTGCATCAAGGTGTCGTCAGCGGTCATGCCGCCATCGACCTTGAGCATGCCCAACTTGGCGCCGGAGTCGGCCTCCATCGCGTCCAAGACCTCACGGGTCTGGAAGGCGGTGGCCTCCAGAGCGGCGCGAGCGATATGACCACGATTGACGTAGCGAGTCAGGCCGACGATCACGCCGCGAGCATCACCACGCCAGTAGGGGGCGAACAAACCGGAGAAGGCCGGCACGAAATAGCAACCGCCATTGTCCTTGACCGACAGGGCCAGCGCCTCGATGTCGCCGGAGGTCTCAATCATCTTCAAGTTGTCGCGCAGCCATTGCACCAGCGAACCGGTGACGGCGATTGAGCCTTCCAGGGCATAGACAGCCTTGGCGTCGCCGATCTTGTAAGCCGGTGTGGTCAACAGGCCGTTCTTAGAGAAGACCGGGGTCTCGCCGGTGTTCATCAGCATGAAGCAACCGGTGCCGTAGGTGTTCTTGGCCATGCCAGGCTCGAAGCAAGCCTGACCGAAGGTGGCGGCTTGCTGGTCACCGAGGATGCCGGCGATCGGCAGACCAGCGATGACCGGCTCGGTGGCGGTGCCGTAAACCATCGACGACGACTTGATCGTCGGCAGCATCGACATCGGGATGGTCATGGTCGCAGCCATTTCCGGATCCCATTCGAGGGTGGTGATGTCCATCAACATGGTGCGCGAAGCGTTGGTCACATCGGTGATGTGCAATCCACCGTCGACCCCACCGGTCATGTTCCAGACCAGCCAGGAATCGATCGTGCCCATCAGTAAATTGCCGGCCTCAGCCGCGGCCCGGGCACCGTCAACGTTGTCGAGGATCCACTTGACCTTCGGGCCGCAGAAGTAGGTGGCCAAGGGCAGGCCGACCCGAGTCTGGAACTTGTACTGGTCGCCGCCGCCCAGCTCATCGATGATGGCTTGGGTGCGGGTGTCCTGCCAGACGATGGCGTTGTAAACCGGCTTGCCAGTGGTCTTGTCCCAGACCACCGTGGTCTCACGCTGATTGGTGATGCCGATCGCCTCAATATCGGCCTTGGTGACGGCGGCGTCGTTCAAAGCGCCCGTGATCACCTGAACGGTGCGGGTCCAAATCTCGACCGGATTGTGCTCGACCCAGCCGGCCTTGGGGAAGATCTGCTCATGCTCCAGCTGGTGGCTGCCGACGATGCGACCACCATGATTGAACACGATAGCCCGGGAGCTGGTTGTCCCGGAATCGATTGCGAGAATGTACTTATCTGACATGTTTTGTATTGCCTCCACGACATTGGGTTGACGACGGCCATCCGGATTGATGGCCGAGATTTAGGGGCCGACAGGACCTTGGGTCGACTGTCTGGCCTGTGTTTGCGGGTGGGGTTGCTTCCCGCATTAACCCCGGTGGTTGGGGTGGTGCTGGTCGAAGCACCACCCCACCGAGCTATTGACCGATCACTGATCAGTCACGAGCAGTTGACCTTGATTGAGGTCGTTGACCCAGCCGATCAGACGGCCGGGACCATGATGGCGTTGTAGCCGATGAAGACGGCGCCAGCGATCAGACCACCGATGATCGGGCCGAACACCGGAATCCAGGCGTAACCCCAGTCAGCGGAGCCCTTGCCACCCTTCATCGGCAGCAAGGCGAAGGCGATGCGCGGGCCGAGGTCACGAGCCGGGTTGATGGCGTAACCGGTTGGGCCACCCAGCGACACACCGATGGCGACGATCAGGAAGGCCACGCCGAGGGCGTTCAGCCAGCCAAGATCACCGGAGTTGCCCTGGTAACCGGAGACCAACACAACGAAGACCAGCACAAAGGTGGCCACAATCTCGGTGATGGTGTTCCACAGCGGCGACTTGACCGCCGGGCCCGTGGCGAAGGTGCCGAGCTTAGCGCCCGCATCCTGCTGCATGTTGTACTGCTTGAAGAAGGTCAGGTAGCACAACACCGCACCGACGATAGCGCCAAGCAACTGAGCCAAGATGTAAATGCAGATGACGCCGGCGTTGACCGGGACACCAGGCACGAACTCGGGGTTCTCAGTGCCCAGCTTCGAGAAGGCCACACCCAAGGTGACGGCCGGGTTCAAGTGGCCACCGGTTTGGAAGGCCACCAGCACGCCGGAGAAGACAGCCAAGCCCCAACCGAAGTTGACTGCCAGCCAGCCTGCCCCAAGCCCCTTGCTGCCCTTCAACCCGGTCGTGGCGCAGACACCAGCACCGAGCAGGATCAGCATGGCTGTGCCCAAGAATTCCGACATAAAGATCTGCCCGAGTGTTACTTCGAGTAGCACGTTTCCTCACTTTCCGGCATCGTCTGTGATGCCTCCCTAATCCAATGACGCCAATCTAACTGAAATTGGAGAGATTCGGACAGTTGCTCGTAGTCTGTGAGAGAATGTGCAGAATCCAAGGAGGGACATGCACAACCGATACGACGACATGTATGAGGCGGCGACCCGCTATTACGTCCAAGGCGAGACGATGGAGCTGATCGCTCGAACCTTGCGCATGTCACGCTCATCCGTCTCCCGGCTGCTGGCTGACGCCCGCAGCAGCGGCATGGTGCGCATCTCCATCGATGCCCGGCAAGGGTCGGCTTCGCCGATAGCCAGGGCCTTGACCACTATGTTCAATGTCCGGGTCCACCTGGCCCAAGTGGGCGACGCCTTGCCCGCAACCGCCCGTTTGGAGCGGGTTTCTCGCCTGGCGGCGGCCGTGCTGCGTGACACAGTGGCCGACAATTCACTGATCGGCGTGGCTTGGGGGGCCACCTTGTCGAACATCATGCCATTCCTCGACCACCGCCCCTTGATTGAGTCAACCGTCGTCCAAATGAACGGCGGCACCAATATCGGCGACACCTCGGCCCGCCACGTCGCCGGCATCCTGCAGGAGATGGCCAAGGCCTTCGAGGCCCAGATCGTCCAATTCCCGGTGCCGGCCTTCTTCGATTACGCCGCCACCAAGCAGGCCATGTGGCGGGAACGCTCAGTCCGTTTCGTACGCAACCTTCAGTCGGAGCTCGATGTCGCCATCTTCGGCATCGGCGCGATCAATGGCCGGATCCCCAGCCACGTCTACACCGCCGGCTTCCTTGATGAGTCTGAGTTGCGCGCACTCAAAGCCCAGCGGGTGGTCGGCGATGTCTGCACTGTGTTGCTGCGTCAAGACGGCTCCTGGGAAGACATCGAGTTGAATGAACGCGCCTCAGGGCTGACCCCACCAGAACTGCAGCGCATTCGCTGCCGCATCGGCGTGGTCGGCGACCCCTCGCGGGCCAGCGCCCTGCTCGGCGCCTTACGGGCCAACACCATCACCGATTTGGTCTGTGACGACGTCACCGCCCGCCGTGTCGCCGAATTGGTGGAAGCCGAAGCCACCCGCCGCTTTTAACGATGTCGAGGACCGAGAGACTATATCCTTATGAAATCTTTGATGAATTGGGATGCTGTCACAGTAGCCGTAGAATGATCGCATGAATGCCATCACAGATCGGATGGATGAGATGAGTCAAGCAGTCGAACTGACCCCTGATCGTAGTCCCCTGACACCCTATGCCGACAGTGACCCCGACGGTTACGCCGCCAAAGAACTGGCGCTGCACGTCAAAGCCAGGGATCTAGCTGACATCACACGCCAGGAATATGGCAAGTCAGACATCTTCCCGCCTGATCCAACGGCCATTGCCCATGCTCTCGGCCTGCCAGTCACCCAACGCGGCCTCAACCCGGCGGAAGCTGACCCTGACCAAGCCGATTGGGTCTCCGGCGTGTTACGCAAGCTGCCAGGCAGTCCGGTCGGCGAAATCTTCGTCGAATGGCGCGACTGCCGCGAGCGACAACGGTTCACGGTCGCCCATGAGCTGTGGCATTGGCGCCAGCGCACCCTGGGCCTGCATCAGGCCAGCATCGACAAGATGGAGTTCTGGGACGTGCGCGAGCCCAACCAACACTCGTCTCTGGACGAGTATCAAGCCGATCTGTTCGCTCATAAGCTGCTGATGCCGACCGCCGCAGTGCGGACCGAACTGATCCTCGGCCACTCAACTGCGGCCATGGCCAAGCGCTTCAATGTCACCCAACGGACCATGGAGAACCGCTTGCGGCAGTTGGCCTTGATTCAGATCTAAACAGCAAGTTGGAAACACTGCGGGACATTGGGGGGAATCGAGTGTCCAGGCGCGAACAGCCGGTGGATCCGGGAGATTCGGCTTGTCCAGACGACCGCGCAGACGCCGCGCCGCGCGGCGAAGTTCGGCCACTTCATAAGGACCAGCTGCGGGTACCCGCTGATGGTGCGCCCCAGGCCCAAGACCAGTCGCGACAGCCTGCCATCGACCGTGCCGTTGACCGCGATCTGCCGGGCGCGGACCAGTCGCGGGCGGTCACTCCAGCTGACTGCGCCAGCCACGGCGAGTGTGTCTTGAGTGACCGGCCATCGCAACCGCTGCCGGATGATTGGCCGTCGGCACTGCCAATTGATGAGGCTGATCAAGAGTGGCCACTGGATCAGCAACCAGCCCAAGCTGATGATGCCCTGTCCCGAGCCGCCTGGCAGCTCAAGATTGTCGAAACTGAGGCGGCCATAGCGCGCTTCGAATCTGACAAAGCCAAGGCCCGCGGAGAAGTCGAACTGCAGCATCAGCAGATCGCCAAAGGCCAACAGGCCCTGTCGCAGCAACAGCGGATCGACTCTCAGGAGCTGACGAAACGTGAAGGAGAGATCCGTGAGCAGGGGTTGCGACTGGAGTTGCTACAGGTCGAAGCCGCCAACGCCAATCGCAAGGCCGAACTCGAATTGGAGCGTTCGCACGCCGAAAATGAGAAGCTGACGACCGAGGTGCATCAACTGGAAGACGCTCGGCGTCAGGCGGCGGAGCGTGAGCGCCGGTCGGCGATCTTTGATTGGATCACCATCGGCTTGATCGTCGTCGTCTTGGCGGCCCTCATCGCCGGGCAGATCGCCAACTGGCCCTGGACCGGTTGGGCAGCGGGCGTCAGCGCCGTCTTTGGCCTGCTCATCCAAGTCCTGTCAATCGGTCGGCGCGGCAGCTCTGGCTAATGTCCAGCGCCAGGTATTGCTTGCGTGCAGAGGGGGGATCGGCTGGGGTGGATCGCCAGGCGGAGGAAGCAGGCGGATTGGACGCCCTTCGACCAACGACAACGCCGGCAGGCGCCGCATCCGGTTCCAGCCCAGCAACGGATCAATGGTGCGGGAATACTGGGCTGCGGTCAGCAATTAGTGTTGTTGTCAATGACGGTTGAAAAATGGGCCACACCGCATCAACACTTTGGTGGCAGCAGTGAACGACCGCAAACACGACCCGCCACCAAACCCATCATCAACCTTGCCACCAGCCGAGCCCACACCACCAGCGTCAGACACCCGGCCACCAGTGGTGACCGCCTCCACCGCGTTCTC
>JAITVZ010000082.1 GCA_031285505.1 Propionibacteriaceae bacterium
GGTCGTACTCGAAGTCGAGAGTGTTATAGGTGGGCACATCCCAAGGGCCAACCGGGAAGAAGGCGATCTCGCCAGCCATCCAGCGCTGATAGGTGTCCATCGAAGCAGCGGTGGTGGCGTCGGGGGTGACCTTCAAGGTGTTGGTCATGTCGGCGAAGTATTGCAGCGCCTCGGCCATTTCCGGGGTGTCGACGGTCACTTCGGTGAAGTCCTCATTGGCCCAATCGGCGCCGTTGCTCCAAGCCAGACCATAGATGCTCCAGGCGACGTTGAGGCCGGTGCCCCATTGATCGAGCGCCCCGTCACCATCGGTGTCCTTGGTCAGTGCGGTCATCATCGTGTTCCACTCGTCCCAGGTCAGCGGCACATCCGGATCGATGGTGTAGCCGGCGGCGTCGAGCATCGTCTTGTTGTAGCCCATGACGAATGAGGAGACATCCTTGGGCAGGGCATAGAGCTGACCCTCTGGGGTGCCTTGTAAGCCGGTTTCGGCGTCGTAGCGATAGGAGTCGACACCGAACTTCCAGAGGTTGTCGAGGTCGATGCCCAACTCGTCGACCTGGTCAGTGATGTCCATGACCACGCCGGAGTTGACGAACGATTGGACTGAGCCCTGCTCCAAGTAGAAGACATCGGGGGCTTGGCCACCGGTGATGGCTGCTTGGAGTTTGGTGGTGTAATCATCGGCGGTGGTGACGATGACCTCGACCTCGACGCCGGTCTCGGCGGTGAAGGCGTCGATGGCCTTCTGATAGGCGGCCTTCTCGGCATCGGAGCCGCGATACATATAGGTCAGCTTCTCGCCCGATCCACCTGACGCGCCATCGCCAGCATCGCCGGAGCAGCCGGCCAGGGCGGAGACAGTCAAAGCACCGGCCAGGGCCAGAGCCGCAATCTTGGATTCCTTCATTTTGTTCCCTTTGATAAGTCGGTCCGACGGTGCTCCACATGAGTCTTGGTCGGTGTGCAGCCGGTTTCTACAACGATGCAGAAGGTGGCTCGCCTTCATCTTGGCACAGTCTATCGGGCTGGCGCAAGGTAGTTTTATAACAATTCTATAACGATGTAGAGAATCGGTTGATTTGGGCGGAGTGATTTAGGCGGGAGGATGGCGTTTTTGGCCAGATCCCTGGCCATATCGAGGACGATGTTGGAGTAATTATCCTTGTCAAACGGATGTTAGCTCAGACGGATGGATGATTCGCGGTGGCTAGTTGACAGGGCATGTGGTGATCGCTAGTGTCATCTGCAACGTTGTAGGAAGTGGCGAAGCCGCCACTGCTCCACTGAAAGGGATTTGCCATGCGAGCAACCATCACACTTGATCCGGCGTTCATCGTCGGTCCAGTCCGACCCAGGGTCTTCGGATCGTTTGTCGAGCACCTCGGGCGCTGTGTCTACGGGGGCATCTTTGAGCCTGGTCACCCCAGCGCCGATGCCTCTGGCTTCCGTGGTGACGTCTTGGAGTTGACTCGCGAGCTGGGGGTGACGATGGTGCGTTATCCCGGTGGCAACTTCGTCTCGGGCTACCGCTGGGAGGACGGAGTCGGCCCAGTCGATCAGCGGCCGAAACGTCGCGATCTGGCTTGGCACAGCCTGGAGCCCAACCAGATCGGTGTCGATGAGTTCATGGCCTGGGCCCGCCTGGCTGGGGTCGAACCGATGATGGCAGTCAACCTTGGCACGCGGTCAGTGGCCGAGGCCCTCGACCTGCTCGATTACTGCAACGGACCCGTCGGCTCAACGTTGGCTGATCGGCGCCTGGCCGCCGGCGCGGCCACGCCTTACGGTGTGCAACTGTGGTGTTTGGGCAACGAGATGGACGGCCCTTGGCAGACCGGCCACAAGACAGCTCACGAATACGGTCGGCTGGCGGCGGAGACCGGTCGGGCCATGAAGATGATGCAACCCGGGCTGCAACTGGTGGCTTGTGGCTCGTCCTCGGCGGCGATGCCAACCTTCGGCGCCTGGGAATACGAGGTGTTGACCCAGGCCTATGAGCAGGTCGACCTGATCTCCGCCCACGCCTACTACTGCGAGTCGAATGGCGATCTGGCTTCCTTCCTGGCTTCAGCCGACGATATGGACCAGTTCATTGACGCGGTCACCGCCGCCGCCGACGCCGCCAAGGCGGCCGGTAAGCACAGCAAGACCATCGGCATCTCCTTCGACGAGTGGAATGTCTGGTATCAAGATCGGGCGGAATCGCAGCCGCCCCAAGGCGACGATTGGCCGGTGGCGCCGGTGCTGCTGGAGGATCATTACAACTTGGCCGATGCGGTGGTGGTCGGCGACCTGTTGATCGCCTTGCTGCGCCACAGCGACCGGGTCGAAGCCGCCTGTCTGGCCCAACTGGTCAACGTCATCGCTCCGATCATGACTGTGCCCGGCGGTCCAGCTTGGCGTCAGACCATCTTCCACCCCTTCGCCCTGACCGCCCGCCACGCCAAGGGCCAGGTGTTGCGCCTGGCAATCGATTCCGATTGCCACGACACGCAACGTTTCGGCTCGGTGGCGGCTATCGACGCGGTGGCCACCTTCGACCAGGTGGACGGCTCATTGGCTGTCTTCGTGGCTAATCGCTCAACCGACCAGGTTGGTGAGTTGGCCGTCGATCTGTCCAGCTTCGGTGAGCTTCAATTGGTCGAAGCCCTGACTCTGCACCATGACGACCCGCACTTCCAAGCCACGCCCGACACCCAGTCCAGCGAGTTCTTGGGCGCCAACGAAACGGTGGCCATCGAAGCGGGCCGCTTGCAGGCCAGCTTGCCGGCCTGCTCCTGGAGCCTGATCCGCCTGCAGATCGTGGGGCGCTGAGCTGTGTCCGGTCGGACAAACCCCCAATTGCTGTCGGGCGCTGGCAGAAAGCAAGCTTGGGCTGCGCCCGGCGGTGCATCTGAGGCGCGTCGGCATCCGCGGCCTCGTCAAAACCGACTGATCCTTTGTTTGATTGGAGCGATCATGACCATCGCCACTGTGGCTGGCTGTTCAACCGAGCCGACACCGACCGCCTTGGAGCTGACCGGCGACCTGCGCACCCATGATCCGGCCTTGGTGGCCGGCCAGGGCGACGATCCTTGGTTCGTCTATTCGACCGGCGATGTCAAAGTCGGTCTCGGCGCGCCTCAGATCCGCAAATCGACTGACCAAGGCCACACCTGGGAGATGGTCGGCACCGCTTGGACGGCGGCCGGCGATCCGGCGTGGGTGCGCGATCTGATCCCCGGAGTGCAAAACTTCTGGGCTCCGGAGCTCTATTTCCATGACGGTCTGTGGTATCTCTACTACACCGCCTCGACTTTCGGCTCGAATCTGTCGGCCATCGGGCTGGCTACCTCACCGACCCTCGATCCAGCTGACCCCGATTTCGCTTGGACCGATCAAGGCGAGGTCATCCACTCCGCTCCGGGGCAGACCAACTACAACTGCATCGACGCCGCCATCGTCGAGGATGAAGACGGCCAGCCCTGGTTGTTCTTCGGTTCCTTCTGGGGTGGCATCTTCCAGGTGCCCCTCGATTGGTCGACCGGCAAACCGGTCGCTGGCGTCGAGCCGGTCAAGGTGGCCTCGCGCCTCGGAGTGGCTAACAACCCGATTGAAGCGGCCTATGTCATCCATCACGGCGATTACTTCTACCTGTTCTTCTCACGCGACAGTTGCTGCCAGGGGGTTGATTCGACCTACAACGTGGCCGTCGGGCGGTCGAGCAGCATCGATGGCCCCTATGTCGACGCCGAGGGCACTGACCTGGTGATGGGTGGTGGCACGCCGGTCTTGTGGGCTGATGGGGCGATGATCGGCCCGGGCGGTCAGTCGGTCAGTGGCGATTATCTTGGCTTCCATTATTACGACGGTGATGACGGTGGCAATTTCCGACTAGCCATCCACCAGATGACCTGGGATGACGACGGTTGGCCGCAGGCGATGATCGAGGCCTGACTGCTGGGCGGGCGTCGAGCGGGCGGCGGCATCCCTTATTGTTGATGCCGTCGGTGTCCCACCGACGCCTGACGATTGAAGGACTGCCATGAGCCGAAGCCAGAGCGCGGTGACGATGCGCGATGTCGCTGCGTTGGCGGGTGTGTCGTTGAAGACAGTCTCGAATGTCGTCAACGATTACCCCTACCTCAAGGCTTCGACTCGTTTTCGGGTCGAAGCGGCCATCGAGAAGCTCGGCTACCGGGTCAATCAAACTGCCCGCAACCTGCGTCAGGGGCGGACCGGCCTGATCAAATTGGTGCTGCCGGAGCTGCGCATACCCTATTTCGCCGAGCTGGCTGACTCCATCGTCACCGAGGCAGCCAGCAGGGGCTTGACCGTGTTGCTGGAGCAGCACCGCTACGACCGCGAGTTGGAGTTGAGCCTGCTGCGCGGCCACGGCTCCACCCAGGTTGACGGTGTCATCTTCTCGCCGATCAACATCGGCCCGGCCGATGCAACGGTGCTCCAGGTCGATTTCCCGCTGGTGCTCTTGGGGGAGTCGATTTTCGACGCGCCTTGCGATCATGTGTCGATGCGCAACATCGAGGGCGCCGCCGCCCAAGTCGAGCACTTGCTCACCTTGGGGAGAGGAGCCTTCGCAGTCATCGGCTTGAACGATCAACCGACGGTGTCATCGTCGACTCTGCGCTTCAAGGGGGTTGAGCAGGCTTTGACCAGGGCGGGAATCGCCCTCGATCAGCGATTGATCGCCGGTCAGTCGCCCTGGACCAGGAGTTTCGGGGCGCAGGCGATGGCCCAATTGCTCGAAACTGGCCTGAAGCTCGACGCCGTCATCTGCCTGAACGACACCCTGGCTCTGGGTGCTCTCTACGAACTGGTCCGGCAGGGGCGTCGGGTGCCTGAGGATGTCGCCCTGATCGGTTTCGACAACATTGAGGAGACGCGCTACTCCCACCCGACTTGTTCAACCATCGATCCCGGTGGCCCGGCGATCGCCCACCTGGCGGTCGAGATGCTGGCCGAGCGGATCGGTCTGGATGAGGGCTTTGACCTGGCCTTGGGGCCCCGCGAAGTCCTGGTCGATTTTGAGCTGTTGGCCCGAGCTTCGACGCTCGGAGCATGATTGCGGCGATTGGCCGCTGATCGTCGGATTCTGGAGTCACCAGGCTAGTTCTGGCGCCCCTCATCAGCAGTCCATGCTGACCCATGGTCACCAAGGGGTGGATCGATCGCAGCTACACTGGCCGATGGCCACAAGCCAATCGATCGATGCTAAGGGGTGGAGCATGACCAAGAATGCCGCTTTGACCAGTCAACTGCCAGCGCCAGGTCTTGATCAGCCGGGCCCCGGCTCACCGCTGAAGCGTAACTTGCGCAATCGCCATGTGCAGATGATCGCCATGGGTGGCTGCATCGGCACCGGGCTGTTCTATGGCTCAGCCGAGGCGATCGGCTTGGCCGGCCCATCGATTCTGCTGGCTTATCTGATCGGCGGCCTGGTGATCTTCGCGGTGATGCGGGCCGTCGGCGAGATGAGCGTCCACACCCCAGTGGCCGGGGCTTTCACCTATCACGCCTCGGTCAATTGGAGCCGTCGGGCCGGTTTCGTCTCCGGTTGGAATTATTGGTTCAACTACATCCTGGTGTCGATGGTCGAATTGGCCGTGGTCGGCACCTACCTGAATTATTGGCTGCCGGATTTCCCCAGTTGGTTGACCGCTGCCATCTGCGCGGTGCTGATCACCGCCGTCAATCTGGTTGGCGTTCGCTCCTTCGGCGAGTTCGAGTTCTGGTTCGCCTTGGTCAAGGTGCTGGCGGTGGCGGCGATGATCGTCGTCGGCTTGGTGGTGGTCCTGGCCCAGATTCACACTGCCGACACGCCGACTCCCAGCTTCGCCAATTTGGTCGATCCGGGCGTTGGCGGTGGTTTCATGCCCTTCGGCCTGCTCAGTTGGGTCGGTGACGCCGCCGGTGGGGCCGGGGCGTGGATGGGCCTGACCATGGCGCTGGTGGTGGTGATGTTCTCCTTCGGTGGTGTCGAATTGGTGGCGGTGACCGCCGGTGAGGCCCAGGACCCCAGCCAGACCATCCCCAAAGCAGTCAATCAGATCGCTTGGCGGATCATCCTCTTCTTCATCGGTGCTCTGGCCATCATCATGTCGGTCGTGCCGTGGAACGACATCGACGGATCGATGAGCCCCTTCGTGCGTATTTTCGACCAGGTCGGTTTCAAAGCGGCCGCCGCTGTCCTCAATTTCGTGTGCATCACCGCCGTCTTGTCGGTGTTCAACTCCGGGCTCTACTCCAATGGGCGGATGCTCCAGTCACTGGCCAGCGAGCGCAACGCCCCGCGTTTCCTGGCTCGGGTCGCCAGCAACGGCACTCCGGTGGCCGGGGTGCTGACCTCGGCGGTCGTCACCGCAGTGGCGGTGGTGGTGGTCTTCGTCTGGCCGGCTTTCGCTTTCAACTACTTGCTGTCAATCGCCACCGTCGCCGCGGTCATCAATTGGGTGATGGTGATGATCACCCAGATGAAGTTCCGCTCGCGGCTGTCGAGTGACCAGCGAGCTGCCTTGACCTTCAAGCTGCCCGGCTATCCGATTGTCAATTGGCTGGTGATCGCCTTCTTGCTGTTCGTCGTGGTGATGATGTGCTTCTCACCGAGCTACCGCATCGCCGTCGTTGTCGGGCCTATTTGGCTGGCGGTTTTACTGGTGGCTTATCAGATCAAGCAGCACCGCGAGCGATTGGGTGAAAAAGGCTGACTGGAGCCTAGGAGGCGCGGCTGCTCGGGTCAGTGCGGTGTGATTTCTGGCGATGACTCACTGACTGATCGCCAGCTCTGGTGCTTCGTTTGGCGCATAATCCACCAAGCAGAGGTAGGAGCGCAGCTGTCCGCCGGGAGGCATGATTGTCAGCTGGTAGACGTCGGTGGATTCGGCCGGGTCGCTGCCGGTGACATCGGTGGCGATGACGGTGCATTCACCGGCGGCGGTGGCAGCGGCCTCGCTGGAGCCGACATCGGCGATCTCGGTCAGGCCGATGGCCACCACTTGGTGGGGCTGGGAACAAGGCACGAAATCAACCTTGGTGATGGTGGCGTCTCCGGCTTGGTCCAGCTCTTTGATGCAATCGCCGGGCTGGGCCAGATAGATGTCGTTGTGCTGCAGCGCAGTGACGGCGCCAGCGGCGTCGCGATCGAGGCTGGCCGGCGGCTTGTTGATGTAGCGAATGGCGGTGAACACCGCCAGTGCGAACAGGATCAAAGCGATGATCCAGATGCCGAAACGTTGGAAGAACGACTTCGGATCGGGCTCCGGGCGAGTCTTCTTCGCTTGGCCATCGCCGCCAAAGGGCCATTTGAACATGTCGGTCCGCCTATCTGTTTGGGGTCTCGCCATCGCCGGCGAGCAAGGTTTGGGGGCGCGAATCAATCAGTGATCGACTCACGCCCCCGTCTGGTTCTACTCAGGCCGAGTCAGCTCAGGCCGGGTCGGCCCAGGCCATCAGCGGATCGCCGGCGCTGACGTGCTCGCCTGGCTGGGCCAGGAAGGTCAGCTGATCGGCATCGGCCTGCATCGCCACCACTGGCACGATGGCGCTGCGCCCGCCGCTACGAACCTCGACCGGGTTCCAGTCGACCAGCAACTGGCCGGCGGTCACCTCGTCACCGTCGGCGGCGTGGGTGGTGAAGCCCTGGCCTTCCAACTGAACGGTGTCGATGCCCAGATGGGTCAGCACCCCGCGGTCGTCAGCGCCGCCGATGACCGCAGCGTGAGGGTGGAGCTTGACGATGGTGCCACTGATGGCGGCGATGGCGCTGGTGGCGTCGTCATCAGGCTCAATCGCCAGCCCTGGACCGACCACGCTGGCGGCGAAGACCGGATCAGGCACGTCGCCCATCGCCTTGACGGTGCCGGACACCGGGGCGAGGATCGTCAACGTCACCGCAGGTCCTCAATGTCTTCTGCCAGGGTGTCAGCCTCGGGGCCGACCACAACCTGAATGGTGCTGCCGGAGCGGACCAGCCCGAAGATGCCGGCCGATTTCAAAACAGCTTCGTCGACCAAGTCGGAGTCGTTGACCACCACGCGCAAACGGGTGATGCACGGCTCGATTTCGGAGATGTTGTCGGAGCCGCCCAGGCCCTTGAGGATGGTGTCTGCCTTAGCCATGTTGTTCTCGCTTTCAGAAAATGCTCCAGCCCCGCCAGGTGAGGCTGATCGTGAACTGCTGGAGATGAGTCTAAGGCCTTTGTTCAAGCATTGACTAGACCAGTCGGCCAGGGCATCCCTAGCAGGCGCTCAAGCGGTCAGTGGCGGTGCTTGCCGGCTGGGTCGGCGGCGCACCGGTGCCGGAGCCATCACCGGCACCCACATGGTGTAACGGTCGCCCCGATAGACGCTGCGTGAATACACCACCGCCACCTTGGAGGCGAAGGTCCGTCGAGCGATGCGCAGCACCGCCCGACCAGGAGCGATGCCCAACAATTGGGCTTCAGCCGCGGAGGCGTCATCGGCGTCAACCATGTCCTCCCCCCAATCGGGAGACAGACCGCGGTCGATCAAGGTGGAGTAGAGGCTCAACGGGGTGGTCGGCTCGAACAAGTGGGGCAGCAGGCCCGCCGGCAGCCAGGATTCCTCCAGTGCCATGGGCTCACCGTTGGCCAGTCGGAGCCGATAGAGGTAGTAGGTCCGGCCTTGCGGTTCCAGGGCCAAAGCCGCGGCGACATCGCTCGGCGGTTGGCGCAGGTCGGCCGCCAAGACTTCTGAAGAAGCATGCAGACCCCGGTTGGTCATCTCCTGCTCGAAGGTGGTCAGGTGCATCTGCAAATCGACCTTGCGACCAGCGACGAAGGTGCCTTTGCCCTGGACCCGGGTGAGGATCCCCTCAGTCACCAGGGCATCGACCGCTTGGCGGACAGTCATCCGGGCCACTTGGAATTGTTCGCAGAGCTCGCGTTCGGAGGGAATGGTGTCGCCGACATTGAGTTCATGCAATGCCAGCGACCGCAGATAGCCGCGTATTTGGGTGTGTTTGAGCAGACCCCCTGTAAGTTCCATGGGGGACAGCATAGGGGGATCAAGCAAGATCGGGCTAGGCCAGTGGCTGAGGGGCAGGGCGAACTGGTCTAGTTACGGTCAGCCAGTTGGGCATCACCATGCCAG
>JAITVZ010000098.1 GCA_031285505.1 Propionibacteriaceae bacterium
AGCCGCGAAAAGTACCGCCGACAAAGCAAAGGCGACCGCCCAGACGGCCAGCGATGCCGCCGCCACCGCCAAGTCCACAGCCCAGACCGCCAGCGAGCAGGCCGACACCGCCAAAGCCACAGCCGACACCGCAAGCCAAGTTGCGACGACAGCGAAGACAAACGCCGACCAAGCTAAAGCGACAGCCGACACCGCAAAGAACAGCGCGGCGAAGGCCGAGACCGCAGCCGATGCCGCGAAGTCCGCCGCCGGGACCGCCCAATCGACAGCTGACACAGCGAAGGCTAACGCGGCCACCGCCCAACAGGCCGCCGATGCTGCGCAGGCCCAAGCAGATGAGACCGCCGGGCAACTCCTCAATGTCGCCACTACCGTGAAAACGATTGAATCGAACATCGAGCAGTTACCGGATCAGATCATGACCCGCGTGTCGGCCAGCTACGCCACCACCCAGGCGTTGGAGTCCAGCACCGATTCTTTGTCCACCCAGTTGACACAAACCGCTGACCAGTTCGCGTTCCAAGTGGACCGATTGACGGAACACACCGAGACTATCGACGGCGCGGTGATCGCTGTCCGTGACCAGTTGTCCACACTGATTCGTTTAACCGCTAACGGTGTTGAGGTTGGGCAGCGAGACAACCCGGTGAAAACTGTGATCGCCCCCGACGGGGTACACATAATTGTCAACGGTGTCGAGGCGGCGTTCTTCCGCAACGACCGGTCATTGATTGACAAAGCCCAGATACTCACCTCGCTACAGGTGGGCGGGTTCACGCAAATGCCGGACAGTGACGGCGGGCTGTGGTGGAGGTGGAACCAGTGAGCAACGCAGGCGAATGGGTGGATATCGCTGCCAGTAACGACTCGGCAGGCAGGGTCAGTTTACGCATCGGTGCGCGCTGGACCAGCCAAGACATTGCCGGTAACCGGTCCTTTGTCGAGGTTGTGGTTTACGTCATGCGGGCCATGGCTGGGTTTTTCAACAACTATGACACTGGGTGGAGTGTAGCTGGCAGCCAAGGCAACGCTGCGGGGAACTGGCGCACCGGCAACAACGGTTGGACCAGAGTCGATCTGTACACCTGGTCTGGTTGGATCGGTCACGACTCGGCAGGTAACGGCTCCTACCAGTGTTCAGCGTCTCTGGCCGCGAAAGCGCCAATGGCCGCTGTCAGTGTCGGCGGGACACTCGGGCTGCCACGCATCCCCCGCACCTCATCAGCTGATGTCGCTGATTTCGAGTTCGGCGGGTCAACCACTGTCACGATCCACAAGGCGTCAGCGAGTTTCAACCACCGGGTTGAAGTGTTCGCCAATGGCGGCACTTGGGCATTACTGGCCAGAGTGGACACCTCCGGCGCCAGCGCATCGCTGTCCGTGCCACTGGACCAAGCAGCCACCTATTGCGCCAACAATGGTTGGCTGGCGATCGTTTTCCGAATCACCACCTACGACGCGGCCTGGAACGGGATCGGGTTTGTCGACTACTACAAAGGCTTGTACGTGCCAGCCTCAGTGGTCCCAACGTGCGGGCTGACGCTGGCCCGCCAAGACGTCGGGACACCGCCCGCTTGGGGGTTGTGGGTGGTCGGGCATTCCAAAGCCAAAGCCAGCATGACCGCCAGCGGCGCGGTCGGATCGACAATCACCCGTTGGCAGCTGACTGGCCCGGACTTCACCTATAACGGCAGCGGCGCGCCAAACTCCCAAACCACAGACCTGCTGCGGTCCGCCGGAACACACAAAGCCACCCTGACTGTTTGGGACTCACGAGGGAGAACAGCCGCCGCCAGCGCCAGTCTCACCGCTGTCGCGTGGACACCCCCAGTAGTGACCCCAGGTGTTGCCGAGCGCACCGACCCAGCCGGGGTGGCCGACTACCAAGGCCAATGGGCGACCCTGTCTTTCGCTGAAACCATCGCCACTGTCTCCGGCAAAAACACAGTCACAAACCGAGCAATGCGCTACCGCAAACGCGGATCCACCAGCTGGAAAACCATCGCGACACCAACACCGAACCACCAACTGACCATCGGCGGTGACCTCGACCCGACCAGCTTCTACGAGATCGAACTAACCATCACCGACGCGCTAGCCGGTCAAGCCACCACCACTTGGACAGTTGCCGCCGCGCAAGTGTCCATCCACCTGCCTGCCGGCGGGAAACACGTCGGGCTGCTGCGAGCAGTCTCCGACGATGAAGCATTAGACCACCCCCTGGCCGTAGTTGCCGGCGGTGACCTGCTGGTAGACGGGGCGATCACCCAGCAAGGCCGACCCGTGGTCACCTGCACCAGCAACGGGGTATGGCACGAAGAAGACCTCGGCGGCGGGCTGTACAGGTGGACCCAGGTTGTCGACTTGTCGGTCGCGACCACAAGCGCTATCGGCAGCGTCTACTACGGTGGCGCGCCCGCTCTGGCCCTACCTCCGGGCGCGTCGGTCAGCTCGTGGTTTGTCGCATGGCGGCAGATGGCCTACTCATCTTCGATCTGCTGGGCGGTGTCTCAGCCGATCCCGGATGACACGGGCGCACCCCGGCTGTCGGTGTGGGTGGTGTCTACCGGGTCGGGCACCCGCGCCGGCCAAATCTGCTACACGGTCTACGGCACCAAGTGAGCTGGGTGCGGTGGGGATTCCGATGCTGGCATAAATCCTGGTATGAAATCACCCGATAAGTCACATGGGGACGCCAGGGTCACCAGTGAGTTGTGTGCGTCGGGGGCGACCTCCGCCAACTCCTCGCCCTGGCCGCTGCTTGACCCACTGCTCTACCGTCTCCTGTTTCCAACCGCGTGTCTTGCCGATCACGGCATCTGCTGGGGGCAGATGGGCTTGGGCGACACTGGCGGTAGTGATGCCCAGTTGCCGTGCTATCTCCGTAAGAGATAGGTAGCGCTCAGTCATGCTTGTCTCGCTCTGCCAAAGTGACCGCGATGAACCCGATCGCGCCACTGCTGATAGCTGTCAAGGCAGCGGTGATTGCGCCTGCTTTGGCGGCCAAGGCGCAGGCGGCAAACCCCAGGCCGAGGGCTGCCCACTTGAAGACTCGTGCTTCTCTCATGGTGGCTGGACTACCCTAGAGGTGGGGTTCCGGCTAACTGATCTAGCCGGAACCCCTTAGCTCTATTTCCGCTTCTTAGGTTCTCTCCGTTCTCTTGGTCTTAGCGCCGTAATGAGGGCCGCTATCCCGATTAGGAGAGTTCCCATTTGCCCTAGAACTTCCAGGGCTTTGTCCATTCTCACCTCCTTCCTTCTTACATATCTATCCTAGCCGAACTAGTATAGATATGTCAATCCCAACCCCGGCAATCGTCGGGGTTTTTCTATGCCCAGAAAGGAAACCATCATGTCTCGTGTCTATCTCTCACCGTCAAATCAGACGGCCAACCCGTATTCGGCAGGCAACACTACTGAGGCGGCCCAGGCTCGCCGAATCGCTGCTGCTTGTGCTGGTGCGTTGACCGCTGCTGGTGTTGACGTCATGGTTGCGGGGGAGGCCACCAGTATCAACACCGGGGCGCGGATGCGTGAGGCCAACCAGTGGGGAGCTGATGTTTACGTGCCAATCCATACTGACGCTGGCGGTGGCCATGGCTGCACCGTGTTCTGTTACCCAGGTCGCGAAACCAACCCAGTGGTCCAAGGCGTTTACAACGCAGTCTCAACACTCACCCCCACAGCAGACCGGGGCATCCGGGCCAACGCCAGCCTGATGGAAATCAACCGAACCAGCATGCTTTGTGTTTACGTTGAGGCGGCCTTCCACGACAACCCCAGCGATGCCCAATGGATCATCGACCATGTTGACGCCATCGGGCAAGCCATCGCCCAAGGCATCATCGCCGGTCAAAACGGCACCTCAGCACCGGCGCCCACGAAACCAGTCCCGGGCCCTGTCGCTCCAGAACCCCCGAAGGTCGATCCGGCGTTAACCGATGGGATCGTTGGCCCGGCGACAGTGCGCCACTATCAGACCGGTCATAACCTGACCGTTGACGGGATCGGCGGGCAGAACACCATGGCGGCGATCCTGGCCGCCGCTGGTGTCAAAGGTGACGGTTGGATCGACCTGGACAACGCCACCCAGGTTCATATCGCACGGAAGTGGTTCCCCGCGTTCACCATAGTCCGGGTTGGCAATTCCGCCGGTCCTGGCTCCGGGTGGTGGCGATCCGTACAAGCCCTACTCGGCACCACCCAAGACGGCCAACCAGGCCCCAACGACGCACGCGCCCTCCAAACCGCAATCCGAGAAGGGAAACTCTGATCTACAGCCCGAGATCAGAGACCACCTGGGATAGGGGGACGGTCGGCTCCCGGTGGAGTTTCGCGTCTGCGATTTCGAGGGAGTCTTCCAGTGTCTCGATGCGGTCCAGCATTTCGCTGTAACGACTGGCTGATACCAGGACGGCGGCAGCTCGACCCCGTTGGGTGACGACGACATCCTCGGTGTCGGACAGGCCGATTAGTTCGGCCAGCTTGGCCTTGGCCTCAGTCACCGGGACGATAGTTGGCATAAGCGCGCTCATGATTCACCTTTCGTAAACGTCGCGACGGTTGCCGATCTTGACCACCCAGACGAACAACACATCATCATCAACCGTGTAGATCACCCGATAATCACCGACTCGGA
>JAITVZ010000161.1 GCA_031285505.1 Propionibacteriaceae bacterium
CTGACCTGGACTCAGCCAATGGTTCCTATCTGGCACCAGCCATCGGCTCTTTGCCCGACCAGCCGATCAGTGGTCGGACCCTGATCAGTCCCGATGATCGCATCTATGTCGGCGCTTGGACCCGGATCGTCGTCCGCCCAGCCACCGCGACGGAGGCTGGGGCAAGCGATTCCACCCCAGCGCCAGTCTGACCGACAACCCAGACACAACCCGTCAAACACAAGGAGAATGAGAATGGAAATCAAGATTGGCGTTCGCCAGGTGGCCCGTGAGATCAGCCTGGACATCGCAGGCTCGGCGCAGGAGTTGTTGAGCGATTACAACAACGCCCGCCAGTCCGAGACACCGCTGCTGCTGACCGATGCCAACGGGCACCAAGTGATGATTCCAGTTGAGGCCATTGGCTACATTGAGTTCGGCCAAGAGCACGCCCGGCCAGTTGGTTTCGGCCAATTGAACTGACCAGCAGTTTTGGGTTGGCCAGCAGCCGCTCGACTCATCGCAACAAATTGCGTCCACCGGTGACCGGCAGCACCTGACCGGTCTCATAGTCTTGATCGACCAGATAAAGGACGGCCTTGACGACATCGGCTGGAACAGCGCCGCGCCGACAAGGCACACGCTGTTCCAAGTTGGATCTGACATCATCGATTGAACTGGCCCCAGGCACCCGTCCACTGCGCAAATACTGTTTGAGCAAGCCCCTATCTGGGTCTGACCAGGCGGGCCCATCGAGATAGTCCCCGGCGCAGATCATGTTGACCTTGATGCCTTGATCGATCAGTTCCAAGGCCAATGCCTGGGTCAGACCAATCTGTCCGAATTGCGCACCGACGTCGGCGAAGCCCTGAGCGCTAGCCGCCAGTCCGGCCATCGAGCCAATGGCCATGATGTCGAAACGGCGCTGTGGGGTGGTTTGGAATTGGCTGCTCATCACCGGGACGACTTGACGAACTGCCTGAAAATACTGCCGATAAACCGATTGGGTGCTGCGGTCAAAGTCTTCCAACCGCTGGTCCTCCCAGGCCCCCGGCCGCCCGACTGGATCGTTGACCACCAGCACATCAATGCCGCCATAGCAAGTCAAAACCTGATTGAGCGCCGCTTCAATGCCAGCTGGATCCAGGCTGTCCCACTTGACGGCCATGGCCGCTCCGGGGCCGTTCACCTGGCATAGCTCTTCTGCCAAACTGGTGATGTCATCGGTTTTCGGATCGGCCAAGACGACGTGTGCTCCCGCAGCCACCAATCCCCTGGCCACTCCCGGACCGAAAACCGTCGATGCGCCCGTCAGCAAGACGACTCGCGACTCCAAGCGGCCATGGCGGGCGGTTCGCGCCACCTCCTGCCGATAAGACTCGGCTTCCCAGGACTCAATGAACTGCCGCTGCGACTCGGTCAGTACTGCCACCGTCCCCAACCGATCAGCATCGCGCGCTACCTGCAGCGCGTCAGTAAAACAGTCGACGGCGTTACGAGCCGCCTCAAAATCGGGACCAATGCCGAACAACACCTTGCCCGGCAGCAAAACCACCACCGGATCAACCTGGTACTCGCGCCGGTAACGCTCGATAGCCAGGGCCACCTGCTCTTCAATCGGCGCGTACTTTGGCTCGATGACACAGGGGAAACTACCGGCATAAACGATCTCATCGGGCAATAAAGGGCCAACCGAGATGATCGCCGAACCTCGTCTGGTCTCCTGGCGCACCAAGGCCGAGGCGTCTGCCGCCACAATAGCCAAGTTGCCATCCCCGGCCAGCAGCCCACGCAGCAACGGCGCAATGGCAGCGATCAAGGAGTCGATGCGGCGCAATTCATCCTCATCAGTTTGTTCAGTTCGAAAACGCACTTGCGCTCGTGGCGCCACCGGGCGTGGTCGCTGCTCAATGGCCTGCCGCACCAATTCGGTTGCCTGGTCGACCGTGGCAATGATCTGTTGCGCCGAATCCCCCGCGACAATAATGCCGTGATTACGCAATATGGTCAGCGCTGGTGCTTGCCTGCCAGTCCTCTCAGTGAAGGCCTGGCGGGCCTGGAGCAAGGCCAACGCCAATGGCACACCCGGATCGGCGTAATCGACGACAATGGCGGAATCCCCGAGAATTTCGGCGGCTAGCTGATGGGCTTGGCTGGTGCAAGCCAGGGCAGACAGCGTCAGTGGGTGCAAATGCACCACCAACGCCTCAGCCAAGACAGCATGCGAGTACAACTCGACACTGGGTCGACGCCCATCGTCGACGCCGACTCGGGCAGCGGCGGCCCCATCGGTCAAAAGGGCATGGTTGTCGAGCCCCTCACCAGCCAACTGCTCCAGTAAGGTGGATTGGCTCAACGGGATCAAGTCCAGCGGTGTGATGTCGGCCAGACGCAAGCCGCTCGGTTTGATGTGCAGGACACCATCAACTTTGTAGGAGACATTGCCGCCACCGGCACGGGTGTACTCACTGCCCTGAAAATGCTGGACCAAATCCATCACTTGATCGATCAGATTGCTGGTCATGGCCACTCCTTTGCGCTTGACTGTCAGATCGATGACGCCGCTTCGAAAATGCTTTGGCGCTCAATGATCGCCTTGAGCTCGTCGATGCCGCCATCAAGGCGAACCGTGTGTTGCTCAGCTTCCAAGACTGAGGCGAAGCGCCCGGGGACGGGTGGCACTTTGCCGATCGCTTCCTGGGTGATTGAACCGAACTTGACCGGCAACGCCGTCTCCATGATGATCATTGGTTCAGCGCCGACATGTTCGCGACCGACCTTGACAGCGTCAGCGGTGTGCGGATCAATCAGATAATCATCGCGCTTATAGACATCGGCGATGGTCGCCACCCGGTTGGCGTGGGTCGA
Organism: Propionibacteriaceae bacterium; assembly: GCA_031285505.1. GTDB lineage: Bacteria > Actinomycetota > Actinomycetes > Propionibacteriales > Propionibacteriaceae > WQYJ01. The sequence continues at coordinate 2,848 of JAITVZ010000161.1, forward strand.
CACTCCAGCTTGGAAACCAAAGAGGCGGGCCGGATCGCCGTCGTAAGGCTGATCGCGGGTGCTGATGACGCCAGTGGCCGGCAATTGCTGGCCGAACAAATGGGCCACTGTCTGGGCGTCGCGCCCCGTCAGGTCAAAGAAGAAGCGCTCAAAGTTGGAGGCTTTGGAAATGTCCATCGACGGGCTGGAGGTGACGAAGGTCTCAGTTGATGCCCGTACCCGGTAGACGCCAGTTGAAAAGAACTCGGCCAGCACATTGTTTTCGTTGGTGGCGCAAACCAGGTGGCTGATCGGCAGGCCCATCATTCGGGCGACATGCCCGGCGCAAATGTTGCCAAAGTTGCCCGACGGCACACAAAACGAAACTGGACCACGATCAGCGCTGACCTGCACCCAACTCGACAGGTAGTAGACGACCTGCGAGACCAAGCGAGCCCAATTGATCGAGTTGACCGCCCCAATGGCAAACCGGGCCTTGAACTCTTGATCAGCATTGATCGCTTTGACCAGATCCTGACAATCATCAAATGATCCGGGCACGGTGATATTGATGATGCGGGCGTTATCGATACCATACATTTGACCGCGCTGGAAGGGGCTCATCCGTCCCAACGGGGACAACATGAACACTTGGACCCGCTCTGCATCGAGCAGAGCGTATTCGGCCGCTGATCCCGTGTCGCCGGAGGTCGCACCAACGATCGTCATCGTCTGGTGACGCCGCCCCAACTCGTAATCAAACAATTGACCCAGCACCTGCATGGCCATGTCCTTGAAAGCCGCTGTCGGCCCTTGTGACAAGTGGGCCAGCCACAAATTGGGCTCCAAGGGATGGACCGGTGCGATCAGGTGAGTGCCGAACTTTTCCTTGGTGTAAGCCCGACGCGTGATCGTTTCCAAGTCATGAAATGGAATGTCGTCGATGAACAAACCGAGGATTTCGGCCGCGAACCGTGAATAGCCCTCATCAATCAGGATCTCGCGCAGCGCTTCCAAATCGTCGCCGCTCAGTTGCGGATAGGACTCGGGCACGTAGAGACCACCATCTGGCGCCAATCCCTCCAAGAGGATGTCAGTGAAGGACATCGGGCCGGCGCCGCGAGTCGACAAATACCTCACTGAGAAACCACCACCGCTGCTGGCCGATCGATCGACTCAGTCGACATCAGCGCCAGACGTCGCCCCAAGGCCTGCTCGGCTAAGCGCCGCAATTCAACAATGGCGCCGTCGGGGTCGGCACTACCGAAGACCGCAGACCCAGCCACAAAACTATCGGCGCCAGCCTCAACACAGGCATCAATGGTGCCGACCGAAATGCCACCGTCCATGGCCAACCAGCAGGCTTGGTCGCTGCGCTCGATCATTGCCCGGATATCGGTCACTTTCGGCAGGACACTGATCATCAGGGTCTGACCACCGAAACCCGGCTCGACGCTCATCACCAGCACTTGATCGATCTCGGGTATCAGCGCCTCGACCGCCACTGCAGGAGTGGCTGGCTTGATCGCCACGCCGACCCCGGCACCGGCGCTGCGGATCGCTCGAGCCAATTCGACGGGCTGGGCGGCCGCTTCGAGATGAAAGGTCACCAGGTCGGCCCCGGCGCTGACATAAGACAAGGCGTGCAGGTCTGGGTTGTCGATCATCAAATGAACGTCCAGTGTCAGATCAGTCACCCGGCGCAGACATTCGACAACGGGGCGTCCAATCGTCAAATTAGGCACGAAATGATTGTCCATCACGTCGATGTGGATGGCGTCAGCTGATGGCACCTTGGCGATCTCATCGGCCAAACGGGCAAAATCCGTGTTCAAAATACTCGGGCTGATCCTCACGGCGCCAGTCTAGCTAGTTCAGTTTGCCACTGACGGCCCAACAACGTTGACGGACGCCGGCCTCAAGGCGCTGGTCGATCATCGAGGATGATCTGGAAGAGCAACAGGGTCAGCCAGCGCCCGAATTTGTGACCGACTTGGGGCAAACGCCCGACCTCCTGGAAACCGGCGTTGCGATGCAAGCCGATCGAAGCCAGGTTCTCCGAGGTGATGGCCGCCACCACACTATGCACTGACCGCAATCGCGCCTCTGCCAGCAATTGTTGCAGTAGCACCTTGCCGATGCCACGGCCGCGAAAGGCTGGGTCCAAAAAGATCGAATCCTCGACGGTGGAGGCGTAGCCGGCTTTCGGCCGAAAGGCACTGAATCCGGCGAAGCCGGCCACTTGACCATCGAATTGCGCCACCAACGCGACATAGTCACCGCTGGTGTGGTCATCGAACCAGGTCTGCCAATCCTCAGTCGACAAAGGCAGCCATTCCCAAGAAGAGGTCGATGAAGCGACTTCATGGTTGAAGATGGCCTGCATCGTCGACCGATCGGCATCGGTGGCGTAGCGAATCGTCAGATCGCCGGTCAAACCCCGAAAGTGATTGTGTGCGAACTCGCTGCTGGTCACAGGCCCAATAATCCATCGACAAATTGTGCGGCGTCAAAGGCTGCCAGATCGTCTGCCCCTTCACCGAGCCCGATGAATTTGACTGGCACTTTCAATTCTTGCTGAACCGCCACGACGATGCCGCCCTTGGCTGATCCGTCTAGCTTGGTCAAGACGATGCCCGTGATGTCGACGGCTTCGGCGAAAACGCGGGCTTGCAGCAACCCGTTCTGGCCGGTCGTGGCGTCGAGCACCAATAGTGTCTCGTCGACCGGCGTCAGCTTGGCGATGACTCGCTTGACCTTGCCCAGTTCATCCATCAAGTTGGTCTTGTTATGCAATCGGCCGGCAGTGTCGACCAAGACCACGTCGATGCCATCAGCTTGGCCGCGTCTGACGGCGTCAAAAGCGACACTGGCCGGATCACCACCTTCGGGGCCGCGCACTGTTGGCACACCGATGCGGTCTCCCCAAGTGGTCAACTGATCGGCCGCAGCCGCTCGGAAGGTGTCAGCTGCTCCGAGGAGCACCGATGAGCCCCCGGCCACCAATTCTCTGGCCAACTTGCCGACTGATGTGGTTTTCCCGGTGCCGTTGACGCCGACCACCATCACCACGCCCGGCTTTGAAGCAGGGTCGAAGTGCAAAGACCGGTCCATTTGCGGATCGACCAGCTTGATCAATTCTTCACGAAGAACCTGCATGGCCGCCTGTGGATCCTTGACCCCATCGATTGCCAAGCGCAGGCGTAACTGGTTGATCAGTTCCATTGTCGGGCCAACGCCCAAATCCGAGGCGATCAGGGCGGCCTCGAAATCATCCCAGGTCTGTTTGGACAGACTGTCACTGGCCAAGAGATTGGCCAGTCCTCGCGCCAACGCGTTATTGCTTGAGGCCAACCGTCGACGCAATCGTCCCATCCGGCTGGCGGGCGGTTCAGGCGTCGGTGTGCCAACCGCCATCGGCTCTGCCGGTGCGATTGGCTCCGGCTCTGCCATGGCTTCGGACGGGCTGATCGACGTCGTCAGTGCACCTTCGTTGGTCGACAACTGTTCGACCCGCCGGTGCAGATCGTCAGCAAAATCCGCCAAGACTGCGGCCTGCTCTGCCTCGTCGCTGCCGTCCTGACTGTCGGCCAAAGCAGCTGTTGGCAAGGTCGTCACACTGGGGACACTTGGCGTTTCGGCCGGCCCAGCTTGTTGCTGGCGGCGATGACGCCGATTCCCCACCATGATGATGACTGCGGCAATCAGCAACAAGACAGCGACCGCTGCCATCAAATACCAGAAGATGTAATCCACGCCCATATCTTACGCGACCTGATCAGGCCAATTGGGTCCACTGAATCCAATACCAAGGCCCGGCAGGTCGTCCACTCAGCATCGAAGCCGATCAATCCTCACGCAAGCGCTGACTGACCACCCGTGACGTGCCTTGCGCTCCCATGGTGACCCCATACAAAGTGTCGGCGATCTCCATGGTGCGCTTTTGGTGGGTTATCACCAGTAACTGTGAAGTCGAACGCAGCTCCTCGTAGATGTCGAGCAAACGCCCCAGGTTTGTGTCATCGAGGGCGGCCTCTACCTCATCCAGGATATAGAAGGGACTGGGTCGTGCCTTGAACAAGGCGACCAAGAAACAAACCGCCACCAATGACCGCTCCCCACCTGACAGCAGTGACAGCCGCTTGACTTTCTTGCCAGCTGGTCGAGCTTCGACCTCGACACCGGTAGTCAGCCAATCCTCTGGTTGCGTCAACACCAAGCGACCTTCGCCTCCAGGGAAGAGTCGAGCAAAGGTGGATTCAAATTGCTCAGCGACGTCGGCATAAGCCTGAGAGAAGACGTCACGCACCCGCGCATCAACCTCATCGACAATGCCAAGCAAGTCTGCCCGGGTCTTCTTCAAATCCTCCAGCTGACCCATCAAGAAAGCATGACGCTCCTGCAGGGCATTGAATTCTTCCAAGGCCAAAGGGTTGACCTTGCCCAACAACTGCAGATCGCGTTCGGCTCGTCGCAGACGTTTCAATTGCTGATCGCGATCATAGGGCTCGAAGGTGGGCGCTTCGTCGTCGCCATGGATGACTGTCACCAATTGATCTGGGCCGAATTCAGCCAGCAGGTCGTCAGATGACAAGCCCAGCTCCTGACTGGCACGCTCCACCAGCGCATCGACTCGCATTTGCTGTTGGGCTTGGGCCAAGGCTCGCCGATGGCTCAAATCGACCAACCGTTCCAAACTGACAGTCAGGTCTCGCACTGCCAAGCGAGCCTGCTCAGCCTGTTCGGCCAGGTCCTGCCGCTGTTGCCCAATGCTGTCTCGTTCCTGGCCAGCTCGGTCCATTACGGCCATAGCGACCTTGCCCAACCAGCTGGCCACCGCCCCAGCCGCCCTGGCTTGCGCCAGCTGTTTCTCCAACCGCTGCAGCCGAAAGGCTCGTCGACTTTGGGCCTCCTCCTCTTCAATGGCGGCCCGGCGCAGCGCCGCGGCTTGCCCAGCAATTGACCGGACCCTCTCCTCCAGCGTCCGCCAAGCGATGCGTGCCTCAGTCTCGGCAGCCCGAGCTGCCTTGGCCTGGGTGTCACAGCTGTCCACTTGCTCTCGGTCGGGCGGCGATGCGGCAGGATCGGTGCCAGCCAGCTCCAGTTGCGCGGTGACTGTCGCCAATGATTCTTCATCATTGGCCAGGTCGCGACTGGCTCGCTCAAGTTGCTCGCGTCGTTGTTCGGCTTCTGCCTGGGCCCGCCCGGCCGCTTGATTAATGCGACTGAGACTGGCTTGCGCCGCTGACAGCTGTCGCCGATGCGATTCAAGGGTTTGTTCGGCCTCGGCTTGCTCCGCTGCCAAGCGGCGCTGCTCCTGCTCCGTTTGACGCCAGTCCTGTTGTGCCAATGCCAGTTGCTGACCGACAAGCAGCGACTCCTCTTCGGCCTGGCGTGCCAGGGCGGCCAAGGCGATGGCCGAGTCGGTGGAACCCTGCCCTAGTCTGACCAACAGTGAACTGAGGCGGTCGCCGTCACGGGTCACCAGTTGGGATTGAGGATGGCGCTTCAACCAGGTCTTGGCTTGCTCCAGATCATCAACCACCACCAGGTCAGCCAACAGACGATCCAAGGTGGCTGTCAGGCCAGGGTCGGCGCTGATCAGGTCGGTGACACGCCTGACTCCGTCCATGGGTGCTGTCTCCAGAGCTGCTGTGCTGGCCGATGTGACCATCCAATCGATCCGACCCGCTTGACCGCGCTGGTCGATCCGGCAGGACCAGATCTGATCGATGTCGTCTATCACTTGGCTCTCCGCCAAAGAGCCAAGGGCACCAGCCACTGCGGCCTCATAGCCAGGCTCCACCTGGATGAGATCAGCTACTGATCCCAAAGAGCCGACCTCCGCCCAATCAGTCGCGTCCGAGACATTGCCCAGACGCGCCTGTAAAGCCGCAGACAAAGCTTCTGTCCGGGCAATCAAAGCTGCTTGTTGCTGGGCCAGTTCTTGGTGTCGGCGTCGGGCTTGCTCGACTTGCGCGTCTGCCTGCTGAACGGCCGCTTTGGCTCGTTCAACCTTGTCCACCAAAGCTTGATCATCGCCAGCGGGCAGGAGATCACCCTGGGCCGTCTTCTGAGCCTCCACGGCGGCGTTGGCTTGTTGTTCGGCAGTGACAACTGCCTGCGTCAAGGCATCGATCCGCTGATGGGCCGCAGAGATGCGAGCCTGGGTCGAACTGAGTTGACCGGTCAACCGGGCGATCAGCTCGCGGGTCCGCCCATGAGCACGGCTGCTCTCATCGAATGCCTGACTGGCCAGACGATAAGCCTCCTCGGCCGATTGACGAACTCCGAGCGCGGTGGTCAAGCTCTGTTGGCGTTGTTCCACCTGGCTGCGCAGTCGCGCCTCATCGGCTTCCAGCTGATCTGCCTGAGTCCGCATTGCCACGATGTCCTGACTGGGCGCTTGGCTGGACATTGCCCCACTGGCTGAGCGATAGCGGTCTTGCGCCAACTGTGTCAGCAGGCGCAATCGCTCGGTCAGTGCCGATAAAGCGAACCACATCTCCGCAGATGCCCGATGCCGTGTCTCGATAGTCAACAAGTCGGCTCGGGCCCGGTCCTCTTGGCTTCGAAAAGCTTCCAGTTGCTGTTCGACTTGCTGACGCTCCAGACCAGACGACGCCAGATCAGAATCATCGTTGTTCAAACTGACGATGGCTTGCGCAATGTCATCGGCCATCAAGCGAGCCTTGGCATCACGCACTTCAGCCTGCACTTGTCCGGCCCGCTGGGCGACTTCAGCCTGGCGGCCAAGGGGCTTGAGTTGGCGGCGAATCTCATTGGTCAAGTCACTCAGGCGGTTGAGGTTGGCAGCGGTGGCATCGAGTTTACGCAGGGCCTTGTCTTTGCGATCGCGATGTTTCAGCACACCCGCCGCCTCTTCGATAAAGCCGCGTCTGGCCTCTGGCGTGGCAGACAGAATCTGGTCGAGATGCCCCTGGCCGACGATGACATGCATTTCCCGGCCAATGCCGGAATCAGACAGCAGTTCGCGGACATCCAACAAACGGCAAGCGGAGCCGTTGATGGCGTATTCCGAGTTGCCGTTGCGGAATTTGGTGCGGGTGAGCGTCACCTCAGCGTAGTCAATTGGCAGGGCGCCATCCGCATTGTCGATTGTCAATTGGACTTCGGCTCGCCCCAGGGGAGCCCGACTGCTGGTACCGGCGAAGATGACATCCTCCATCGAGCCGCCCCGCAAGCTCTTGGCGCCCTGCTCCCCCATCACCCAGGCCAGAGCATCGACAACATTGGATTTGCCCGAACCATTAGGGCCGACAATGGCGGTGATACCTGGCTCGAGGCTGAAGGTGGTGACAGTGGCAAAGGACTTGAAGCCGCGCAGGCTCAACCGCTTGAGATACAACCCTGCCCCTAACTGTTAATCCACTCGACTTTACGTGCTTGGTGCCGCCGCTGGGTGCCTGGCTTGACGGAAGGTGATGTAACGGTTCATCAGATACGACAAGGGCACAGTCACCATGATCATAATCAAATGCGCCCAGTACCACTTGGTGCGCCAGCCATTGGAGTCATCAAAGATCCGATCTGGCAGATTGATCGGCGATTCTGGATGCATCAGCGCCGCCTCAACCCCCATACCAACAAGTTGAGCGATCAAGCCGATGATGAAGAAACTCGAAAACTCTTTCCACCAACCCTTATGGTGTCCGCCCCTGAAGGTCCACATTCGGTTCAGTTGATAATTGCTGACGTTGGCCACCAGAAAGGCGATCATCGAGAACAGCATGAACCAACGGATGTTGTAAGGAGTCCCCGGAATCGACAGCAATACGCCATTGGCTTGAGCCGAAGGCCAAATCAGCGGGAAAAGGCGTTTGCAGGCATAGGCGACCAGCAGGTTAACCAACACTCCTGAGGCACCCACCAGACAGTAGGCCAATATCTCTTTGAAATTTCGGCGGAGACCACCAACCACTCGTGTGATCATGGTTTCCTATTCGTTTTCGAGACTGTGATAAGCCTTTTCGGCTGCCATGTGCTCTGCGGCGCGCCGGCTGGCACCATGGCCTTCACCGATGACTTCTTGATTGATGCTCACGGTAGCGAAGAATTGCCGGGCATGGTCCGGACCAGTCGCCTCATAGTCATAAATCGGTGTTCCCAAGTCCAATGAGGCCGCCAGCTCTTGGAGGCTGGACTTCCAGTCGAGAGCGGCGCCCAACTCGGCGTTGGCAGCTATCAGATCATCCATCAGGTCATGGACGAAACGCCGCGACATCGCGAAGTCGCCACAGATATGGACAGCCCCGATGATCGCCTCCATGGCATCAGCCAGAATCGAATCTTTGTCGGCCCCTTGGGTGGCCGTTTCGCCACGCCCCAGCTTGATCAGCGGTCCGACACCCAGTTGACGGGCAACCATCGCCAGGCTTTGACCGGACACCACGGAAGCCCGAAGTTTGGCCAGTTCTCCCTCGGGGCGATCAGGGTATCGCTGAAAGATCCATTCAGTGACAATGACACCCAGCACCGAATCGCCCAAAAACTCCAGGCGCTCATTGGTCGGCACACGACCATGCTCATAAGCCCATGAGCGATGGGTCAATGCCAAATCCAGCACCTCTGGATCAACCTTGAGATCCAGTCGCTGAAAACAGTCGGCCAGTGGGTTCAAGCTTTACTGAACCTGAAGAACTTGACGACGAGCCTCTTTGGGGCCGTACTGGCCGCACTCGGGGCAGGCAGTATGAGGCAAATGCTTGCCTTTGCAAGCCGGATTGACGCAGGTGACCAGACGTGGTGCTTGCGCCTTCCACTGCGAACGACGAGCATGGGTGTTGGCGCGAGACATCCTTCTCTTCGGGACAGCCACTGGTCTTCTCCTCACTTCGAGCCACCCACCATCCGCGGGGGCAACTATGACAGCTTACCCCATTGGGCCAGTCCCAGCCAACGAGCATCAACAGTGTCGCTGTGTTGATGGTCTGGATGATCGTTCAGGTTGACGCCACAAATCGGACAGAGACCAGCGCAATCGGGACGGCACAATGGGATCAAAGGCATCTCCAGCACTATGGCGTCGCGCACCAAATCATCGAGCCGCAATTGATCACCCTCGATCAGATTGATATCCTCATCGCTGTCGCTGTCCTCCAGCGGTCGGCGTTCCGGATAGACGAACAGTTCCTGGATACTGGCCGCCAGAGGCAATTCGAAACTCGTCAAGCAGCGCGAGCACTGCGCCTGGGCTGTGGCCTCCACACTGGCATCCACCAGCACGCCTTCTCCGACACTGGTCATCATCCCCACCAGCTGGATCGGGCTGTCACCAGCCAACGTCACCAGTCCGGCGTTGATTGGCTCAGGAAAAGCGTCCGTTTGATCGATCGCCAACTGGGCCCCGGCGGTGCGCCGCAGCCTGGTCAACGGCCAAGCGAAGTGATCTTGATGAAACACTAGACAGTCCAGCGAGGCATGATCGTGGTCATCGGCTCGGCCTCTTCCTCAGTCTTGACCCGGGTCATCAATCGATCGCGCATCACGCCAACCCGTGACAATGTGACTTGAAGCTCGGCTTCAAAGGCTGCCAGGCGAGTTTCAACGTAACGGTCGGCCTCGGCTTGCAGTTCCTCTTGCTCAGCACGGGCTTTGGCGTCGATACGAGCGGCGCGTGTGCGGGCCTCTTGGACAATCTCGGTTTGGTCGACAATATCCCAGCCGCGGCGCGACTCCGACTCACCGGCCTTCTGCTTGGCCTCCAAATCTTCCAACAAACCGACGATGATGGTGTCAATCGTCGCCAGTGTGTCGGCTCGATTGACCATGCACGAGGCTGACATCGGCACTGACCGCGCCTCCACGATGGTGCGTTTGAGGTCGCGTAAACGACGCTCTGTGGCAGTTACCTCGGCCATGTAGTGTCCTTTCCTGGCAGATTAGCCATTGCCCGTGCCACCGCCGGTGGCACCAAGCCATCGATTGGTCCACCAGCCAGCCAGACTGACCGCACCATCGTCGATGAGATAAAGCCAACTGTAGCCGACGCCGGCAAGATCACCGTCTCAATCGGCGCCAACGTCGCATTGATCGCCGCCATCGCCCACTCTTGTTCGAAATCGCTGGCAAAACGGGCGCCGCGAACAATCAGGTTGATCGACTCCCGACGGCAGAAGTCAACCAGCAAACCATCGACCAAGGCGCAGCTCGCCCCCGTCAATCCGGCTTCATGCAAACTTTGGCTGATCATCGATTGACGCAGATCGGGATCAATAAGCCCTGATTTGCTGGTATTGACAGCGCAAGCCACCACCACCTGATCGCAAAAGCCTAAGGTCCTGATCGCCAGATCCAGATGCCCAAGGGTGAACGGATCAAAAGATCCCGCCAACACCGCCTTCATCGTCTAACCTCTCGTCGCTTGAAACACCACCGTGTCACCGTATGACCGCTGGCCGCAGCTGACATAGGCTTCGGGAAACTCTAGCCCTCCTGATCGTTTGTCCCGCTCAATCAGCAGTTGCCCCCCCGGTCTCAACCAATCGTGCTCAATCACCAACTGGATCAGGTCATTGATCCGATCAGTTGCCAGGCCATATGGTGGGTCGGCCCAGATGATGTCGAAAGAATGGTGATTGGAAGCTGCCAGGAAGGCGAAAACGTCCCCAGCCACCAGATAACCACCGGCCCCCAGTTGTGCCATATTCTGCTTGATCACCCGCAAAGCTCGGCGGTCCTGCTCGACCCAGCACGCCGTCGCGCCACGGCTGATGGCCTCAAAACCGATGGCGCCGGAGCCGGCAAAGAGGTCCAACACGGCGCACCCGGATAGTTGCTGATCACTGCCCAGCTCCAACTGGCCCCACCAGCTGGACAGTCCC
>JAITVZ010000169.1 GCA_031285505.1 Propionibacteriaceae bacterium
GGGGTCCCCCTATGATCGAAGCCTTACAACCCAATCATCGCCGGGCCCCGACCCCACCCCAAACAACCAGAAACCACCCCGAAACCACCAATCAGCCACACTCTAGATTGTGAAGAGCCACTTAAGTCTACATCAGGGAATGTGAACTGATTCCCAGCTGCTAGCGTCTTGTCAACTGGAACGTATTAAGTCTACATCAGGGAATGTGAACTGAGTCCCAGCACTGTGGCGATACATATCAACCGATCGTTAAGTGTGTTTTGTCAAGTTGTTGTTGTCGGTTTGAGCGTTTGGTTTTTGCCGGTGTGGGCTGGCATGTTTTGCCGGTTTGAGCGGGTGGCTAGGTTTGTTGTCGCATGAGGGCGTGGCGCATGCGGTAGGAGTCACCGGTGAAGGTGGCGAGGTGGCCGTGGTGGGCGACGCGGTCGATGAGGGCGGCGGCGAGTTGGTCGTCGGCGAGGATGCCGCCCCAGGCGGAGAAGGGGACGTTGGTGGTGATGAGTAGTGACCGGGTTTCGTAGGCATCGGCGATGATTTGGAATAGGAGCCTGGCGGCGTTTTTGTCGATGGGCACGTATCCGAATTCGTCGAGGATTAATAGTTGGGCCCGGTTAAGGTCTTTGAGGTAGCGGTCGAGGCTGCCTTGGGTGGCGTGTTCGGCGAGGCGCAGGACGAGGTCGGCGACGGTGGTGAACCGGACGGGTATGCCATGGCTGGTGGCGGCAATCCCGCAGGCGATAGCGAGGTGAGTTTTCCCGGTGCCGACGGGACCGTAACACACGATGTTGGTGTGGTCTGGGATGAACCTGGTTTCGGTGATGTCGTCTTGGGTTAGCCCTGGTGGGAGTTTGATTTGGTCCCATTGGTAACCGGTGAAGGTTTTCCAGGTTGGGAACCCAGCTTTCTTTGCGAGTCTGGCCCGGCGGGTCTCGTCGCGGTGTCGGGTCTCGCTGGTCATGGCTTGGGTGAGGAACTCGAGCTGGTCACTGGTGGCGGAGCTGGTCAGCTCGTCAATGGTTTGATGTGACCACATTAGTTGTCTGGCGAGCGTGGCCAGTTGCGACGAGTGGGCGTTCGCAGTGGTGACCTGGCCGGGTTTGAGTGTGGTGCTGGTCATTTGATTGTCTCTTGGAAGGTGTTGACGCCGAAGGCCTGGTCGTAGATGGTCAGGTCTGGTCCTTCGGTTGGGGGTGTGTTGATACCGGTTGAGTCAGCGCGCCAGGCTAGGGTGCCCAGATCGACAGGGGTGAAGCTGGTGCCCCTGATGACTAGCCAGTCAAGAGCGTCAAGGACTTGGGGCAGGCCGTGAGTGGCGGCCTGGTCTCGGATCATCGTCAGGTAGGCGTTGAACATGGTCGCGGGCAGGCTGTCGATGAACCCTTGCCCAGGACGCCCAGCCATTGACGCTCTCAAGCTGGAGGCTTCCCATGCCCGGGGTTTCCCGATCAACGCGGTCATCATCCGGGCCTGATCGATGTGCTCGGTGTGGTGTTTGCCGAAACCACGAGCGTGTGTCGCGACCAGGTGACCGTCGAGGGTGTTGATCTGGATCTGATGGGCGCCGATCCCAACCCAAACCCGTTGCCCGCCCAGTTGCGGCGCGACCGAGTAAACATGGCTCCCGTCGATAGTGACCCTCCCGTACTTGTCGGTCACGTATTGCTCCCAACGCACTGGCTCGAACCGTTTTCCGGGTAGCGGCAACATTGCTTCCTGGTCATGGGTGAACAACCCGCTGATCGACGCATTCTTCTCATAATGGTCACGGTCATCAGCTGATTCGATCAGGAGGAGCTCGTTGTAACGCTGCAACCCTAGCCCGCTGATATCTGGGACGGGGACGAACATGTTGCGCCTCAGATACCCGACCTTGTTCTCGACACTGCCCTTCTCATGACCCGAGTACGGGTTACAAAACCGGGTCTCAAACCGGTGATGCAAACTGAACCGTTTAAACGACTCGGCCTGGCGGACATGGTTGCCGATCCGGCCACCGACTCCGGTCGCGTTATCGAATACCAACACGGGCGGTACCCCACCAACATGAATGAAGATATCCAACAGTCCTTGGCAGACACATTCCGCTGTCTCACCATCAAAGACTTGGGTGAACCCCTGGTTCGAGTGCGGGAACGTCACTACCAGGAAGTGCTTCACCTCCCGCCCAGTCTCGGTATCAAAATCAGCCTGTCCGAAATCAACCTGGGCCGTCCCGGCCGGCCAAACCAGGTCATTGAACCCGCCTTGCTGGGTCTCTACCCGGTCCTTGGCCTTCCAAGCCTTCACATACCGTTGAACCACCGAGTACGAGCCCGTATACCCCTTCTCCGCCACCAGCCGGTCAAACAACCGTTGAGCAGTGTGACGCTGCTTGACCCTCACAGTCTTGTCACCCGCCAACACCTGATCAACCCAATCCTTGAACGAGTCCAACACCGAACCCCTCAACACCGGCACCGATGGTGTCGTCACCGAAAAGTCATCCCGGTCCAGATACTTCCGCACCGTCGGGCGTGACACGCCCAGCTTCTTCGCGATCGCCGACCGGGACAACCCCTGCCGCTCCAACCCACGAACCTTCTCAATATCATCCATGGTTAACATTCCTTGTTTCACGATCCTTCCCCGAAATCAAACGATTTCAGGGACACTGCCACCCGGCGCTCAAACTGGCAAAAATTTCCAGCTCACCCTGGCAAAACCCACCTGCTCAAACCGACAAGAAAAACCCTACGAGACACACGTTAAGTCTACATCAGGGAATGTGAACTGATTCCCAGCCAGGAGAAGCGGGCACGCCAGAACAGGCTAAGTCTACATCAGGGAATGTGAACTGATTCCCAGCGGGCATCAACGACCGCACGGCGCGTCTCTAAGTCTACATCAGGGAATGTGAACTGATTCCCAGCATCGGAATATGGTAGGTGCCCTTTTTCCTAAGTCTACATCAGGGAATGTGAACTGATTCCCAGCATGGGCACGCGACTGTAGATGTCGCATATAAGTCTACATCAGGGAATGTGAACTGATTCCCAGCCGGCACACACTCACAACCGGTTCACCAATAAGTCTACATAAGGGAATGTGAACTGATTCCCAGCGGTTCGCGACACTCGGCACGGAATTCCATAAGTCTACATCAGGGAATGTGAACTGATTCCCAGCATTGCGGCGCACATGGGACAGTTAGACATAAGTCTACATCAGGGAATGTGAACTGATTCCCAGCCCGTCACCACCATCGGTAGGGACCAACGTAAGTCTACATCAGGGAATGTGAACTGATTCCCAGCTGGTGGACCAGGTGACGAAGGGCCGCAATAAGTCTACATCAGGGAATGTGAACTGATTCCCAGCGGATCCGTTGACTGGTGAACTGGTTAGCTAAGTCTACATCAGGGAATGTGAACTGATTCCCAGCCCCGCCCCGACTCTGACAGGACACCTGCTAAGTCTACATCAGGGAATGTGAACTGATTCCCAGCCGTAAGGGCCATAAGTGCGCGTGCCCTGTAAGTCTACATCAGGGAATGTGAACTGATTCCCAGCCCGACGCTACAGCCATGCCGGAAGTGTCTAAGTCTACATCAGGGAATGTGAACTGATTCCCAGCTCTAGTGAGGTTCGATACCCGTGTGGCTTAAGTCTACATCAGGGAATGTGAACTGATTCCCAGCTTCAGCCAGTAGGCTTCCGGCAGGCTCGTAAGTCTACATCAGGGAATGTGAACTGATTCCCAGCGCGAAGACGACCTCGGCGGCCTGCCAACTAAGTCTACATCAGGGAATGTGAACTGATTCCCAGATCCAAGAGCGCCATCAGCGTTCTCTTCATAAGTCTACAACAGAGCCTGTGAACTGATTCCCAGTAAGAGATTATGCAATAGCATGAGCAAGTCTTGTTTATTCACCTAAAGTGATGGGCGAATGGATGCCTCTGTGTATGGGGGCTGCTATTATCTATGCTCATTATTAATTAAGCATGGGCAAGTGTCATTAACCTGTTCACTCATTGAGGGGACAGGAATGTGGTGCGATAAACGAATGCAGATTTGCGCGAGTTGTCTCCAGGGCTCATATCAGTGGGTGCCGGTCGGATGATCCAGCGGTCTTCGACGGACTTCAATCGTCATGGCTCCTAGTTTGGAAGTGCCTCCGCTACCTACGGATGGAATGATCGTCGAGGGTTGTCGACTGGGATGATGGTCAGCTGCACTATGTCACCGTGATCGTGAGTTGAAGAAGCCGGCCAGTTGTGATGCTGGGGGTTAGCCACTAATGCGTGCGCAAAATCTCACGGTAACCCACCGCATCGTCAGAACGAAAGCGTGTTGGATTGGCGAGTAGAGGTGGGAAAGGACCATCAGAGAGTCAGATTGCAGTGGAATGCCGTGATCAGACGGCGAGGCAGATCCGGGGGCAGAACCGCGTTGAGGCTCCGGCGACGCCCCATCTCCAAGTAAGTGATACCATGCATTCAACTGTTGGAAGGAGCATTGTGCGTTCAAGACAGTCCATCGCCTTCATGGCCGCCACTTTGGCAGCCATGCTGTGCCTCACGGCTTGCGCTCAGCCGGCGCCCACCGCCCCGTCGAACCAGGCCTCGTCCACGGCTGGTCAAACGCCGACTGGTCAGGGATCGCCCAGCTCGTCGACGTCACTTGATCCAACCGGTTCACCCACGGCTTCGACCACTCCGCAATCCTGGAGCTTTAACTTCGTCGATGGCGCCGATGGTTTCACGGCCATCTTCGCCGATTATCACGATGACGGATCGGGCCTGGAGTCCTATCAGATGGATCAAGGGGTCAAGGCCATCCCGGATGACTCAGCCAAGAGACAGGGTCTATACATCGCCGGGGCCAATCGCAGCGATGATCTGTTCATGGGCTATTGGAAGGGCTTGGAGCTTGGCCGGCCCAACGCCACAGTGTCGTTCGACCTGTCTTTCCAATTGGCAACTGATGTGGCGCCTGATGAAGGTGGCATCGGCGGTGATCCCAACACCTCTGTCTATATCAAAGCTGGCCTGACCACGGTTCAACCGGTCAGCCAAATGGAGGGCACGCATTACCGACTGAATATCGACGCGGGCATTCAAAGCGAATCAGGCGCCGATATGAAGGTGATCGGTGACATGAGCAAGCCGACTGATTCGGGCGACAGCGATGGTTTTGTCCTCAAGGAATTAACGGCTCACGGCACTGCCAAGACCGATGCCAGCGGTCGGGTCTTCCTGATCATTGGCAGCGACTCCGGTTTTGAGGGGTTCACCTCATATTATCTGACCGACATCAAGCTGAGCGTCGCCTAGCTCACGGGCGTAAGGGGTGCGTTGGAAGGGCTATCCAGGTCACTACGCTGGCAACTCCCAATAAAGATAGCTAGAATACTCCTAGCGGCAGAGCATCTCACTGGCCGCACCGTGCCTCGATAAGGAGTCCGACTATGAGCTTCAACACTGACGACCCGGTCGTGCAGCCCGCCGACCCTGGATTTACTGGCCCGGGTGCTCCGCCGATTTGGCAAGGTCGCCAACCAGAGTTGCTTCAGCCCTGGTATGGCATCGGCTTCGGCCAGGCTATGCGCCGTGCTTTTGCCAAGTATGCCGTTTTCAAGGGCCGGGCCTCGCGCAGTGAATACTGGTGGTGGTTCCTCGGCACCTGGCTGATCGGTGCTGTGGCGTCGCTGATCCTGTCGATCGGTGGCACTGACTGGCAGGTCTTCCTCGATGGCGTCCGCAATGGTGTCATCTGGGAGTCCAACCCGCTCAACAGTTTTGGGGCGGTCCTATCGGTGATCATCAGCCTCTGGGGCTTGGCGATCCTCATTCCCTACCTGGCGGTGACGGTGCGCCGGCTCCACGATTCCGACCACTCTGGCGGTTGGATCTTCATTCTCTTGGTGCCGTTGGTCGGCTGGATCATCCTGTTGGTGCTGTTGGTGTCAAGCTCGACGCCCGGACCGAATCGCTTCGAGGTGAGGTCGGATACCCGCGTCGGATAGGCGAAGCCTCGCATCGGTTGTTCCCGGTGGTTGGGTGCTGCCCCCTTGGTGCCGAGTCGTGCCGTGCGAGCCGTGTCGGTGCTCATCAGTGGTTCAGGGTTTTCCATGTTGGTGCTCAGATTCGCGCCGCTGTGCATTTGCGGACCTGCATATAACTCAGTCATCTGGTGAAAATCACCCGACGCCGTGACTGGCTCTTTTACGCTTGCCGGTCGGCGTTTCTGGTAGCCAACAGGCATACTGGGCACCAACTTGGATACCATTCAGGGGGTGCCCGGCGATCAGCGGTCGCCAGGTCCTGACAGCGGACGAATCCGGAGTTGCGTGGAGCCTGTCTGACGCCAGGCCCCTCGCACAAACGAGGTCGTGGCGAAGGGCCAGCCGTTTAGCCGCCGAAGCGTCCCTTGAGCCAATCCCAGAGCATGTCCCATAGTTGCGCCGGTGACAAGGCTTCAAAGGGGAAGATCTGCCACCAGCCCATCGACTGGCCGAGATAGGCCGCCACCGCCACGGCCAGCAGAGCCATGATCACCCGGACGACCGCTTTGCTCAGTTGGATCGCCGCCCAGACCAGGCAGACGACGATGGCGATGACGATGATTTGGGACCAATCCCATCCAGTAGGCATGGCACCAGTTTAGAGGGATATCGGTGGCCGGGCTGAGGCAACCGACACTCAGTACCCCAGGACCCAGACCGCACAAGCAGGACCCCAGGACCCAGACCGCACAAGCAGGACCCCAGGATCCATACCGCACTAGCATGAACCTAGAACTCAGGAACCCAGTACCCAACCCTCAGCACGCAACGATGTCAACCGGGTTCGGTGGAGCCCGAGAGCGGTCTTCTAGGCAGCGTCTGAGGGGGTGCCTTTGGGGGTCACTGGGTTTGAGCATCTTTGTGCATTGGCTGGAATCCAACTGATGTTGGGAGCGCGAACTGGGCTGGCGTGTGGGTCTCTATGCCGGAATAGGGCTTATCACCGCCGATTCGGCCCACCAACTCTGGCCAAGGCCCACCGAATGCACAACGTGAACCCCGCAGCACCAACATTGATAAGCGAAAAGATAGCTTGCTCATGCTATAGTTGACAGGCTTGCGAATATACTCACTGGCCATGACTGTTGCGGCTTGTCGTTGGCTATTTGATCGAGTTTCGGACGGCTTCGAGAATTACGAATATGAGGGATTATGGGAATGAGAATCAGAATTGCTTTGGCGACGGCCAGCGCCGCCCTGCTGGCTTTGTCGATGGCCGGTTGTTCGATGTTTGGTGGGGGAACAGACCCGGATCGTGACGCTGGCGGTCAGGTGACCGCGGCTGGTGATGCTGATGTCACTGCCATGAAGGTCGGCGATTGCGTGGTCACCTCGAAGATCGGCGACAACTCCGAGGTCACATCGGTGCCAACCGTGCCCTGCAGCGAGGCACACGATGGCGAGGTGATCGCCTTGGTTGACACCAGCGATCAGGTCGGCGACATCTTCACTCAAACCGCCGTCGACGACGCCGCCGAGCAGACCTGCGGCCTGGCGATGGATGATTACGTCGGTCAATACTGGACGGCCGCCCTTGAAGGCAATCTGACCTACATGTGGTTGGCGCCTCTGGAGGATGGTTGGAACTCTGGGCGCGATCGTGAGACGATCTGCATCGCCATGTCGGCAGACGGCTCCTTGGCGTTCACCTCGACCTTGTCAGGTGTGGGTGAGACCGCCCCGGTGGAGGCTTCAACGCCAGCTGAAACCACTCCGGTCGCCTCCAGCTTCGCAGTCGGTCAGTGCTACATGATGGATTCCATCCAACTGATTGCCAGTGGCTTGAACGGCTCGCCGATCTCTTGTGATTCGCCCCATGATGCCGAAGTCACCGCCCTGGTCGACACCTCGGCCACCGTCGGGGCGACCTGGACCTCTGATGCCATCGAGGCAGCTGCCGACACCGCCTGCACTGACGCCGTCGCCAGCTATGTCGGGCCGCATTGGTATGAGATCCAAGACGGCAATGTCGGCTACAACTACGTCACCCCGGTGGAGGATGGCTGGAACGCCGGCGATCACCAGACGGTTTGCCTGGCTCAGACTGTCAATGGCGAAGCCTCGTTCACCTCAAGTTTGGCGGGCTTGGGCAACTGAGTCGGCGCAATCAGGCCTGGGTCATATGACTCAGGCCTGGAAGCTGTGGGCCAGCGCTGCCGGTCAGGTGACAAGCGGATGACGCTCAGGCCTGTTCCAACCAAGCCAACACCGCCAGCACCCGCCGATTGGCGGCAGTGTCGGTCGGCAAGCCCAGCTTGGCGAAGATCGACGAGATGTGCTTCTCGACCGCGCCCTCGGATAAGTAGAGCTCGTTGCACAATGCCTGGTTGGACAGGCCCTGAGCGATCAGGCTGAGCACTTGGCGCTCCCGGGGCGTCAAGTGCTCCAAGGGCGAGCTTTGTGGCTTGACCAGCAGCTGGGAGACCACTTCGGGGTCGATGACTGTGCCGCCGGCCGCCACTCGGTCGATCGCATCGCTGAAAGTGCCAAGATCGCTGACCCGATCCTTCAACAGATAGCCGACTGCGCCCATACCATCGGCGAACAGGTCGCGGGCGTAGGCCTGCTCGACATAAGCCGACAGAACCAGCACCGGCAGGCCGGGGTGCTGTCCGCGCAACTCGACGGCCGCCCGCAAGCCGTCATCGCGGAAATCCGGTGGCATCCGCACATCAGTGACCACCAGGTCGGGCAAGTCAGTGGCGACCGCCGCCAGGAGATCTGGGGCGGTCGCCACTTGGCTGATGACTTGGTGGCCGGCCTCGGTCAGCAGCCGCACCAGGCCTTCACGCAGCAGGGCCGAGTCTTCAGCCAGGATGATTCTCATGGCTCCAGCATAAGCAACGATCAAGCCATATTTGGGGCAGTCAGTCGGATGGTTGTGCCGGTCGCCGCCGAGGAGTCGATCTCAAGCTGGCCGCCGACCGCCTCCAACCGTGTCGCCAAGCCGGCCAGCCCATGTCCTGGCAGGATCGATGCCCCGCCGCGGCCATTGTCGCTGATACTGGCGGTCAGTCGGCTGCTGGTTTGGTGGATATCGATGTTGATCGACTGAGCCCCAGAATGCTTGGCGGCATTGGCCAACGATTCACTGATCGCGAAATAGAAGGCCCGCTCGACGGCCTGCGGTGGGCGCTGATCCAACATGGCGGCATTGACGCTCACCGGTATCGGGCTGACACCAGCCAGCGAGTCGATGGCGGCGACCAATCCCAGATCGGTCAGCACCGGCGGGGCGAAACCACGTGACAGATTGCGGATCTCAGCGATGGTCTCATCGTTGCGCTGGCGAGTCTCTTGCAGCAAGACCTGGGCCCCGGCGATGTCACCAGCATCGAGTCGACGTTGCAGTGCCGCCAGATCCATTGAGTTGCGCAGCAATCGCTGTTGGGGTCCGTCGTGCAGATCGCGCTCGATCCGGCCGAGGTTGGCCGCTTCGGCTTGCTGGCCAGCCAGTTTGGCTGACTCAGATTGGTGCAGTGCAGCGTCGATGGTGGCCCGGCTGGGCGCCAAGAACAGACGAGTCAAGCCGATCTGGGCCCAAGCGGCCAACGGCACCAACACCAGGGCCAAGGCGATGGCGCCGATGCCGGTGGCGAAATCGAGCACATGGGCGAAGCCGCCGAGCCAGGCCCGGGGCATGTGGCCGCTGAAGGCCAGTGACTCCCAGATGCCAGTCAGCCCTTCAACCTGGACGCATGGCCCATTAATGCAGGTGACGCCGGAGCCGATCCTGGTGAACGGCGACAACAGCTCCGTCAAGCCGGCCAGCAGCACCGTGATCGGCAGCAGAGCCAGCAACCAATCCGCCAGGGAGCCGAAGGCGGCAAAGGTCAACTCCCGCCAGCGCCGCCCGGAACGCAGATTCGACCAGATCCAGCCGAAGGCGCCCCCACGGCGGGCGATGGGCGTTTCCGGCCAATCGGCCGCCCCCTGCCATAGGGCCAAGCGCTTCTTCATCATCGAGTAGCTCCGACTGAACCACATCGTCGCCACCAGCATCGGCAGGCCGATCCAAATGACGACGGTGCCGATGCTGGTGAAGAAGAAGGCGATGGCGATGGTGAACACCACAATGGAGACGACGAAGCTCATACCGAGCGCGCCCAGCGATTTGAACCAGCGGCGGACCAGCCCGGCGCGGCCGGTCGTGGCCGGGGCCATTGTCGGCTGCACTGATGCTGACGCCCATTGTGATGTGGCGGTGATCGGCTGGCTGCTTGGCCGGCCCAGCGCCTGCCCCCAGGAGGCCGTGGTCGCGGTCACGGGTGAGGCGGGCATCTCGGTCGCGCCTGCACCCATCGATGGGTGCTCGGTTGCAGGGGGAGTGCCCTCGCTTGTGGCTGGATCGAAGCTAGTCGACCGGTGTTCAGCAGGGGTTGGAGGGGTTGCGGCGGGGGGATCAGCCAGGGGCTTGATGGTGATGTCGGTCTGTGTTTCGTTCATGCTTCAATTCAACCTACTGCCAGCTCCCTAGCCAATGAGGTGCTCCTCCCATTGGCGTGGGGGTTATCCCTAGTGTGAGCGAGTGGGCATTGGCATTGGCATTGGCACACACTTGATTGACCAGCGACCGCTGGTCAATGTGACTGGGCGAGGCGAGTCCACTCCTGGGCTGCGACAGTGGCATAGATCGCCATTCACTGGCGTAAGCTGGCCGCATGTCTTCAATGTCGAGCCCACCCGGGGCAGCCTGGTACCAAGATCCAGCCGATGCCAGTCGTTTGCGCTGGTGGGATGGGTCGGCGTGGACGCAGCACACTCAGATCAATCCAGCCGGCTTGGTGACGCCGGCCCCTGACACGATGGTTTCAGCAGCCTCAGCCACTGGCAGTGCGTCAACGGTCGCAGCACCGACTCCCGTGGCTCCGGCGGCTCAAGCGACACCACTAGCCCCAACTCCCGTGGCTCCGGCGGTGCCAGCAGCGGTGGCACCGATGGCGATCCCGGCATCAGCCACCCCGGATCCTGTGGTGCCCAACTTCACCGCAGCCGTCGGCCCTGCGATGACTGGCGGTGCTGCTGGCGGCATGACCAACGACCACTTTGGCGGCGAGTCTGTCGCCACGCCCAATGCTCAATCCATCGGCGACCCCGGCGACCGATTGGCCCCACTGGACCGCCAGCGGATCATCGACATGATGGGCCGTCTGGGCTGGCGATTCATGATCGACGATGACGGTGATGTCTACGCATCATTCAGTGGTCAACCCACCTGGTTCGAGCAGCGTGGTCAACAAAATGAGTTGTTTGTGGTGCTGGCGCGTTGGGATGTTTCTTTGCCGCGCGATCAGGGTTGGGCCGCCTTGTCGGTCATCAATCAGTTCAATCGGGAGACCAGTTTCGCCTCGGCCTTTCTGGTCGATCTCCCTGAGCAGGGATACGCCAGCGTGATGTGCTCGCTGGTCCTGGACTGTGAGTGTGGCGTCACTGACAAGCAACTGGCTTTGCATGCCCGCGACGCCGTCAGCGGAGCGGCGCAACTCTTCAAATTGATGGCTCAGACCTTCCCCGACTTGCACTGAGTCTGCCGCCGGTGTGGCTTCGGCTTGCCTTTGGTTGAGGCTCACCGTTGGTGTGACCCGTCCTGCAGCTGGTCTGACCGCGAGATCAGCGATGTCGGCCAGACCCGGGCGCTGCTACCAACATCACCCCGAACGCTTCCACAAGCCACCACCGACGGCATCAGCCACCCCCAATGACTCCACACGAGGCTCGTTTTGCAGAAACGAGCGACCTAGAACGCTAAGTACACCGGCCTTGACAACGGGGGGTGGGAGTCTTCCTTCGCCCTTCTCCCGCGCTCCGGGGGACACTACCCCCAGCCGTCGGGTAGATCGTCGTGAACGAGCCCTTCTCCCGCGCTCCGGGGGACACTGCCACTGGCCAGACCCGGGCAGTCAGTCCGTTTGGCCATAATGTCGGCTGATGCTATCGGGCAGACCTGCCCATTGCTTGTTGCCGCAGAGTTGGTGACAATAGATCTGGGGAAGGGAGAATGATGCCGCAGCAGATCGTGGCCGCCAATCTGGCGCTGCCTGACGATTGGTATTGGCTACCACAGGTGTCGAACCCGACGTCTGATTGGGCAAGCACCCTGGCCGAGCGGGTGGTCAACCTTGAGCCGATTGAGCCACAGTCACCCAGAGACGTACTCTTTGGCGGCATTGGCCTTGCGCCAACCGGCCAGCGCACCCGGGTGGTCGAGCGCGCGGCCGCCACGCCATCCGACCGCTGCGCCGGGCTGATTGAGCGCTTGACCGATGAGTTGCGGCGGGCCGCCCACTGCCTGACCCGGACTGGCTGTGAAGACGTGCGCTTGGCAGTCTGGATCGATCCGGAGGCCAAAGATCGAGTCTTGGCAGTGGTGGCTCAGCGGGTGACGCCAACAATGACCTTGAAGGAGTATGTCGGTGAGGTCGCCCGATTCGCCGGGCAGTCAGTCCGACCGGTGCTGGATTGTCAGTTGATCGATCGGTCGTTGCCCTGGGGGCAAGCTGTTGGCGCCGAGCTGTGGTTGGCCCGGGCTGGTCAGCGGCGGGAATCAGCTTCGAGAGGTGACTATCAGCGCGGCGGCAGCGGTGATGGCGTCGGTGGACCTATCGGAGACCACCCTGACGTCGCTGGATCGGCCCAAAACCACCGTGGCGGTGATGGATCGATTCAAGACCGACTCTGCTTGGCAATCGCCGGGCCGGATGACGCCAACGTGGTTGAATATATCGCCATCACCGCCGATCGGCCGGGCCACCAGCCCTTCGCTCAGACGATCTTCGAGCTCTTGGCCCCGATCCGACTCCATCGCCGCCTGATCTGATCGGCCCCAAAACAGTCGGGAACAGCGCTTGGGGTTGACCAGAGGACAGCCGGGCCCCCACAAAATCGCGGGTCAAACAAAATGCGCGGGTCCACAAGCTGACAGGCCAATCGTCAGACAGGCCAATGGTCAGACACCCCAATCCCAGATGATCTCACCCGAAGCATTGCTGATACTGGCCTGCGGCGTGGTGTTGAGGTCGAGGGTGACCTCCAACCAGGCGACTGGATCGGGGCTGGTCAGGCGATAGCGATAGTGACGATTGGTCAACTCGATGGTCTGGCTTCGGGCAGTGGTCAGCCAGGGATGCCGCCGCCGCAAGCCGATCAGTTGCTGGTGAGCCCGCAGCATGTCGGCCCCATTGGCCGGTAGGTCACTCGGTGAGTCGGGGAAGGCCGGTCGAATGGCGTCGTCGCCGCCGAACCGCTCCTCCTTGACGCCTTTCCAGCCCTGCTCGTCGCCGTAATAGATTGAGGGGATTCCGCCAACGGTCATCAGCACGGTCAAGGCCAACACGGCCAGGCGGTCGCCGACCTGACTGGCGATGCGGCTGACGTCGTGATTGCCGATGAAGGTTTGGGGGGTGAACTGGCCCAAGAGCTGATTGTGCCGGCGCAAGCACCAATCCAACTCGAAGAAGTTGCCCTCTTTGAGGCTGGACCAGATGGCCTTCCACAACTCATATTGGGTGACGGAGTCGATCTGGGCGGCCCGCACGAAAGCGGCGTAGTCGCCGTGGATCATCTCGCCCATCACCCATGATTCGGGGAAACGCCGGCGCACGGTCGGCATCACCTGGGCCCAGAAGGCCGCGGGAATGGCGTAGGCCGTGTCCAGTCGCCAACCGTCGATGCCCAAGGACAACCAGTGGCTCATGATCTGGCTGACCAATTCCACCGTCGCCATCGAGCGGTGGTCGAAGCGCACCAAATCGTCATGTCCTTCGAAGACGGTCAACTGGGACGGATCAGGCTGGCGCCAATCGACGCCGAACAAGGCGGCGGCGGCGGGATCGCCGCTCAGGGCGCGGGCCAACAGCGGGTGGGAGCGGCTGACATGGCCGAAGACACCATCGAGCAACAGCCGCAGGCCCCGTTGGTGGCAAGCGGCCAGCAACTGATCGAAATCCGACTGGTCGCCAAGTCGTGGGTCGATGCGGAAATGGTCAAGAGTGTCATACCCGTGGCTGGTCGAGGCGAAGATCGGGCCGAGCAGCAGGCCGGAGGCTCCCAGATCGATGGCGTAATCCAACCAACGATCGAGCCGGCGCAAAGCACCGTTTCCGGTGATTGCTGTTGATCCGCCGCTTGGACCCCCTCCGCTGGAGTGGCTCTGGAAGGTCGTCGTTTCCTCACCGATCTGGCCCGCCCCGTTGGTTTGGGCCGGATTGATAACTCCAGCACCGTCGGCCCGGCGGATCGGCGCGCCGCAGAAACCCAGGGGATAGACCTGCCACCATATGGCATGTTCCACCCAACCCATGTTTTCTCCTTCCGGAATCGACGGTTGCCCGCAGCGATCTTCAGTGGTCGGCCCGCGAGAGATCGCCGCCGAACCAACGGCCTCTTGCGACGGACCGGTGGTGCCGGCGGTCCAGGCGGTCGTCGCAGGGCCGTCAGTCGAAGCTGACCACCGCTGATTCGGTGGCTTTTCGGTGATCCACCACACCCGGCCCCACCCCTACACGAAACCAATTGCCGGTGCGAGACACTAGGGAATGATATGCCCAGCGGTCCGGAAAAGCTCATACCATTCCGGGCGGGTCAAGACGATGTCGGCGCCGGCCGCCGCCTGACGAACACGGTCGGGATTGGTGGTGCCGAGGATCACCTGGATGTCAGCCGGGTGTCGGGTGATCCAGGCGGTGGCGATGCTCATCGGCGTGACGTCATAGCGCTGGGCGATGCGATCAAGGCTGGCGTTCAGTGCGGCGTAGGCGGGGTTGTCCAAGAAAACCCCATCGAAGAAGCCGGCTTGGAAGGGCGACCAGGCCTGAAGGGTGATGCCCCGCAGGCGGCAATAGTCGATCAAGCCCGAATCGCGGCTGATCGATTGATCTTCGCCGGCCATGTTCATGGCGATGCCCTGGGCGATCATCGGTGAGTGGGTGATCGACAGTTGAACCTGGTTGGCGACCAGTGGCCGGCCCAACTTGGACTGGAGCAATTCGATCTGTCCCGGCGTGTGGTTGGAAACACCGAAATAACGCACCTTGCCGGCCGCCGCCAGATCGTCGAAGGCTCGGGCGACCTCATCTGGCTCGACCAGAGCGTCGGGGCGATGGAGCAGCAGGATATCGAGATAGTCGGTTTGTAAGGCGGTCAGCGAGGCGTTGACGGAGCTGACGATGTGGTCGTAGCTGAAGTCGAAGTAGCCGAATTGGCCATCACGGGCGATGCCGCATTTCGACTGGATGATCATTTCCTGGCGCTGGCTGCTGGTCAAATGGAGCGCCGCGGCGAAACGCTCTTCGCAGCGATGGAGTTGCCCACCATAAATGTCGGCATGATCGAAGAAATTGATGCCGGCGTCGAGGGCGGTGTTGACCAAGGTACGGATGGCGGCGTCGTCCAACTCGGCGATGCGCATCATACCGGCCACCACTGCCGGCACGGTCAAATCAGTTTGGGACAAAGTGAAGGTCTTCATCGATTCTCCTTATCAATCAGCCACCCAAACGGCAGCTGGCCACCCCAGTTTAGGAGCTTCCGCTGATAAGTGCTGCGGATCAGGAAATGGTTTCAGGGGGACCACGCTGAAACGTCATCGCCGCCGCCAAAGACCGATCAAGCAGATATGATTTCATCATGGCTGTCTTGATTTTCGCTGATGCACCTGATCCGGGTAACGCTGAACGCATCCGCCTGCTCAGGACCGCCTTTCAAGCGCTCGGTGCCACTGTCACCGCTTTGCCGCCAGTCATGCCGATGCGCTCCTTCATGTTTGTCGGCCCCCTAGTCAGCGCCGGAACGACCGCCCACATGAAACAATTTCGCAGCGCCATCGCTGATCATCGCCTAGTGGTGCTGGTCATGGCCGAGGCGCGCGGCGCTGATTTCGGCGGTCCAGTGCTTGATCAGGTCGCCAGCTGGTGTGAAGCTGCTGGCAAGCCGTTGCTATTGGTGACCGGGCAGCTCAATGTCACGGTGGCGGCTTTGAGCAACTCGG
>JAITVZ010000042.1 GCA_031285505.1 Propionibacteriaceae bacterium
GGTCTTCCGGCAGGGCCCGCCTGACTTTGAATCAGGATTAGCGAAGCAAGTTCGACTCTTGCCCGGGGAACCAGTGTTCAAGCTGATGCTCAACCACCCCGACTCAACCAATCAAACCCCGCTCCCAAACCAGTGCTGAGGCGATGAGGCTCGGAAATGGCCGACCACGTCTCAGCGATGGCCGCCACCAACTCAGTGGCGATTGATGACCCCGCGACGCCAATCAACCAAGGCGAGCCCACCACTAGCCAGCAACACGACGATCACAGCGGCCAGCCAGCCTGGTCGCCGGTCGGCGATGCCCTGACCGCCGGTCGCAGCGCTGACACCTGACGAGCTGGGAGCACCGGTGGTTCCATGACCGGTAGCTTCAGGTGCGCCTGACTCGTCCTCGGCTGGATAGACATTGTTGAAGATGACCGACTCGACCTTGGCCCCGGCCGCGTGACCCCGATGGATGACGACCTGAGGGGCTACACCGCTTGTGGCGCTGACGACCACCTCGATCCAGTAGACGGTCTCATCCTGCCCATGGCCGTCATGCGGCCGAATCACCTGAGACAGCCGATACTCGTAGATCCCCGGCTCACTGAAGGAGACGGGCTCCAGCAGGTGCGTCGCATCTCCGGTGATGCTGAACACGTAGCTCCCGTTCTCGGCCTCGACGGGCAGTGGGTTGTCGGGGTCCTGGGCGGTTATGACATAGCTGAAAGTGTCATCGACAGACGGATCAGCGCTGGTGAACACTTGCTCCACCGCCAGGCTCTCCGGCTGGACACCGACTGCCGTCGCCTGTCCCACTGTGATCAGACCCAGCGCCACTGCCAGCAGAGCCAACACTGCGCTAGCCAGTCTCTTGATCATTTCCCCAAACCCCTGTCTAAACCCCTGCGACCCGCGAGACCGGCGCGGACCGTGTGAGATGGCCGCCGAATACGAACCAACAGAACCACCAGCCCCGCCACAATCAACCCCAAACCAAGCGGCCACCAAGACCGCACGCCCGGCCAGAGCCCGGTCAAGGCATCGACCCCGGAACCCCGATTCACCGCCAGGCTCGGCTGTGCGAATGGATCGGCGAAGGTTTCTTCAGCAATAACTCCCACCAGCACGTCACGACCATTGGTGCTGGAGGCCGCGCAGGTCGTCAGCAGCACCAAACGATCCTCAATTGAGATGTCGGCCGCATGACGATGCGTCGCCTTGCCATCGATGGCCGCCAGCAGTGCCCCCCGGTCGACCTGACCGACCGGGGCAGAAAAGATATCCTTGTCGTAGGCGTCGGTGTGAATGAAGGCGAAGAACTCGACACCGTGGCGGGCGCCATCAAAATAGAGATCGCCAAAACGGTGCGCGTCGAAGAAGTCTCGCTCAGCGAACCGGTCGAGATCACCGAACATGGCGCTCTTCTCCATGTGATGGCCATAGACAACACTGTTGAAATCCCCAAAATGCTGGTCATTTCGATAATCCAAGAAGATCGACCCACTCAGGGAATACTCCCCTTGCGCGTTGGTGTTGACATACTTGGCGTTGTCGCCTGCCTGGGTGACGGGGTAATCAATGCCGGTGCCGTAGACCCTCAGCCAAGCGAAGACCTCAGGGTTGATAGCCTGCAGCTCATGGAAACTGACGGAATCATCGCCGCTCGGCCGCCAAATCTGGTGATTGGCGGCCTCGGCTTCGTGGATGACCTGGCCAGAGTCCCAGAGCGCGTAGCCGGCGAAGACCAGCAGCGCCAGAATAGTTGTGCATGTGACCAGGTTGACCACCTGGTTCATCACCCACACCATCCTTTTGCCGATGGCCTTCGCCGGGACACTCACTTATTTGACCGCAACCTTCCCCAGGGTTCAGGCGTTGGCCTTGGAGTGACGCCGCGACCCGATCACCACGAACGCCGCCAGACCAGCCAAGGCCAAGGCGATCAGGACGATATAAGGCAGGTTGTCCATGGCGATGCCCGTGTTGGGGATCACGCCCACATGCTGGTTGGTGAAGGCGATCGTGTTGTCGGCCCGATCGGCGGTGTAAAGGGCCGCGCCAGAGGCGTCGGTCGCCATGCAGTCCTCGCCAGCATCGCAGGCGAGATTGGTCGGCTCGTCCGCCGACAGGTTCTCCTCGATGGCGACGTTGTAACTGTCGTTGGCCACTTCGGTCACATCCACCAAGGTGCCGACCAGCGTGTTCACAAAGACCAGCTCTTCCCCATGCTTCAGGGTGATCTCTTTGGCCTCGCCAGAGGTGAAAGTGATCGCTTCGTCAGACCTGACACCATCGCTATCGACCTTGTAGGCCGTGTAGGTCTTAGGAGCACCAATGATCTTCGAGGCGGTCACGGTGACGTCGAATGGGAACTCCAAGGTGAGGTCACCCATGTCACCGGTGACCTCCTTACTGATAGTCAAGGTGTTGTCCTTGTAGGTCTTGCTATAGCTGCTGGTGAAAACCGGTGTCTCGACCTTGTCACCCACCGCCTGATCAGCGCTATCCCGAATGGCTACCGTGATCCGAATCGTCTTGGCGTAGTAGCCGTCGCCATCATTGACCACGTTGAAGGTCACCTCGTATTGAGCCGCCGAAAGATACTGCGCCCAGAAGTATTCGGAGCTCTGATCATCGGTCGGAACAGGCCATTCTTCGGACAGACGATAGGTAAACTCACCCGTACTGGGCCAGGCGATTGCTGTTGCCAGTGGTGTCAAGGCATCCTCATCGGTGTAAGTCCAAGTGGTGATGCCATCCTCTGTCGTGCTATGGGCATTGGAGCTTTGAGGGTACCCAATGCTCAAGGAACTAGGCAAAGGCATGGTCGCCTTGGCTTCATCGGAAGCGTCACCGTCCCAGGAGACCTTCTCAAAGGCAAAGTTGAAGTTATAGTTGGGCACTTCCGTGCCGACCGGGACCACCAGGTTCTTGGTGACGCCGAAGGTCGCCGGATTCTCGAGCGTGCCAACTGGCAGCTCAGCATCGTCAGCCATAGTCGGCACGGCCATGGCCAATCCGATGGCGACTCCTGCCAGACCGGCCACTATCCCTTTTAGTGTTCCCCTCATCATCTTTCCTTTCATTTCATCGATGAATTGCTCGCAACTTGTGGCATCCCGACATTGGAATGCCACCCACTCTCAAATTGACCGGTGACGAATGACCATCATCACCTTTCCTCGGATATCCTCTGTCCTGACACAGCCGTAGATCCTGGAATCAGTGGCTTTATTCCGAGCGTCCCCCAAGAGGAAGACCTCGCCCGGTGGAACAGTCAAAGGCAGGGTCACACCATCGGCAAAGCGGTCGGTGGCTTGATAAATCTCTGGCTCTTGTTGCACCGACCCATTGATCATCAAACCGGCATCAGTAATATCCACTACATCCCCGGCCACAGCGATCACCCGCCGCACCTGCCACTGGCCTTGATAAGTGATCAGGACCGCGTCCTGCGCTCTCAGCGAGCTCGACGCAAAGCGGAAGAACAAAACCAGATCACCATCTTTGACGGCCGGAGCCATGCCCGGCTCCTGGTAGCGGATGACACCGAACACGAAGGTGAAGGCTAGGCCGAATGCCAAGACAATGGTGGCTATCTTCGCCATCAGGAAGAGCAGGTCCCGCCAAATTGAGCCTGAGCGGCTGGGAACCCTGAGCGCTCTGGCCGGCGCAGGAGCAACCGCTGGATGAGCAGATGCCAGTGGATCCACTAGAGCCAGCGGCGGCGGTTGGTCCATCGGTTCTGGCGCCGGGGGCCGTGGGGGCGGCACAACAGGAGCGGCCGTCGCCGCATGAACAACCACGTCTGCCATAGACATGCGCTTCATCCCCCCCATGATTACCGCAACTCCCCTTGCCAAGTGGCAATTTCCAAAGAATTCAGCCACTTATCACAAGGAGTGTCCTTATCGAACATATAAGACAATGTCCAACAATGGCAATTTATCGTTCATATACACCGTTAATATACGGCCCCGCAAGGGGTTAAGCGAGTCGGCTACCAGGGTAATCTTGCACTGATATTGATAATGCAATATCAGTCATTGGTCAATAGCCAAAAGTGCTTGCCACCAGCGAATTCACCGAAGTGAGGTAATTGACTAAGGCGGCGACCTTCACCAGCCACCCCGCCCCAATCAACCCGATCGCTTGAAGGTGGTGCGCAGCCGATAGCGCTCACCGCTGTAGCGCACCGTCGACACCAGCACCGGGTGCATCGCCCGGTCATAGGTCAATTGATCCAACACCAGCACCGGCGCCCCTGGGTCGATGCTCAGGCGCTCGGCCAAGAGGGCGTCTGCCCCCTGGGCTTCCAAGGCTGACTCAGCCAGATCGAGCACCACGCCCGCCGCCGCCAACGCCTGATAGAGCGAGCCGGCGGCAAAATCAACATCCACCAGTCCAGGAGCCAGCGCCAAGGGCAGGTATGACTGATCAACCGCCACTGGGATGCCATCGAGCAGGCGAATCCGCTCCAGATTGAACAAGCTGACGCCGGCGGCGATCCGCAAGCGGTCGGCTTGATCGAGGCTGGCCGGCCCGACCTCAGCCCGCAGGACCAACGACGAGACTGCTAGGCCTTTGCGCCGGGCGGTCTGCGTGAATGACTCCAAGGCATTGGGCCAATCCTGGCTGGAGGAGCGGCTGGCGACGAACCAGCCACGGCCATGGACCGATGACAGCAGTCCAATGGCCACCAATTCGGTCAGTGCTCGGCGCAGCGTCACCCGCGAAACCTTGAGACGCTCACACAACTCACGCTCGGATGGCAATCGCGCGCCCAGCGCCAAGCGGCCATCAGTGACCGCGGCAGTGATCGCCTCGGCGGTACGTTGCCACAGCGGATCAGCCCCGGAATCGACCAGCGGGTCGTTGGGCAGCACTGTCGTCATGGCTGCAGTGTAACAGCTTGGCCTAGCACTGGTCTGCTGTAACCGGCTCTCTCCTACGGAAAATGTCACAGTTTGGTAACAATTCCAGACCAAACTTGTACCTAGCAAGACCAGTTGCATACAATCGCCTTATTGCCAACGGCGGCGGTAGACCCGGCGCCACTGAACGGGGTTTCAAATGAAAAAGTTAGTCAAACCGATCGCCATGATCGGCGCTGCCGCTCTTGTGGCGGCAGGCGTGTCCGCATGTGGGCAGAACACGCCAACCGACGACGATCAGTCGAGTGGCGCAGGAGCCACTGAGATCGTCCTTCAAACCAACTGGACCGAAGGCGGCGCCGAGACCATCGGTCTGCACGCCGTGCTCGACAAGTTCACCGAAGAGACCGGCATCACCATCAACATTCTGGAAAGTGGCGACGACCTCAACCAGGTCTACGAGACGGCCCTGCTGGCCGGCGAGGAAGCCGATGTGGTCTTGTTCGGCCTGCTGGAGAAGCAACTCGACTGGGCGAAGAACGGCGCCGTCGTGCCGGTCAATGACTACCTCGACGACTGGGGCTTCAAGGACCGCATCCCTGAGGATGCCATCCGCGACTGGACCGACGACGAGGGCAACCTGCGGGCCTTCCCCTACACCGGTTTCACCTGGCCATGGTGGTACAACATGGACATGCTGAATCAGGTCGGCTGGGATGAGCCACCGACCACCGACGACGAGATGATCGAATTAACCGACGCTCTGCGCGCCGCCGGGCTGGGCACAGTGTCGATCGGCGGATCCGATTGGTCCGGCCAGAAGATCTTCCTCCAACTGTTGGAGACGTATATGTCCCCTGAGGAGACGATCGACGTCTATGAGAATGGCGGCCTGTGTGACAACGACAAGGCGATGCAGGGCATCGAGCAGTTCATCAAGCTGCGTGACGCCGGTGTCTTCATGGACGGCGTCGAAGGCATGACTGCCGATGACGGTCAAGCCGCCTATTTGACCGGCCAAGCGGCCATCGCGCCGATGGGCTCATGGGTCTATGAGGCCACCAAGACCGACGCCCCTGATCTGCTGGAGACCACCTTGCTCGGTGGCCTGCCCGGGCCGGAAGGCGCTTATGAGCCGAAACCGATCGCTTATCGTGGCTCGACCTCGTCCGGCTGGTGGATCTCCCCCAACGGCGAAAAGAAGATTGACGCAGTCAAGCAATTGATTCAGTACATGTACCAAGAGGACAGCCTGACCACCGAGATGAAAGAAGGCGGCTCGGTCTTCGCCGTCGAGGGTGGCGACACTTCCGTCTTGACCAACCCGCTGACCTTGCAGTCGCTGACCGAGTTCCCGGAGCGGGTCTCCTTCCCGGTCATGCCTGACCTCTATATCCCAGCCGATGTCTCCAACCCGATGTATCGGGCGACTTCGCTGGCCTTCACCCAAGGCAACGACGCGCAAGCCATCTGCCAGGCGATGGACGACACCTACACCAACGCGGCAACCGGCGCCTGAGTCTGCCGCTGCAACCAGTGGTCACCCCTGGGAATCGAGCGAGGTGATTCCCAGGGGTGACCACCCCCACCAACCATTCCTTGAGAAGAGGCTCTTGCCATGTCCACCGCCACGCTCGCCAAGCCAACCAAGCGCCAGGCCAAGCCGCACCGCGCTGCGGCCGCTGGCACCGGAGCCCGCAACCAGTCCTCTCGCCTCCAATTGCTGTTCAGCCTGCCAGCTTTGGTCTGGTTCCTCTTCTTCACCATCGGACCACTGGGGGCCCTCTTCTATTTCTCGACCCTGAAATGGGCCGGTCTCATTGCCCCACGCATCCCCAACGGCATCAAGAATTTCACCGATCTGCTGGTGTCGCCGGTCTTCCATCAAGCCATCATCAACACCATCATTCAAACGGTCATCTCCTTGCCGATCGTCATCGTCGGCGCCTTCCTGATCGCCTATTACCTCAACCTCAAGCCCCGCGGCCATCGCTTCATCCGGGCGCTGCTGTTCACCCCGGTGTTGCTGTCAGCCTCGGCCCTGCCGATGATTTTCTCCGGCGTCTTCGCCAATCAGGGCATGCTCAACGGCTTCTTCAAGGCCATCGGCCTGACCGACCTGAGCAAGACCACTTGGCTGGTCTCGGACGACACCGCTCTCGGGGTGATCATCGCCGTCACCATCTGGGGGTCGACCAGCGTCTCGGCGATCATGTTCACCTCGCGGCTCAACACTCTCGACTCCGATGTCATGGAGGCGGCTGAGCTCGACGGTTGCGGCCACTGGCGGCGCATCTGGCTGATCGCCTGGCCGATCTGCCTCGACTTCATTGGCGTGGTGACAATGCTTCAGTTCCTTTACACCGTTTTCTCATCCGGTGCGGTGGTGCTGCTGTTGACCAAGGGCGGCCCGATCAACGCCTCGACCAACCTGTCCTTCCTCGTTTATGACTACGCCTTCAATCAGTCGAAGGTCGGCCTGTCCCAGGCGGTGGCGGTGATGCTGTTCGTCGTCGGCGTGATCGGCCTGTTGGCCATCCGCCGGGTCTTCCGCCAGCGCTACTGATCACAGCGACCAGATCTTCACGAAAGGAAATGCAATGTCTCGTGCCAGTCGTTACCAGGAGCGCGCAGCGCTGCGCCGCTCCGGCCCACTGATGTGGCTGGGCCACATCGGCACCTGGTTCTATGTGGTCTTGTTGATCGCGCCGCTGTATTACCTGCTGGTGTCATCATTCAAATCGAACACCGATGTCTTGGCCCGACCCTTCTCGCCCTTCGTCAAGTTCAGCCTGGCCAACTACACCGCTGCCTGGGAGCGGGCCGACCTCGGTCAGGCTTTGATCTCATCCGCCTACATCACCATCGGCTCGGAGATCTTGTCGCTGGCCTTGGCCATCCCGGCTGCCTTCGCTCTGGCCAGGGCCAAGGGCAAGATCGGCATGTGGGTCGAGCGGATCTTCTCACTCGGTTTCCTGCTGCCCGGCTTCGCCTGCCTGGTGCCTGCGGTGATGCTGTCAATCCAGTTGCACCTGTTTCACACGCGGGAATACATGATCTTGAGCATGCCGGCCTCGGCCATGCCCTTGTCGGTCATCCTGCTGACCCAGGCGATGCGAGCCATCCCCCATGACCTGGAAGAGTCGGCCATGCTCGACGGCGCCAGCTCCTGGAAGGTGCTGACCAATGTCTTCCTTCCGCTGACCGTGCCGACTGTGACGGTGGTCGGCATCCTCAACTTCTTGTCCTTTTGGAACGAATACTTCTTCTCCTTGGTGATCATCGGCCCAGACAAGGCCCTGCGCACCGCCCAGGTGGCTGTGCCGGCTTTGTCGAGCCAGAACTCTTCACAGTTCGGCGTGTTGGCGGCCGGCGTGATCATCACCTTGATCCCGGTCTACCTGATCTACGTCGTCTTCGCCGACAAGATGGAGGGCGCCATGTTGGCCGGCGCCCTGAAGGGCTGAGACCATGGATTGCGGCTCGATCATCGTCAATCATCTGGGCTACCCCACCGGCAGCCCCTGTGCCGTGGTGCTGCAAAGCGACCGGGCAGCCACCCTCCAGCGAGTGGCTTTGACCGGCCCGATCGACCCGACTGGGGCACGGCCCAGCCAGACTCGGGAGCTCAACCTCAAGCCACACGCCCTGGTGCGCGTCGACCACTGGCACGGCGGTTTCTACGGTCGGATCGACCTGCCGGTCGATTTAACGGCTGGGACTTACAACTTGGCCGCCGAGCTGACCGCCGGTGGCCAGCATTGGACAATCGGCTCACCCTCGATCCTGATCGACCCAACCGCTGGCCCAGCCAGTGTCCTCTCTGATGTGATGTGCTATTTCAAGGCGGTCCGCTCGTCGGGCGAAATCGACCGCCACGATGCGACAACGCCACTGATCGATGACCCGAACGGCCCCAAGGTCGACGCCCGCGGCGGCTGGCTCGACGCCTCAGGTGACACGTCGAAGTTCCTGTCGCATCTGACCTACACGACGATGATGTCACCCCAGCAGATCCCCCTGTGCGCCTGGGCCTTCCTGGCTGCCCGCGACGCCCTGGGCGGCAGCGACTCAATCTGGCAGCAGGTCCTTGACGCCCGTTTACGCGACGAAGCCCTGTTCGGCGCCGACTTCCTGATGCGTTTCCGCTCGCCACAAGGCTATTTCTACACTGGCATCTTCGACGCCTTGACCAAGCAACTTGATGAGCGGATCATCTGCGCCCCGATTCAAGATTGTGGGCGCACTGCCCGCTATCAAGCGGCCTATCGCCAGGGCGGCGGCCTGGCCATCGCCGCCCTGGCCCGGGCTTCACACTGCGGCGACCATGGTGATTTCCCGGCTGACGACTACCGCCAAGCGGCCACCCAGGCCTTTTGGCACCTCGAAGGCCACAACCTCGCTTACCTCTGGGACGGCGCCGAATCGGTGATCGACGATTACTGCGCCCTCCTGGCAGCCAGCGAGCTGACCTACGCCACGATGGCCGCCGGAGCGTCGATTGAAAAGATTTGGCCGGTGGCGGTGCATCGCCTCCAGTCCTTGATGGGGCGCTATCAGACTGGAGTGGATGGCGGGCCTGGCCATTTGCAAGGCGATCAGGCTGGTCGGCCCTTCTTCCATGCCGTCGAATCGGGACTGCCGGTGCTGGCGCTGCTGGCCTGCGCCACAGTGGACGAGCAGATCGCCGCCGTCTGGAACGGTGACTCCATCGCCCAACAGGCCCGATCACTGGCGGTCCAGCTGATGAGCGATTGGTTGGCGCGCACCGACGCCGTGCCCAACCCCTTCGGTTACCCACGAGCCTTGATGCAACCGAGCGACGGGCCGGCCGAAGAGCGCTTCTTCTTCCCTCACGCCAATGAGACCGGCTACTGGTGGCAAGGCGAGAACGCCAATCTGGCCTCCTTGGCCGCCGCCGCCAGTGCCACTGCCCGCCTGGCCCAATGCCCGCCTGACGTCGCCAAACGGCTGCGTGTTTTGGCCGCCGACACCCTGGGTTGGATCGGTGGGCGCAACCCCTTCGACCTGTCGATGATCTATGGCCGCGAGCCGGGATCCACCCAATACGACCCGCGCTGGCCGAACATCCCCGGTGGCATCCTCAACGGCATCACCGCTGGCGTCGACGATGAGCACGACATCGCCTTCATGCCCGCCGAGGCGGTGGCCCACGGTGACGCCTGGCGCTGGAGTGAGCAGTGGATCCCCCATGCCGCTTGGTACGTCCTGGCCGCCGCCTTGGCTGTCCCCCAGGATCAGGATGCTGGCACTATCAAACAATCAACAAGATGAAAGAGGCCTGACATGTATGGACAGATCGCGTTTCTTGAGGGTGAGACCAAGCAAGCCCCAGCCCTGCGCCGGATCGCCGGCTTGATCGGCCAGCAAATCAGCGATCTGACGCCCTGGCGTGAGCATCCTGAGACGGGCGTCAACTTCACCGGCATGGGCGCCTCCTACGCCGCCTTGGCGGTGCCGGTGCGTTTGCTGATCGCCCACGACATTCCGGCGATGCGCCTCTTGGCCTCGGATGTGCCGGATTTCGCCGGCAGTCTCCACGCCGGTCTGATGGTGGCCGTCTCCCAATCGGGGCGCAGCACCGAGACGATTGAGGCCATGTCGGCTTTGACCGTCCCCCGCGTGGCGGTGGTCAACCAGAGCGGCGGGCCGTTGGCCGGGGTGTGCGACGCGGCCATCAGCCTGGGCGATGAGCCCGATTCCTATGCTTCGACGGTCGGCTTCACCGGCACCGTCATCGCCTTGTCAGCCATCGCTCGGGCCATCCTCCATCAAGATCCGGTTGGCGAATGGGCCGACATCGAAGATTTGACCCGCTCCTGGCAAGCTGGCCTGACCGAGCCGATCCGGCAGCTGGTCGCAGAGGCTGCTGGCGTGGTCAGCGCTGATCTGGTGGCAGCCGGCTGTTCACGGGCCAGCACCGAAGAGGGGGCTTTGCTGCTGCGCGAGGTCGCCCGGATACCCTCAGCGGCGGCCGTCACCCGCAACTACTTGCACGGATCGATGGAATCGGCCGGCGACACCCTGCACGTCATCTGCGGCGATGGGCGAGAACTGGAACTGGCCAACGCTCTGGCTGGCGCCGGCCATCCCACCTTGCTGTTGACCAGCATCGCCAGGGCCAGTCGTGGCCGGTTGACGGTCTTGACCCTGCCGGAGACGACCGCGCCAGTGCGAGTCGTCCTGGAAACGCTGGTGATGCAGCGCCTGGCCGCGGCTTTCGCCCAGCAGCGTGGCATCGACATTGAGGAGTTCGTCTTCGCCAACCCCGACACCAAGACCAGCGACGCCCTCGCCAGCGAGCGCCTGGCATGACCGATCGGCGGCTCGCCCGGGTCGGGGTCGACATCGGTGGCAGCAAAACCCAGATTCGCGCCGAATCGGCCGATGGAGCGGTCCTGACTGACCATATCGTCGCCTCGACGGGTTGGGACGCCACTGATCCGGGCGACGCCGCCGCCTGGATCAGCCAGGTCATCACTGCCACCATCGGCGATCTGCCCGGCTTCCACGACCGCTGGCCTTTGGCCATCGGCGCCCAGGGCATTGAATCCGACCACGCCGCCCAACGCCTGGCGGCTGCCCTGTCCCATGGGGGTTGGTGGGCCAGCGTCTGCAACGACGCCGAATTGCTCTTGCCAGCCAGCGGTTGGACTGACGGCATCGCCATCATCGCCGGCACTGGGGCGATCGGTGTGGCCCGGACCGCCAATGGTCGGTCATTGCGGGCCTCCGGTTGGGGTTGGGTGTTGGCCGACGACGGCGGTGGCGCCGCCTTGGTGCGTCAAGCCGCCCGCGCCGTGCTGCGCCGCGCCGACCACGGTCAGGCCCGCGATCCACTAGGTGTGGCCTTGTTGGCCGACTTCGCGGTCAGTGATGAGGCTGAGCTGGCAGCGACGATGAGCTGGCGCAACGGGGTGGAAGACTGGGCCTGTCATGCCCCGGTGATCTTCGCCCAGGAGAATTACTCAGCTGACGCCGCCAAAGTGATCAGCGCCGGCGCCCAGTCGCTCGCCGACCTGGCGGTGATCCTGGTCTCCCGGGGAGCCGATCCGACTCGGATCGTCATCGCCGGGTCAGTCGCCTGCAAGGCACCCGGTTATGGCGACTTGATCTGCGGGCTGATCAGCGCGGCTCTGCCGGGAGCGCGGCCCCGACTGCTGAGCGTCGATCCAGTGATCGGCGCGGTC
Organism: Propionibacteriaceae bacterium; assembly: GCA_031285505.1. GTDB lineage: Bacteria > Actinomycetota > Actinomycetes > Propionibacteriales > Propionibacteriaceae > WQYJ01. Next base: position 12,071 of record JAITVZ010000042.1, read on the forward strand.
GAGCTGGCCCGACGGATGGCGGCTGGCACGTGACACTAGCAGTCAGCTGAAACAGGCAGTTCCCATCGTCAGGACAAGTGGCAGGTTGTTTCACCACGCTCAGGTAACATGGTTGGGCTAATATATTGCCAATATCTGATTGTCCCCCCGATAGGTTTGAAGTCATGTCATATAGCCTCCCCCCTGAGCCGACGCCCGCCCGCTTGGCCGATCCGCCCACTCGGTTGCCCGACCAACCGAGCAACCGTTTCTTGCCGCTCAAGCCCGACAACCTGACGCTGCGCCAACGCCCAGCTGACATCTTCTTCCTCTGCATCTTTTCGGTCTTCATCGTCACTTGCATCATCTCTGATTCGGTCGAGGGACTCGGCCTGGACATGGTGGCCGACTCGCCGAACATCCTGGTGCGCTGGAACTACTGGTACGCCTCCAACTTCGACCCGCTCTATGGCTCGCATCCGCTGTGGTTGCGCTTCATCTCGGGCACATCAGCCTTCGTCTATGTGCTGTTCTACATCTTGCTGATCATGGCCATCGTCAAGCGATGGAACTGGATCCAGCTGCCCAGCGTCATCTACGCCACCATGATCATCTCCTTGACCGGCATCCCGATCTTCGGCGTCGAGCTGTTCGGTGGCCCTGGCGAGGCCACACCCAACCCGGCAGTCTTCTTGGCCTTCAATCTGCCCTACATCATCGTCCCGGCGCTGCTGCTGATTCGGATGCGCAAACCCTTGCCTTTCACCCGATCCTGGTGAGTTGAGTTGGGTGTCACATCGACCGGGCAGGCTCACAAGCTCATTGGCGCTTGGCTCAGCTATCACGCTTGACCGGCCTACCAGAACACTCGAACTTATAATCTGGAAGTTATTGAAAGTTCATTGAAAGTTCGCCGGTCACGTTTCGGTCATCCGCGAGCAGGTAATAGAATTGCAGCTGCCCAAGCCAAACCGGGCATCAGCAGCGGACCGCCGATCGTGTCGACGGGTGATCAGGAGGCGGGATGACGATGACGACAGACCAGAGCAAATCGGTGGCAGCGGTCATCTTGTTGGCCGCTGGATCGGGGACTCGGATGAAGTCCCACACCTCGAAGTTGCTCCACACCATCGCCGGGCGTTCCTTGTTGTCGTGGGCTGTCACCGCTGCCCAAGGGGTCGCCCCCGAAAAGCTGGTGGTCGTCGTCGGGCATCAGCGCGATCAGGTCGAGGCCCATCTGCATGACATCGCTCCCGATGCCCTGACTGCCGTTCAAGATCAACCACTCGGCACCGGCCACGCCGTCGCCGCCGGGCTCGACGTCCTCGGGGCAATCGATGGTGAAATCGTCGTCACCTACGGCGATGTGCCGATGCTCACTGGTGAAACGCTGCGCCGTCTGGTCAACCATCACCGCCAATCAGCCAATGCCGTGACGGTGATGACCGCCGTGGTCGACGACCCATCAGGCTACGGCCGGATCCTCCGCTCCGGTGATGACATCCTCGGCATCGTCGAGCACCGTGACGCCGACAACGCTCAGCGAGCGATCAACGAGATCAACTCCGGCATCTATGTCTTCGACGCGGCGGTGCTGCGCGATGGCCTGGCCCATCTGACCCCGAACAACGACCAGGGCCAGCTCTATCTGACCGATGTCTTGGCCCACGCCCGCAGCCGCGGCCAGCGGATCGGCGCTTATGTCGAGACCGACATCTGGCAGACCGAAGGTGTCAACGACCGGGTGCAGTTGGCGGCGATGGCCGCCGAGATGAATCAGCGCATCCTCACCAGGCTGATGCTTGACGGCGTCACCATCATCGACCCGAAAACTTGCTGGGTCGAGGCCGACGTCTCCTTCGGTATCGATGTCGAGTTGTGGCCCGGCACCATCCTCCGCGGCGCCACCTCAATCGCCGACGGCGCGATCATCGGCCCGGACACCCGCCTGGTCGATGTCGAAGTCGGCGCTGGCGCGTCGGTGATTCGCTCCGAGGCCACCTTGGCCGTCATCGGCGAAGGCGCTCAAGTCGGCCCCTTCTCCTTCATCCGCCCCGGCACCCAGTTGGGCGCCAATGGCAAGATCGGTGCTTTCGTCGAGGCCAAGAATGCCGTCATCGGTGACGGGTCGAAAGTGCCGCATCTGACCTATTGCGGCGACGCCACCATCGGCGAGGGCGTCAATGTCGGCGCCGGCACGATCTTTGCCAACTATGATTCCGTTCACAAACATCACACCAGCGTCGGCGACCGTAGTTTCATTGGCTCAGATTCAGTGATCGTCGCCCCGGTGACCATCGGCGATGACGCCTTCGTCGCCGCCGGATCGGTCATCGTCAACGACGTGCCAGGGGGTGATTTGGCGGTGGCCAGGGGTCGACAACGGAACATCGCCGAATGGGTGGAAGGCCATCGGGTCAAGCTGGCCAACCCAACGGATTCGCCGACACTACCCACCCCAACTGCCTCACCTGATGGCTCATCGACCATCAACGCCACCGCATCAACCCCGAAGGAATGAGTGTGACCGACCTGACCCGCGCCGACCAGAAGCACCTGATGCTCTTCGCTGGCCGTTCCCACCCCCAGTTGGCCGGCGAGATCGCTGACCTGCTCGGCACCGAGTTGGTGCCGGCCCGCATGGTGACTTACGCCAACTCCGAGATCTATGTCCAATTCAAGGAGTCCGTCCGAGGTTGCGACGCCTTCGTCATCCAATCACATGTCGCCCCAGTCAACGACAACCTGATGGAACAGCTGATCATGATCGACGCCTTGAAACGGGCCTCGGCCAGGCGAATCACCGTCATCTCCCCCTTCTACCCCTACGCCCGCCAGGACAAGAAGCATGCCGGCCGCGAGCCGATCTCCGCCCGGCTGGTGGCCGATCTGTTCGCCACCGCTGGGGCCACCCGGATCATGACCGTCGATCTGCATGCCGCCCAGATCCAGGGCTTCTTCAACGGCCCGGTCGACCACCTCTATGCCATGCCGCTGCTGGCCGATTACGTGCGCGATCACTACGACCTGAGCAACCTGGTGGTGGTCTCGCCCGACGCAGGCCGAGTGCGGACCACCGATCAATATTCCGACCGCCTGCATTGCCCCTTAGCCATCATCCACAAGCGGCGCGACCCGAACCAGGCCCACACCGTCTCGGTCCATGAGGTGGTCGGCGATGTCGAGGGCAAGACCTGCCTGCTGGTCGACGACATGATCGACACCGCCGGCACCATCTGCTTGGCGGCCGACGCCCTCAAGGCCAAAGGCGCCGCCCGGGTGATCGCCGCCGTCACCCACCCAGTGCTGTCCGGGCCGGCCATCGACCGCCTCCAGAACTCAGCCTTCGAAGAGGTGATCGTCACCAACTCCTTGCCAGTCAGCGCTGAGCAGCGCATCGACAAGTTGACGGTCTTGTCGATCGCCCCCTTGTTGAGCGCTGCCATCCAAGCTGTCTTCAACGATGGCTCCGTGGCTGCATTGATGAATCAGCAGTAGGCCATAAAGCAACTCACTCGTTTCCCATGGCCACCCATCACGTCGTGGCCTGCTTCTTCGCCATGAGCTTGTGCGCTGGCCGCTCGTCGGTTGAATCCTGCCACTTGGCACATGGTCATCACCACTGCGGAGCGGACTGATCACGGCACATAGACGCTTGTTTCACACCGCATCTTCCCTGATCATGCCGGTTAGGCGGTGACTTCTAAGATGCTTCATCGGGCCAACAACATGAAACATTATGCAAAAAGACATAGAATCAGGCTATGAAAGCTGCCGCAACGGATCGTCCGCGCAAGAGGGGGAGCCGCGGACCAACCCCAGCCGGTGATGTCAGTCTGCGTGATGTCGCCGCCCAAGCCGGTGTCTCCCCCGCCACTGTTTCACGAGTCTTCTCCGGCAACGCCTCGGTCCAAGATGAGACCCGCCGCAAGGTGCTGAAGGCTGCCGATGAGTTGGGCTATGTCGTCAATGGCTTGGCCAAGGCGATGCTTGGCACCGCCCCGCGCATCCTGGTGTTGATCGCGTCTGAGTTGAACTGTCCTGAGTTCACCGAGTTGGCCGCTGGTGCCGAGCAGGTGGCCCACGACAATGGCTCCTGCCTGGCACTGGCTTTGACCCATGGCGATCCGGCGGTCGAGCAAGCGATCATCGAGCGGATGCGTCAACGCCGCCCCGTTGGCGTGTTGCTGGCCACTGCTGGAACCAACCCCTATAACATCACCGCCATGCGCGCCTATGCCGAAGCGCTGAAGGCAGTCGGTGCCACCTTGGTCCTCTGTGGCCAAACCCCGATGGCCGATGCGCCGGATCTGCACTGTGTCGGCGTTGATCGCGCCGAGATCACCCGGGCCTTGGTCCATCATCTCTATGAGGGCGGTCACCGCCGTATCGCCCTGCTTGGCGCTGGCGACCACGCCGCTGGCCGGCAATCTCTGGCCGGCTACAAGCAGGGATTGAACGAATTGGGCCTGGCTTTCGACGCCAATCTGGCCCGCGCCGTCCGCGATGACGTCGAGTCCGGCCAGCTGGAAGCCTTGCTGGCTCGCAGCCGCCCCAACCCGCCATCGGCCTTCATCTGCCGCAGCGATCAAATCGCTTTGGGGGTTTACCGGGTGGCCCGCGATTCACGCCTGTCGATTCCCGATCAATTCGCCATCGCCGGTTTCGGCGACAGTTTCTTTGGCCGCGAGGTCGATCCGGCCTTGACCACGGTGCGGGTGCCTTACGCCCAAGTCGGTGAGCAAGCTGCCACTATCGCTTTGCAGCGCTTGGATGACCAAGACACCGATGCCCCAAGCAGTGTCGCAATTGCCGGTGAGATCATTCCCCGACCGTCGACTCGGGCCGAAGCGGTCCGTTTCTGAGCGGGCCGGGAGACCCACCCAGCCGCTGACCACGGCGCAGCGATACCGGTCAGCAGTCAATGATCACAGCGCTGTTCGCCACAGTTGATATCGTTGGGTGTCTGGTGTTCGGTGTGCGGTGATGCCTCCCACTGACCCCAAACCCGCTGTTGCCTCCGGCCGAATAATCGACCGGAGGCAACAGCGGGAGTTCCGGCGAATGGATGGGGCCATTCCTTGCCGGCTTTCCAGGCCTTGCGATTGCGGTGGGACAGATCCAAACAAGGCCGATTGAGTTGCAGGTGTCAGCCGTCAGGGGGGATCAACTGACTGACCTGCAACTCGTGGCTTAGCAGCGACGCTTTGTCACCTGCCAGCGCCAGAAGGCGCCTGTGCCAGTCAAGACCAGCAGTCCGGCGGCCAGAAGGCCAGCGGTTTCCTGGTGCATCATCCATGACTGGGGCTGGGCCAACCCGCCAGTGTTGATCTCGGAGGGTGGGGTTGTCGCTGGAGGCTGAGTTCCGCCAGTTGGTGGCTGCCCAGAATTGTCAGCCGCTGGCGGCAACGAGCCGCTGTCTTTGGATGGATCGGACGACGGGTCGTCAGTTGGCTCGTCGCTGGGGTCATCGGTCGGGTCGTCCGTCGGCCCGTCGGTCGGGTCATCTGTAGGGTCATCGGTCGGCCCGTCGCTCGGGTCATCCGTCGGCTCGTCGCTCGGGTCATCGGTTGGCTCGTCGCTGGGATCGTCACTGGGCTCATCGGTCGGATCATCACTCGGATCGCCAGACGGGTCGTCCGTCGGGTCGTCCGTCGGGTCGTCCGTCGGGTCATCGCTCGGGTCGTCCGTCGGGTCATCGCTCGGCTCGTCAGTCGGGTCATCGCTAGGGTCGTCAGTCGGCTCATCGGTCGGCTCATCCGTCGGGTCATCCGTAGGCTCGTCGCTTGGCTCGTCCGTCGGGTCATCGCTAGGCTCGTCAGACGGGTCATCGGTCGGCTCATCGGTCGGATCATCGGAAGGCTCTTCGCTCGGGTCGTCACTCGGGTCGTCACTCGGGTCATCGCTGGGGTCATCCGTCGGTTCATCTCCGGGGTCATCGACAGGCGGGTTGAACGTGTTGGTGGCCGTGCACGTCACATCATCACCAGCAACCAACTCCACCATGTCCGGGACTGCCTCCTCAACCGAACGATCCATCAGCACCGCATCACCATCGGCATTCACACACTGCCAACCCGTCAAGGTGTAACTGCCCTCACCCTCAGCCAGGTCAGGACCACCCGATTCAGCCAACAAAATGGATGCAGCAGCAACCTCAACACCAGTCACACCAACATCACCACTAGTCCCAGACGCAATCGCCCAACCATCAAAGTAGGCCTCCAATGTCCAAGCCCCAGGCTCAGCCGTGCCTACCACCTCTCCGTCACCGTTCTCCACATGCTTCACCAACGTCAACAGCGGATCGGCAACCGGCTCCGCCAGGTTATAGATGCTGCAGGTCGCCACCTGGCCAGCCTCCAGGCTCACCCGGAACGAACCAGCCGGATCGTCCGCATCCTTCGACACAGGCAGTGGCGTCGGTGGACCATTGACGCTCGACTTCACCCAACAACTTGCTGCCTCACCCGTAGGTGTTTGCACCGGCTCATAGGTGAAGTCACCAGGAGAATCCGGCTCCAGCGACTCCGACAGTAACAACTCCGCCGCTCCAGATGCCGGCAAACCAACCGCGAAGCTCGTCGCTCCTGTGCCCTCAGCTGTCACAGCCGAACCCGGAGTGAACACCGTCTGATCGTCGCCAGGATCCGCCGGAGCACCGTTGATCGTCCAACCGCCAGCTGGTGTGGCCGTGTCATAGTCGACCTCGCCCGCCTCATCAGCCGTCACGACCTGTTTGACAACGGTCAACATCGCCTCCTGCGGCTGTGGAGTGCAACCCTGGGAGACCAAGGCCGAGATGGTCGAGGCCGCCTCCTCCCAACCGACGGCGTAGTAATCGGAGCCAGCCGCCGGCCCTGTGATGGCGGCCAGATTGTGTTGCGAATCTGTCGCACCACCAACACCAATCGCCACCAGGCGAGTGCCCAGGGATTTCAGAGCATTGGCCGAGAGGACAGCCTCCTCCAGTTCCGCAAGGCGAGTGGTGCTGCCGTCGCCATCATAAGTGCCGTCCACACCCAGGCGCGTCGGATCGCCATCAGTCAGGATGATAGCCAGGTCATAGATTCGTTGACCGGCTGTTTCTTGGTCCTCGACCACCTGATAGATGCCCTGATCCCAGTTCGTCGCTCCCTTGTTTATTGTCAGGCCATCGATCCAGCCATTGATCTTGGCCGTGCCTGAATCCGTGGAGACCGGCGTCAATGGTCGGTTGCTGTTCTCCGGGTCGTAGGTCGGACCATGGTCGCTGAAGGTGTAAAGAGCCACTTGTGAATCTGTGCCGCTCAGGGAGTTGGTCAACCCGTGGGCCGCCGCTTTGAGGTCCGGTAGAGCTCCATCGTTTCGCACCGACATCGACATGTCGAGGATCAGAGCGACATTGAGGCCACACTGGGCCGCCACTGTCGGATTCTCCAGCGAGTGAATCCAGACTCCATCGGATGAGCGAGCGCCCCTTGACCGTGGAAAGTCCAGTGATGAGTAAGATAGACCGGCTACCAACTCGGCGCCGGTGCGCATCGCATATGACTTATTGTCGGAATCGATGTCCACCTGACTGATCTCGTTCCATCCCTCGGGTGGCCCACTGACCTCCATGATGTGGAAGCGCTTGTTGTAGTTGACGCCCGCCCCCTTGGCAGCATCATTGGGGTCTGGGCCCGGCTGGGTGTCAGGCACCACGAAACTGCACTGGCCATTATCGTCGGAGGTGCAGTAGGCCCACGTCTCCTCGATGGCTGCGCCTAGTCCGCCGCCCAAACCGTTCCTGTGCAATTGCAGGGTGACGCCAGCCAATGGGCTGGCCTCAATCGCCGAAGTCCTGATGCCGCCCACTTCAACTGTGATGACCGATGAAGTGGCTGTCGGCTCAGGCGGATCGGCTGGGCTGATCGGAGCGGTCAAAGTCGACACCGCGACCACCAGGATCAAGGCCAAAGCGGCTGATGACAGGCGATGAAACCCGTTCATGATGTTCCCCAAATCCTTGCGAGTCGACCAAGCGGATTCGCCTGGTCGCCTCTGTCTTGTTCCCCAGTAACAAGCTACGCAACAAACAACGGGCCTTGGAACAATCGCCTTGGCAGCCCACCGGTTAGGTGAGCCGCATGGGCAATTAAGTACGGATGGCACCCATCCCCCACCGATTCAGCCCCAGGCTGAGCCGATTGGTGAAGAGCAGCTGTCTTGGTCACTCCAGCAGTCACACCCCCCGGCACCAGCCCACGGACAAGGAGCATCCGTCTTACTCCCCCACTAGCCGAGGGGCACCGGCCCACCAAAGGCGAGGAGAGGAAAAGCCTTCGCTATCGACACGGTTGCGACCGCATCTCCGCCCACAGGCAAGGTGACCAGGCGAAAGGCTGCCTGGGCGCGGAGTGCCCCAGGCTAGCGTTTACTCGAACGACGTCTGGTCGTCAGCCGGGCGGCGCCCACGGCCAAACCCCCGCCCACCAGCAGGGCTGCCAACCACAGCCAGCCCAAGCCAGCACCACCAGCCAGGCCGACACCGCCACTGGGCACCTGCACCGATGGCACGGCAGTCGGCCTCCCAGAGGGGCTGGCCGAGCCGGTCGGGCCGGTCGGTGGAGTGACCCCACCTCCGTTGTTCGGCGGGTTGTCACCACCATCGTCGTCCTGACCAGGGCCACCACCGCTGTTCGGCGGCTCAGTGCTGGCCGGTGGTTCCGGCGGGGTCGAGCTCTCTGGTGGGGCCGGTGGCTGCGGCGGGGCGGCGGCCGTCCAGGTGTTGGTGGCGGTGCAGGTCACCCGGTCACCCATCCCCAGCGACAGCGTGTCGGCCAAGCCGCCCGGCGCGTCAGCCGAGGTGGTCAAGGTCACTGCCGCACCGGTCTGATCGGTGCAGGCCCAACCGGTCAAAGCATAGGAACCCTTGGCCGGATCGGTGGTCGGCCCAGCCGACTCGCTCAGCTGGTAGGAGCCAGCTGGCACGGCGGCAGCGCTGACCGAGGCGTCGAAGGTCTTGCCGCTGATGCTGGTCTTGCCGTCAGCGCTGGTTGCGGTCAGCTTCCAGGCGAACTTGTTGGCCGTGCCGGCAGTAGCTCCGGATCCGTTGATCACCGTCTTCTGCAGAGTCAGCTGAGGCTCGACCGGCGCGATGAACTCGTTCTCGACAGTACAGGTGATGGCATCACCGGCCGCCACCGTGATGGTGTAAATCGTATTGCCAGGGGTGGCCGAAGCGCCGTTCCCCGGTCCGGTCACCTTCATCGGCACGTTGGCGCCGGAGGCATTGACACAATCCCAGGCCTGCTTCTGCTGATAACTGCCCTGGGCAGCAGTCAGAGTCGGCCCACCCGACTCACTCAGTGTGTACTGCCCGGCGCTGACCTGGGCCGCTGTGACTGCCTTGTCGCCAGTCGCACCGCTGATGCTGGCGGAGGCATCAGCGGTGTTGGTGGCCGTCAGGGTCCAAGCGGTCGGCTTGGCCGTGCCGACCATCCAAGCGCTGCCCTGATCGACCTGTTTCACCAGTGTCAGGGTCGGATTCTTGGTGTTGATGAACTCACAGTGTGCCTGTCGGCCCGGATAAAGGGTCAACTGCATCGGGGTCAGCCCGGAATCGGCCGGCGGGTGCATGATCGACGTCTTGGTCCAGGTGGTGCTCGAATCCCAGGCCGGGAAGAGTGACTCGTCGGAGTTGAGTGGCGCCGTCCAATCACAGATGACGTCGGTCAGCGTGTAGCCATCGGGCGCGCCGTTCTCAGACACCTTGTAAGTGGTCATCGGGCGCAAGCGATGGGCGTCGGCGGCAGTGGGGTTGGCGCCGGTGGCGATGAAGGCCTGATCGACCAGCCCGGGATTGGCCTTGGCGTTGGGGTCGCTGGCCGAGCCGAGGTAATCAGTCTGGAGATCAACCTCGGGCTCTCCAGTGTCGGAGTTGACCTTCGTCTTCGGGCCGTCGGTGGCAGTGTCGCCCGTCTCGCCGCCGCTCGAACCACCGTCCGCAGGGGTGCTGGTGGTCACCGGCGTCAACGAATAGGACCAGTCGGCGACCGTGGCCTGACCGCCGGTGATCGTCTTGGTGGCATAGAACTCGGCGCTGGCGTTCATGGCGATGCAGTACAGGTTGGCAATGTCGTAACCAATGGTGACCGTGCCGGTGGCCAACGGTTGGGCCATCAGATTGGTGAAGACACCATTGGTGACATTAGCGTCCGAACTGATGCAACCCCAGGAGCCGCTGGACTGTTTGTTGATCGTCGGCTTGGAGGAGTCATCATCGGGCGTGGCCGGATCGTCGGGCTGACCGGCCGCCGTATGATCCAGCCACTGCAGATAGGTGTCGGCCACGGCACTCGCGCCCTCGGGGGACTCGGTCAGGGCATAGGTGTGTCCCGGCACCACCGACAGCGGCTCGCGCACCGACACCGGACCGACAGGGCTGCAGTCCGGCTGCCCCGGTTGCTGGCAGGTGGGCAGGCCATCCGGCATCAGCGGCTGCGCCGAGGGGTCGGTCAGATCGTAGCCCATCAAGTTGAAATCCGCGGCGGTCAAGCCTGCCGATAGCAAGGGGGTGGTGGTCCCGTCACTTCCGATGCCATCGGCGAGAGCCTTGACCAGCTGCATCATCGGTGTGCAGGCCACCGAGTTGGTGATGCTCCAGACGTTATCACCCGAGACCAGGGTCTCGGTGTAGCCGGTGACGCTTGACTGGTTGTAACCGATCAGGGCGGGGGTAGCTGGGGTGGTTGGGGCGGCCAGGTTATAGATGGTGTTGACACCGGGCGCTCCGGCCGGCGCTGTCCGTTCCTGCGTCACACCAGTGAATGAGTTGCTGCCAGAACCAGTCGGGCCATTGGGCGTGGTGTTGCTGGCGTTGTTCTGCCAGTGGCAGGAGGCCGGCAGTGACACCTTCTCGGTCAGCTGCCCGGTGGTGCCAGGCGTCCAGTCGGTGTAGGTGACTCCCCAGGACATGTCAGAGTAGTCACCTTGAGCGGTCGTCAGGCCGAAGCTCGAGGAGAAGCCGAGCGGCTGGGTGCCATCGGGGTAGGACTGGCCGTTGATCACCCAAGTCTTGTTGACCGTGACCGTGGCCGGCGGGGTCGAGCTCTGGTTGTAGATGGTGCAGGAGGCCACCTGGCCCGACGTCAGGTTCACCGAGAAGCTGCCCTCGGGGTCTGTGGAGTTGGTCAGAGCTAACGGAGTCTCCGAGCCGTCGGCCAGTGACTTGACAACGCAGTCGGCGTTGGCGCCGCTCGGGGTGGGGATGGCCTCATACTCGGTCAGGCCAGGATTGGCCGGCATGGGATCTTCCTTGAAAGTGACCTCGGCGCTGGCGGCTGCGCCCAGATCGATGTTGAAGCTGGTGGCGCCGGTGCCGGTGACGGTGACTCCCGAGGCCGGGCTGGCAGTCGCGCTGCCGCCGGTCGGCGTGGCATTGATGGTCCAACCGCTGGCCGGAACGGCTGTGGTGTAGTCGACGCCGCCACCTGCCTTGCTGCTGACCACCTGTTTCACGACCGTCATCGAGGCGGTTCCCGGTGTGGCGGCGCAGCCCTGCAACGCCAGCTTCTTGACGGTGTCGGCGGCCTGACTCCAATCGACGGCGTAGTAATCGGAGTTGGCGGTCGGCCCGGAGATGGCGGCCAGGTTGTGCTGCGAGTTAACGGCGTCGCCGACACCGACGGCGATGACACGGGTGCCGGCTTGTTTGATGGCGTTGGCCGAGAAGACCGCTTCCTCAACCTCAGCGAAGCGGGTGTCGGCGCCGTTGCCACCGGTGTCGCCGAAGCGAGTCGGGTTGCCATCGGTGATGATGATCGCCAGGTCGTAGAGCTTGGAGTCGGTGGTCGATTGCTGCTGCGCCACCTGATAGAGGCCCTGATCCCAGTTGGTCGCCTCGACTGAGCCGATGCCACCGGCGTCTCCACCGGTGCCGGGGATGGCGATGCCGTTGATCCAGGAGTCAACCTTGGCGGCGCCGGCTGTCGTCGACACCGGAGTCAACGGGCGGTTGGCGTTCATCGGGAACTGGGCCGGGGCGTGGGTGCCGAAGGTGAACAGGGCCACCTGTGAGTTGGTGCCGCCCAGGGCATCGGTCAGACCCGAAGCGGCCGCCTTCAATTGTGGCAAGGCGCTCGAGCCGCCAGGTCCACCGAGGTTGACCGAGGCCGACAGGTCCATGATGATGGCAGCGTTGATGCCGCACTGCGGTGGCAAAGCCGGGTTGGCCAGAGACTCGGCCCAGATGCCGTTGGATGAGCGGCCGCCCGATGGCGTGATCGGAAAATCAGCGGTCGAGGTGTAGGTCTTGCCGGCCCACAACTCCGCGCCGGTGCGCATCAGGTAAGTCGAGTCCTTCATGTCGGATGATGTGTCGATGGTGGTGTTCTCGTACCAGCCACTCGGCGCGCCGCCGGTCTGCTCGATATAGAAACGGTTGTTGTAATTGGCGCCACCGACAGCGGTGTCAGGAACGATGAAACTACAGTCACCTTGGGCGTCGGAGGTGCAGCTGCCCCAAGAATCGGTCACCGGCGCGCCAACGGAGTTGGATTTTCCCCCATTGTGCAGTTGCAGGGTGACGCCGGCCAACGGCGTGACCTGGGTCGACGAGGTGCGAACACCGCCGACCTTGACAGTGATGACTGATGAGCCAGCTGGCGCCGTCGGCACAGTCGCCTGGCTGACCGGCACCGCCGTTCCGGCGAAGGCCGCAATCATCATGGCAGCTGCGCTGACCCCAGCCAGCAAATGAGTAGACGGCTTCACGGAGCACCCCATCCCAAGTCGCGTGCAAACAAAGACACCGCTCCCCCGTATTGGCATCTTAATCAGCGATCGTCTGGCAATGTGGGGCTTGATTTCATCACTGCGTAGCTGGCATCGATCAGCTAGGTAGACATAAACGGCTTGGTTGCGCCAGGGCCCACCGTCACACTGACAGCTGGTGTTCCGCCCCGGAACGCGCACTGGCACGGACGTTGGCGGCGGCAGCGGTCACTGCGCTAGACTCGTCATCGGTTCCCCGCATGGCGGTACCTCCCCCAATTCCTCCAGGGCCGGAAGGCAGCAAAGGTAAGGGAGCTCTTCCGGGTATGCGGGGGCCTTTTCTATCTCAACCGCTCAATCCTCGGGGTCGCAACCCTCCGGCAGATGGCTGCAACCGGCCGCCAACTGGGCGACCAGAGCGTCGCCGATCTGGCGAGCAGCATCGGGGCGAGCCAGACCTTTCGAAGCAGCAGTCATGCCGACTCGGGCGATCGGATCATCGATCAAGTAGCTCAACGCATCAACCACCGCTCGCCGATCCGGCGCCCACAAACCCGCCTGACCATCCAGAACGTAATCGACATTGCCCTCTTCCTGGCCGGGCAGACAGGCATACATGATGATCGGCAGACCGGAGATGAAGGCCTCCGAAATCGAGCCGGGCCCGGCCTTGGTCAGAAAGATGTCGCTAGCCTTCATCAACCGCGGCATCTCGTCGGTGAAGCCAAGCAGCTGATGGGGGATGCGCCAATCGACCGCCTCCAGCTCCTGCCGCAGGTCCTTGTTTCGCCCACAGACCACCACCAAGGTCACGGGCAACTCAGCCTTGTTGATGGCCTTGGCCACCCGGCGCATCGGTCCCATACCGTCGCCACCGCCTACCAACAGCACCACAGTCGCCTTCTGATCCCAGCCCAACTCTTGGCGCAATTCGGACTTGCTGGCGGTCAACTCACCGAAGATCGGCGACACCGGTTGGCCAATGACTTGGAACCGGGCCGGATTGATGCCCAGGCGAATGCCACGATTTCGGGCCTCTGGCGTGGGCACGATGATCAAGTCAGCCAGATTGGAATACCAAAAGGCGTGAGTGGAAACCATGTCGGTGACCACGGTGACGAAAGGCACCGGATGATGGCGCATCGCTCTTGGCAAGACCCAGTTGGCCATCGGATGAACCGAGACGACCATATCGGCGGGGTGCTCGGCCAGCATTCGTCGGGCCCCCTTCTTCAACATCGGATAGGCCAAGCGGTTGGCGGCCTTGCTGCGACTCGACGAATTGGCGGCCTCGTAGGACATCTTCCAAACCGCACTGGCGTGTGACAGGGGTTGATAGATCTCGGGCGCGAAGCTCCACGGCCTTGGCGAGTAGTACTTGAGGAAGTCGACCATGGTGCAGTCGAATTCACCGGGGTGGCCCAACTCCAAGCCCTCAATGATGGCGTTGGTGGCGGCCCGATGGCCCCCACCGGTGTCCGAGAACAAAAAGAGGATGCGCTTCTTATCCATGATGCTTCTCCTTCGGGCCTTGCGCCGACAAAGTCTCTATCGATCCTGTTCGGACCAGCAGCCAAGCGGCCTGACCATTGGTTCAGGCGACCAATTGCTTGATCCCAAACCATCGAGGCCTGTCTGACGGCCAGCCCTGGGAATCAATCCTTGTGCCGCCAGTGCCAGCAGGCTGCCAAGCCAATCAGCGCCGGGTCTCACCTTGGCGACGGATGGCGGCCAGATCCTCAGCGGCGTTGGCCAACACCAACAAAGCCGCTGTGCCAATGAAACAACCAACCCAAATCGTCAGCATCGACAGGATGCCGGCGCCGACATCGCCCTCATTGAAGTAGGAGTCGCTGCTCAGGGCGACACAGCTGATGATGCCGTAGATGAAACCGAGGATGGTCAACAACCAGGCGGCCACCTTCAAAACCGTGATCCAGGTCTTGCGGTCGGTCAATTTTCCGCCGGCGATGCTGTCGATTGATGACGGTCGGCTGAGCGGGGCCGTCATCGGCTGGTTGGTCCAAGCCGGGGCTGGGGCCGCCGGAGGCATCATCGGCGCTGCCGGAGCAGCAGCTGAATTGATCAGGGGAGCAGGCGGGGTGACTGGCGTGACAGGAGGGGCAACCGGGGGAGCCACGGCCGGTGCCACTGGTGCGGCGGGGGGAGCCACGGCCGGCGCCACTGGCTGAGCCATCGGCGCTGCCGGGGTCGCCGGGGCCATGGGCGCTTGAGGGGCGAAGGGATCAACCGGAGCAACGCCGCCCGGCGCGGCGCCATAAGGCTGGGCAGCGTAAGGATTGGAATCGGCGGGCGGGTAACTATTCGACATTGGTCCTCCAGGCATGGTGCTCAAATATTCCACAATGAGTCTAGCCAGTTATGGCCTCGCCGGCTCTTGCCTGATCGTGGGACAATGGGCGCATGCCCGCCACCACCCCCCATTACCTGGATCATGCCGCCAATGGACGACTGCGCCCGGTGGCCCGTCAGGCCTGGCTGGACGCGGCCCAGCACCCTGGCAATCCATCGGCGGTCAATGCCGCTGGCCGAGCTGCCCGGCGGATCGTCGAGTCGGCCCGCGAGACGATTGCCGATCTATTGTCGGTCAACCCAACGACAATCACCTTCACCTCTGGTGGCACCGAGGCGGACAATTTGGCGTTGATCGGTGGGGCCAGGGCCGCCCGCTGTGCCGATCCCGACCGTCGCTTGATCATGACGTCACCCTTGGAGCATCACGCCGTGCTCGGCGCCGCCCATCAACTGGTCGATGAAGGCTTTGAGTTGATCCTGACGCCCCTGACCGAGGCCGGGCGCATCAACACCGCCGCCGCAGCCGATCTGATCCGCCTGGAGGCCGATCACTTGGCACTGGTCTCGGTGATCAGCGTCAACAACGAGACTGGCATCATCCAACCAGTTGACCGCTTGGCAGCGGCGGCGGCACAGGCCGGGGTCGGCTTCCACAGTGATCGGGTCCAAGACCCGTTGGGCCTGGCTGCTTGTTTCAGCCAGGCCGACAAGAAGGACCCCAACCCAGCAGCCAGATGGTCGGGCAATGGCAGGACTGCCTTTGACCAAACCGAGACTGCCGCCAGCAAGAACAGTGCAGCTCGCCGCTCGACGACGAAACAATTGTTCCGCCCCGATGTCTGCCAACCCCAGACCGCTTTCTCGTTGTCTGCCCACAAATTAGGCGGACCAATGGGCATCGGCGCACTGGTCTGGCCGAGCCAGTGGCCACTGACGGCCATCAATTACGGCGGCGGTCAAGAGAATCGTCACCGCTCGGGCACCATCCCCACCCCACTGGTGGCAGCCTTTGCCGCCGCCTTCGCTGAGTTGGCTGAGCAACAATCCAGCGAGATGGCCCGACTACAGGCATTGCAGGATCGCCTGACCGAGCTGCTCGATGGCGTTGGCGCGGTCATCATCGGGCGCGAGCTGCCGCGGTCGCCGGCGATCACCTATGCCCTCTTCCCCGGCCTGATCGGTCAGGATCTGATGGTGCTGCTCGACCAAGCCGGCCTGTCAGTCTCCACTGGGGCTGCCTGCACCGCCGGAGTGCCCCAGGCCAGCGAAGGTCTGATGGCACTGGGGCTGACACAAACCGAAGCCCTGTCGGGGTTGCGCTTCTCCTTTGGCTGGGATTCATCGATGGACGACCTGGCCGCTTTGGAAGAGGCCCTGCCGGTGTTGGTCGCCCGCCTGAGACAAGCGACCCGGCCGGACAGTACCGCTACGGCACTGCCGCCACTACACAGGCCAGCTTCTGTTGGCACCAACACGCCAGCCGCTGCCAACTCACTTGACTCCGGCTCCCCGGCCACTTCACCTGGCTCCGGCAACCACCAAGTGCGTGCCGCCTCACTCGCCGCCAACACATCGGCGCAATCCCCAGCGCCGGTTCAGATTGGCGACGACTCGTCTGGCTCCCCCACCCAACCGGCCTGCGCTTATCCGGATACCCCAGTGACCCCCGGTTCTCTCGACACCTCACCAACCTGCGACCCCACCCCCCCTGCCCTCGACTCCCCCAGCAGCACATCGGCGGCAGGCAACTGATGGCGCGCTTGGTGGCAGCCCTGTCGGGTGGGGTCGATTCGGCGGTGGCAGCGGCGCGGATGGTCGACGCTGGCCACGAAGTCACTGCCGTCCATATGGCCTTGTCCCGCAGCCCTCTAGCCAATCGGGTTGGGTCCCGCGGCTGCTGCTCTTTGGAAGACGCCAATGACGCCCGTAGGGTGGCCGACGCCTTGGGCTTGGACTTCTACGTTTGGGATTTCTCGACCGAATTCGCTGACCAGGTGATCACCGACTTCATCGACCAATACCGCGCCGGTCGCACGCCCAACCCCTGTTTGCGCTGCAACGAGCGCATCAAGTTCGCCGCTTTGTGCGATCGGGCGTTGCGGCTGGGTTTCGACGGGGTGATCACTGGCCACTATGCCCGCGTCATCACCCGCGAGACCGATCAGGGGTCAATCATCGAGTTGCATCGCGGCCTTGATCAGGCCAAGGATCAAAGCTACGTTTTAGGCGTGCTCACTCAAGAGCAGTTGCGCCACTCCTATTTCCCGCTGGGGGATTCCGACAAACCTGCCATCAGGGCCGAGGCGGCCCGCCGTGGCCTGCGCATCTCCCAAAAGCCTGATTCATATGACATTTGTTTCATCCCCGACGGTGACACCGCCGGTTGGTTGCACGACAAACTCGGGCGAGCCCCGGGGATGATCGTCGATCAGGATGGTCAGACGATCGGCCAACATGACGGCGTCTTCGCCTACACCATCGGACAGCGCAAGGGGCTCCACCTCGGTCGCCCCGCGGCTGATGGCCGGCCCCGCTATGTCACCGGCTTGGATGTCGACGCCAATCTGGTGCGCGTCGGCAGCCATGACGATCTGCGAGTGACCAGCTTGATCGGGGTGAATCCGCGTTGGTGTGACCAGCCGATCAGCCAGGCGATGAACGTGACCGTTCAACTGCGGGCCCATTCTGGCGAGATTCCAGCTGTGGTCGCGCCGCTGCTCGATGCCCCGGTCACATCGGCCATTGAGTCGGTCAGGACGGCGGCGTCATCGACGAGCGCCGCTGCTGGAGCCCAACCGCCGATCGGGGACGACATGACCCCGGCGCTGTTGGCCAACCCGCGCTTGTCGATCCGCTTGACCAGCCCGGCCTATGGCATCGCCCCCGGCCAGAGCGCCGTCTTTTACGACGGCAGCCGAGTGATCGGTTCGGCGATCATCGATCAAACGGCCGATTGATCACCAACGGCCGTCGGCCGTCATCGTCAAAGCTTGTGGGGCAGCTGCACCAGCCACATCGCTCAGCGGTCGGGTCCAATCCAATTCACCAGCTGCTTGCAAGTGATCCACCCAGGCGGTCTCCCAGCTTTGTGGCGGGGCCAGGCTGATGCCGTCAACGGCCTGCGAGGTGCCGTCGGCGTCCGACTGAGGGCCAGTCACCATCAGAGCACGGGAAATCAACCCTCTTCCGGAAGCACGAGAACATCACTGATCTTGGGTGACGGCTGGCAACCGGCTGGCACCCCTGGTCATCCCAGTGGAGCGGCACCCATGATCACTGCAACAGGTTCCCCTCTGAGTCGAGCGAAGATGGGCTGCCCGGCTGCGAAACCAAGACAATGATGCCTTCGATGAAGCCCCAGATCACGCCAGCACCAAAGAACAAGCTGGCCAGAATCTGCAAGATGCCCAGGCCGACGAAACCACGATAGAAACGGCCCACACCCAGACCACCGAGGAAGATGCCAAGCAGACCAGCCGCCAGTTTCGATTTGCCTCCAACTAGCCGCGGGCCATAGGCAGTTTGAACGACCGACCCCGGTATCAGTGGTGTCAGGCTGTTCGTGGCCACCACCGGATAGGCACTGCCATAGGCCACCGGTCCGGCTTGCGGGATCGGTTGGCCATACTGATCAGTGGGTTGATACGGCGGTGGCACTGAGCCGACATTGCCGATGGGAGGTTGGGTATACGCACCAGCCGGAGGGGTGCCATAGGCAGCCGGGCCGCCCGTGCCATATCCGGGCAGGGTTTGGCCAGGGGGCGGGGTTTGGCCATAACCCATCGCCGCAGCAGCGGGCGCGGCTGAGGGAGTATAGGTGCGGTTCGGGTCGTAGGTTTCGTAAGTCTCGTCACCGAAACCGGCGCCGACTGGCGGGTCTGCCGGGGCTGACTGGCCGAAATTCGTGCCTCCAACCGCATAATTCGGGGTCGGGACATAGCCGAAGTCCGGCGACGCCGCGGCGCTGACAGACGGGGCCGGCGTATAGCCAGCTGTGGGCGGCGGCGCCTGAACGGCAGATGGAGCCGGTGTCTGAGGCGATCGGGAGACCGGCCCGGTGGCAGCCTGCTGAGCTGGGACAGCGGGCGTCGGGGAAACCGGCTGCGCTGGCGGGGTCAGGCCGAGGTATTCCGATGCCGGCGGCGTCGATT
>JAITVZ010000083.1 GCA_031285505.1 Propionibacteriaceae bacterium
CATCACCTGCCCCCGGTCGCCGGAGCCGACCAGCCAGCGCAGCGGCCACTGCACCGGTCAATGCCGGATCAATCACCGCCCTTGATTCGCGCCGCACCAGCCCGGCTCCCAGTCGATCAGTGCCTGTATCCGAGTGGGTGCTGTACACGCCGATGGATTTCGCCGAGGCAGCTGCCATTGGCGAGTCGTTCAAGCAAGGCCTGCCCGTGATACTCAACCTGACCCGGCTGAAAGATAGCCACCATCAGCGAATGATCGACTTTTGCGGGGGGATGACCTTTGTCACAGGCGGGCGACTGACGCCGATCACAGACACGGTTTATTTAGTCGGCCCAGCTTGGTTGGAGCTGACCAAACAGATGCGCTCTCAGCTGGCTGAAAGCCATCATCTGGGGGAGTGATCGTGGCTTTAGTGGGGTGGATTCTGTGGTGGGCCCTAAGTCTTTATGGCTGGGTGATGTTGTTTCGCGCCTGTTTATCCTGGGTACGCATGTTCGCACCGCGTTGGACCCCTCGCGGACTGCTTTTGGTCTTAGCTGAATCTTGCTACACCATCACTGATCCACCGATTCGTTTTTTCAGGAAGTTCATTAAACCGTTGAGACTTGGCAATGTTGCCTTTGACTTGGCCTTTTTAGCGGTGTTTGTGCTTATTATGATAGCTCAATGGCTGGTACGCTGGGTATTCTTCTAATGCGCCGCTATCCTTGAAACATAGATCGTCTGCCCTGGATTGAGCATCATCGAGTCCTGCGGTAGTCTGGCCTTACTTATCTTTTTCTCAGGATTGAAACAACTGTCACGCTGAAAGGGCAAGTTCCATGACAATGACTCTCGACGAGGTCCGCAAGACGCGCTTCCACATTGCCCGTCGCAACGGCTATGAGGTGACCGATGTCGACATCTTCGTGGACAAGGTCGAGGAGACCTTGCAGACACTGACAGCTGAGAACGATGGGTTACGAGCCAAAGCGGGTAGTCAAGCCGGTGGGGCGGATTCCCGTGAAGTCGATGAGTTGCGCGGCAGTCTGTCGCGAAGCAATAAGGAAATCAGCGATCAAAGGGCTCAAATCAGCCGTCTGCAGGCTGATCTCGCCAAGGCCCAATCAGCTAATTCAGGGCCATCAGTTGTCAACAGCGGGGATTCGGACGCCCAGGCGCGGGAGTTGGCCCAGACACGCGCGGCCTTGGCCGAGGCCAAATCGGCGTTGGTGGACGCCAAGAATCAATTGGCGGAGGCCCAGCGGAATTCAGGGGCGGCTGAGCGAGTCACCCAGTTGACGGGCGAGAATCACCAGCTGCGTGAGCAGTTGGAGCGAGTCATGGCCTCGGCGCGCACCAATCCTCAAGCCGACCAGTCCAACATCACCGTCACGACCTCGCCGGATGCCAGTTCAGCGGTGGTTCGCTTGGTTCAGTTGGCTACCGAACAGGCCGACAACCTGGTCAGTGAGGCTACAGCCGAAGCCACGCGCCGGCGCCAAACGGTCGACGAAGAGTTGCGCCAGCAACGTGAAGAAGCTGAATCATACGTTGGACGCGTCAAGTCTGAAGCCGATGCCCACGCCTCCCAGGTCAAATCTGAGGCCCAGTTCTCAGCCGAAGAAATGTTGCGTAAGGCGACCGAATCTTCTGCCCAGTTGTCCGCGGAGGCTCAAGAGCGGGCCGAGACCTTGGATCGTGATGCTCGTACCAATGCCGAGCGCTTGGTCCAAGAGGCTCAACAGCGCGCAGCGACGATTGATTCGGAGATCGCCAACCGGCGCACCGAAGTCTTTGGCATGCTGGAGAATGAGCGCGACGTGCTGTTCGCCAAGGTCGAGCGTTTGAAAACCTATGAGAAGAGCTACCGTACGACCATGTCGCAGTACCTCAAGACGCAGGTGGACCGACTCGATGCCGCCCAATTCGCGCCGGACGACATTCCGGAATTGCTGCAAACTCCCGGGCGGACCGCCATGGAGTGGAGCGCAGACACCACCAGCACCACACCGCGATTGGATGCTCTGCTTGAAGGCTGATCAGCTTGGTCTTTTCGGATACGACCGCTACAGTATCCTCACGAAAGTGGAATCCTATGAGGGAGGTAGCAGTGGCAGCCGGGTCAACGGGGGACAAGCAGCGTCACATGCCGAGTAATATTCCGGTGGGTCCAAGCGAGGATCCCTGGACGGCTGAGGAGCTGGCTGAGGTCCGCCAGCAGCTGAGCGATGATGTGGCATCATTTCAACGAAAGTATCAGCAGGCCCAACAAGAGTTGAACGAGCTGCTGACAGAGGGCAGTGAGGTCACCGGCCGGGACCCAGCTGATGTCGGATCCAGCAACTTCGAACGCGACCAGGAGATGTCTTTGGCGGCCAATGCTCGTCAACTATTTGAACAGTCAGAACTGGCACTCAAGCTGTTCGACCAGGGTGATTATGGAACCTGTGAGGTCTGTGGCCAGCCGATCGGCAAAGCCAGGCTGCAAGCCTTCCCTCGGGCGACGATGTGCGTCAGTTGTAAGCAGCGCCGCGAAAGGCGTTCATGAGTCGGCGGCGCCGCCTGGCTCCGCTGGTCGCCCTGTTCGCTGTCGCGTTGGTTGGCTTGCTGATTGATCGTTGGACCAAATATCTAGCTCTGACAAAGTTGGTTGACGGGCGGGCGCGCGATTTGTTGGGTGATTGGCTGCAATTACGCTTGCTGCATAACCCAGGTGCCGCCTTTTCGACTGGGACTGGAATGACAGTGGTCTTTGCCGTTCTGGCGGCGGTGGTGCTGGTCGTAGTGCTGGTTTTCGTCGTGCCGCGGGTTCAGTCATGGCTGTGGGCGGTTATTGTCGGCCTGGGCCTGGCCGGTGTTGCTGGCAACCTCTGGGATCGATTGGCCCAACCGCCAGCGCCATGGCGCGGTTACGTGGTCGATTTCCTTTCGGTGAAGTATTTCGCCGTCTTCAACGTGGCCGATATTTTCCTGACCACAGCAGCCATATTGATCGTTCTGGATGCGGTCTGGTGGCATGTGGATTGGCGCGGTCGCCGTTCCGATCGACAGCCTGAGGCCTCGTCTTCAGCCGGGGCAGCCGATCCTCCGATCGATCCGATTAGCTGATGCCAATTGCTCTGATTCCGGAGGGATTGGCCGGTTTGCGGGCTGATCTGGGTGTGGCTCGACTGTTTGGCGTGTCGCGATCCCAGGTGGAGCAAGCCTGCTTGGTCGGTGATCTGCAAATGAACGGTGCGGTTATCGACAAGGCCACCAAGCTTCAAGCTGGAGCGATGATTGAGCTGGCGTTGACCGAGCCACGGGCGGTCGAGGTTCGCCCCGCCCTGGTGGGCGATTTGCGAATCGTCTTCAGCGATGCTGATTTGATAGTGGTTGACAAGCCTGCCGGCGTGGCCGCGCACCCATCGTTGGGCTGGGAGGGGCCATCGGTGGTGGAGCATTTGGCTGCGGCCGGTTTTGCTCCCTGCCCGGCTGGTCCACCCGAACGTCCCGGTGTCGTTTCCAGGCTTGATGTCGGCACGTCCGGTCTGATGGTGCTGGCTCGCTCAGTCCTGGCTTATGACGCCCTGAAACAAGCCTTCACTGATCACCGAGTCACCAAAATCTATCAGGCACTCGTTCAGGGCTATCCGGTTCCTCCGGCTGGCACCATTGACGCACCGATCGGCCATGTTCGGACTGGCGAATGGAAGATGATGATCGATCAGCGGCGCGGTAGATCAGCAGTGACGCATTATCAAACCCTTGAGCGGTTGGCCGCTAGCAGCCTGCTGCGGATCAACTTGGAGACGGGGCGGACTCACCAGATCAGGGTCCACATGGCGGCCGTTGGCCACCCCTTGATCGGTGACACCCTCTATGGCGCCGACCCCACCCGGGCAAATCTCTTAAAAATCAATCGCCAGTGGCTCCATGCCGTAGAATTGTCCTTTGACCACCCACGATCGGGCGATGTGATGCATTTTCACTCGGCGCCAGCCGGCGACTTAGCATCAGCACTGGCTCAGTTGCGAGACTAGGTTTTATGCCAATGAACTACCTTCTGACAAGGTGGTTAAAGAATGAAAGGTTGTTGCTTCGTGGGCTACAGTAGAGACATGCGTAGAGCCAAAATAGTTGTCACCCTGGGACCAGCTACTGCTTCGGTGGAGCGTTTAAGTGAGTTGCTGAATGCTGGGATGGATGTTGCCCGCATCAACATGAGCCATGGGGACCATGCTGGACACGAACAAGATATCGTTCAGCTTCGGGCTGCCTGCCAGGCCACCGGCAAGGCTTGTTCGGTTTTCATCGACCTTCAAGGACCGAAGATTCGTTTGGCAACATTCGCCAATGGGCCAGTGACTTTGACCCCTGGCGACACATTCACCATCACCAATCGCGATGTCCCCGGTGACCAACAGATTTGTGGAACAACCTTCGCTGGCTTGCCCCAAGATGTGTCCGTCGGTGACTCGATCCTGATTGATGATGGCAAGGTGCAGTTGGAAGCTACGTCGGTGACTGATACCGACGTGGTTTGCAAGGTTGTGGTTGGAGGGCCGGTCTCCGACCACAAGGGGATCAATTTGCCGGGTGTGGCTGTCAATGTGCCGGCCATGTCCGAAAAAGACGCCGATGACCTGCGCTGGGGCTTGGCCCAGGGCGTGGACATGGTTGCCTTGTCCTTCGTCCGCTCAGCTGAAGACGTGCGCCTGGTCAAGGCGGTCATGGAAGAGGTTGGCCTGACTATTCCGATCATCGCCAAGATTGAAAAGCCCCAAGCTTTGGATAACTTGGATGCCATCATTGATGCCTTCGACGCCTTCATGGTGGCCCGGGGTGATTTGGGAGTGGAACTGCCCTTTGAAGATGTGCCGTTGGCTCAGAAGAGGATCATTCATGCCGCCCGTACCTGGGCCAAGCCGGTGATTGTCGCCACGCAAATGCTGGAATCGATGATTTCATCGCCGCGTCCGACCCGGGCTGAAGCCTCGGATGTGGCCCATGCTGTCATGGATGGCGCCGA